>NZ_JBHVWN010000012.1:0-155534 GCF_042882275.1 Streptomyces sp. NPDC058231 | reverse complement strand
TAACCACCAGACAAGCACGATCGTCCACACTCTTGTATAAAACAGGAGGTTGAGGCGGTCCTCGACGTTCGCGAGGTTGCTGCCGCTGATGTCGCGGATGCGCCCTACGGGCCGGCGGAGCGGACCAGATTTCCCGTCTTTCCCCGGTGCTCGTGCACGAGGCGGATCGCCATGGCACCCTCACCGGTGGCCGAGGCCACCCGTTTGACCGAGCCGCTCCTGACGTCGCCGGCGGCGAAGACCCCGGGAAGGGTGGTCTCCAGCAGCAACGGACCACGGCCGAGCGAGGCCCACCGGGTCGCGTCGGCCGCCGCCTGGGCCTCGGCGCCGGTGAGGACGAAGCCCTTCTCGTCCAGGGCCAGCACGCCCCTGAGCCATTCCGTGCGCGGCCGGGCCCCGATGAACACGAACAGCGCCGCGGCCCGCAGTTCCCGGCGCTCACTACTTGCGTTGTCCTCCACCGTCAGCGACTCCAGCTTTTCCTCCCCGGAGACGCCCTGGACTTCGGTGTGGAGCAGGACCTCGATCTTCGGGTGCCGTTCCACCTGGTCAACCAGGTAGCGCGACATGTCCGCGTTGAGGTCACTGCCCCGGACGAGGAGGTGGACCCTGGACGCGTGGTTCGCGAGGAACAGCGCCGCCTGCCCGGCGGAGTTCCCGCCGCCGACCACGGCGACCGGATCCGCCTGGCAGAGACTGGCCTCGTGGACCGTCGCCGCGTAGTAGACGCTGACGCCCTCCAGGCGGTCGAGGCCGGGCACCTCGAGCCTGCGGTACCACACGCCCGAGGCGAGCACCACGGCGCCCGCCCGGGCCTGGGACCCGTCTGTGAAGGTGACGACGTATTCGTCGTCCTGCGGGGTGAGCCCGCTGACCTGGGCCGGCACCATGAGGCGGGCACCGAACTTGTGGGCCTGGAGCACCGCGCGTTCGATGAGCTCGCCCCCGGAGATGCCCGACGGGAAGCCAAGGTAGTTCTCGATGCGAGACGAGGTACCGGCCTGGCCCCCGGTGGCCACGGCGTCGACGGCGACCGTGGTGAGGCCGTCGGAGGCCCCGTACACGGCGGCGGCGAGTCCCGCGGGGCCTGCACCGACCACCATCACGTCGCACCGCCCGGCCTCCGGCGAGGGGGCGGGCAGCCCGATGAGCCGGGCGAGTTCGGCGTTGCTCGGATTGCGTAGCACCCGCTCGCCCTTCCAGATGACCACCGGAGTGTCCTCAGGACGGATGGAGAACCGGCGCAGCAGCGCCTCCGCCTCCTTGTCCTTCTCCAGATCCACCCAGCGGTGGGGCAGCCGGTTGCGGGCGGCGAACTCACGCAGCCGCAGCGTGTCCGGTGAATAACACGACCCCAGGATCCGGAAGCCGGCGCCGAGGCCGATGAGCAGATACCGGCGGCCCAGGTAAGCGCGGAGGATCAGGTCGCCGAGGACGGGGTCGCGGCCAACCAGGGCGCGTTGCCGCTCCACCGGCACGGCCAGGACCTCGCCCTCCTCGCGCACCACGGCGGTGTCGAACGCCGCCTGGCCCTCCAGCAGCCCGAGTTCACCCAGGAATCTGCCGGGTCCGTGCACCGCCACCGTGCGCTCGTCGGGCCCGCCGAGGTCGTGGAGTATCTCGACGGTCCCGCTGAGGATCGCGAGGAACTCCCGGAACGGCTCGCCTTCGCGGTACAGCACCTCGCCCTCGGCGGTCCTTCGGCGCACACCGTGCGCGGTCAGGTCCTCGAACTGCTCCGGTGTCAGGCGCGGGAACGCCCCGTATCGGTCCGGTGTCTCGCGGACCGCACTCTGTTTGTGCTCGGCCGCGCTCATCAGACCATGGCCTCGTGGACGTAGCACCAGCGCCAGTCCTCTCCCGGCTGGAAGGACTGCACGATGGGGTGACCGGCGCTGCCCGCGTGCCGCCTGGCGTGCTTGAGGGGCGAGGAGTCACAGCAGCCGACGTGCCCGCAGGTGAGGCAGAGCCGCAGGTGCACCCACGGGGAACGCTCCATGAGGCACTCCTCGCAGCCTTCCGGGGTACGCGGCGTCACTGGGCGCACCATCGCCAGGTGCGGGTCGGGAATCGTAGCCATCAGGGTTCTCCTTCCTGGGTGGGACTGCTCAGCCGCGGCCCGCGATGCTCTCCTTCACTCAGCGGCGCAGCTCCGGGGCGGTGGCACCAGCCCGGGCGGGGCATCGCCGCTCCCGTTCAGAGCCTCCAGCACGGTGTGCACGACTCGTTCGATGCTGCCGTCGACCCGATTTGTTCGTCCATCAACCGGGGATATATTCCGTGCAAATCCGGAGTCTCGGGGACTGCGGTTCGCGGGGATTCCGCGTGGCCGGCCCATCGTGTTCACTCTCCTGCAGTGGTTTGCCGGCCCGCCATCGCCTGCTCGACCCACGAGCGCAGGACGTGCGCGGGTGCTGCGCCGGCCCGCTGGGCGACCGTCTCGCCCTGGTCCAGGACGAGCAGGGTCGGCACCGCCTGCACCTCGAACCGCCGGCTGAGCCGTGGGTTCTTGTCGACGTCGACCTTGACGAGCTTGATCTGTCCGGCGAGGTCCCGGGCGACCTGTTCGAGGGCGGGACTCACCATGCGGCAGGGGCCGCACCAGGTGGCCCAGAGGTCGACGACGACGGGCTGGGTGGCGTTGTCGGCGACCTCGGCGAAGTCGTCGTCGCCCGCGTCGACGATCCAGGGCAGGGGCTGCTTGCAGTGGCCGCATTTGGGGCGTCCCTCGGCGGCCACCGGAATCCGGTTGTCACGCCCGCAGTTCGGGCAGGTCACGGTCGTCGTCCGGGTGGTGCTCACGCCGCCCTCGCTTCCCGGGCCCCCTCCGGCTGGTCGTAGGTGACCACCAGCTCTCCGTGTTCGGCGTCGACGCGGACCGTGGCGCCGTCCTGGACGTCGCCGCGCAGCAGGGCGCGTCCGACCAGCGTCTCGACCTCGTGGGAGATGTAGCGGCGCAGGGGCCGAGCCCCGTACACCGGGTCGTAGCCCTGGTGGGCGATCACCTCACGGGCCGGGTCGGTGAGTTCGACCGCGATGCGGCGTTCGGCGAGCCGCTGCCGCAGTTCGTCGAACTGCAGCTCGACGATCTGCTCGATCTGCCGCTCACCGAGCGGCTTGAACAGCACGATGTCGTCGACGCGGTTGAGGAACTCCGGGCGGAAGTGCCCGCGCAGCTCGCTCATCACCAGGGCGCGGGCGTCCGGCTTGATCTCGCCCTCGGCGGTGGCACCGTCGAGGAGGTGCTCGGAACCGATGTTGGACGTCATGATGATCACGGTGTTGCGGAAGTCGACGGTGCGGCCCTGAGCATCTGTGATGCGGCCGTCATCGAGGATCTGCAGCAGGGTGTTGAAGACATCGGTGTGCGCCTTCTCGATCTCGTCGAACAGCACAACGGAGTAGGGCTTGCGGCGTACGGCCTCGGTGAGCTGGCCGCCTTCCTCGTAGCCGACGTATCCGGGCGGTGCCCCCATCAGTCGGCTGACGGTGTGCCGCTCCTGGTACTCGCTCATGTCGAGGCGGACCATGTTCTCCTCGGAGTCGAACAGGGTCCGGGCGAGGGTCTTGGCCAGCTCGGTCTTCCCGACGCCGGTGGGGCCGAGGAAGATGAACGAGCCGATGGGGCGGCGAGGGTCGCGGATGCCGGAGCGGGCGCGGATGATGGCGTCGGCGACGAGCTTGACGGCCTCGTCCTGGCCGATGACGCGCTCGCGCAGGATCTCGTCGAGGCGCAGCAGTTTCTCGCGTTCGCCCTCCTGGAGGCGGGCGACGGGGATGCCGGTCCAGGCGGCGACGATCTCGGCGATCTCCTCCTCGGTGACGACCTCGCGCAGCAGCCGGTTCTGCCCTTGTTTGGCAGCCAGTTGCTCCTCCTCCGCGGCAAGTCGGCGCTCCAGGTCCTGGAGTCGGCCGTAGCGGAGTTCGGCGGCGCGGTTGAGGTCGTAGGCGCGTTCGGCCTCCTCCGCGTCGTGGCGGACCTGCTCCAGTTCCTGGCGCAGTTCCTGCACGCGGCGGATCGCCTGCCGTTCGGCCTCCCACTGGGCGTGTTTGGCGTCGGCCTCGCCGCGCAGGTCGGCCAGTTCCCTGCGCAGCTCCTCCAGGCGGGTCTTACTGGCTGCGTCGGTCTCCTTGGACAGAGCCGCGTCCTCGATCTCCAGGCGGGTGACGCGGCGGGTGATCTCGTCGAGTTCGGCGGGCATCGAGTCGATCTCGGTACGCAGCCGGGCGCACGCCTCATCGACGAGGTCGATGGCCTTGTCGGGCAGGAACCGGTCGGTGATGTAGCGGTGACTGAGGGTGGCCGCGGAGACCAGCGCGGTGTCCTGGATCTTCACGCCGTGGAAGATCTCCAGGCGTTCGCGCAGTCCGCGCAGGATGGAGATGGTGTCCTCCACGCTCGGCTCGTCGACCACGACCTGCTGGAAGCGGCGTTCGAGGGCGGCATCCTTCTCGATGTGCTTGCGGTACTCGTCGAGGGTGGTGGCGCCGATCATGTGGAGTTCGCCGCGGGCGAGCATCGGCTTGAGCATGTTGCCCGCGTCCATGGCCCCTTCGGCGGCGCCCGCGCCGACGACGGTGTGCAGTTCATCGACGAAGAGCAAGATGCGCCCCTGAGCGGCCTTGACCTCGCTGAGCACGGCCTTGAGGCGTTCCTCGAACTCGCCGCGGTACTTGGCGCCGGCGACCAGGGAGCCCATGTCGAGGGCGAACACGATCTTGTCGCGGAGCCCTTCGGGCACGTCGCCGCGGACGATGCGCTGGGCGAGGCCCTCGACGATTGCGGTCTTGCCGACGCCGGGATCGCCGATGAGGACAGGGTTGTTCTTGGACTTGCGGCTGAGGATCTGGGTGACGCGGCGGATCTCGGCGTCCCGGCCGATGACCGGGTCGAGCCTGCCGGCCCTGGCCTCGGTGACGAGATCGCGGCCGTACTTCTCCAGAGCCTCGTAGGCCACTTCGGGGTTGGCGGAGGTGACGCGCTGGTTGCCGCGGACCTGGGTGAGCGCGCTCAGGAACGAGTCCCTGGTGATGCCGGCCTGTTTGAGCAGTCGCCCGGCGGCTGTTGAAGAGCTCTCCTCAGCCAGGGCCAGCAGGAGGTGCTCCACGGAGACGTACTCGTCCTTGAGACGTTTGGCCTCCCGTTCGGCGGCGTCGAGCAGGCGGGCGAGGCGCTGGGTGACGAAGACCTGGCCGGGTGCCGCGCCGGGACCGGTGACCTTCGGACGGCGGGAGAGTTCCTCTTGCACGGCCGCGCGCAGTTCCTTCGGCAAGGTGCCGGCCTGTTGCAGCAACCGTGGGATCAGACCGTCCTCCTGATCGAGAAGTGCGAGCAGCAGGTGTTCACCGTCGACCTCTGTGTGCCCCATGCTGACGGCCGCGGTCTGGGCCTCCTGGAGGGCTTCCTGGGACTTCTGGGTGAGACGGTTCATGTCCATGGGGGTGTTTCACTCCTCGGGCCGCGGCCGCGCAGGGCGGATTCGAGCAGGCTGATGCGATCGAGCAGGTCGAGCACCAGGCCGATGGATGCGTAGTTGAGGCAGAGTCCGGAGCGCAGCCGCTGGATGCGAGCGAGGTCCGCCGGGGCCGTGGGGTCGAACACCAGGCGCCCCGCGCCGTCGCGTTCGGCGTCGACCAGGCCGAGGGCGACGAACCGGCGGATCAGGTCGGGGTGGAGGCCCGAGCGACGGGCCACGGCGTCCAGGGAGAGCCTGGGGGTGGGCACGAGCGCGTACCGGACAGCCGTCGAGGCGGTGATGTCGGTGCCCGTCCGTGCCGGGCGATCGCCCACGCCGGCCCGGCCGATGCCTGCCGCTCCCGCGGGTCGGTCATTCATCGCGTCCTCCTGGGGTCGAACGAGGAGGTGGCGGCGAGCTCCTCGAATAGTTCGCGCTCCCGGCCGCCGACGGTGGGCGGCACCACGATGCGGAGTTCGGCGTACAGGTCGCCGTTCGCGCCGCGCGGGTTCGGCATTCCCTCGCCGCGCAGTCGCAGCCGTCGGCCGCTGGACGAGCCCGCGGGCACCGTGACCTTGGCCGTGCCACCGCCGGGCGTGGGCACCGGCACGGTCGCACCCAGGGCCGCCTCCCAGGGGGCGACCGGGACCTGGACGTGTACGTCGCGGCCGTTCAGCCGGAACCGGGGGTCGGGCTGGATACGCACCCGCAGGTACAGGTCGCCCGCGGGGGCGTCACCACCACCCCGGCCGCCCTCGCCCGCCAGCCGGATGCGCTGCCCATCGGTCACGCCCGGCGGCACGTCGACCTCGTACCGCCGCGGCTGCCCGGTGGGGCCGGCGAGCGTGACGGTGCGACGGCCGCCCCTGTACGCCTCCTCGACGGTGAGCGGCAGCTCGGCCTCCTGGTCCGCTCCGGGGACGCCACCTCGGGCGGCGCCGGCTCCGAACATGGAGCCGAGCAGGTCCTCGATGTCGATGCTCTCCGCGCCGAAGTCGTCGCCGAAGCCGGTGGCGTACCGGACACGGGGGCCTCCCGCGCCCGCGGTCCTCCCGCCGCGGAAGCCGCCACCCGCCGCGACCCGTTCGTCGAAGTCCTCGGGGATCTTGCGGAAGTCCTCGCCGAAGCGGTCGTAACGGGCCCGGGTCTTCGGGTCCGACAGGACGCTGTATGCCTCGTTGAGGTCCTTGAAATGCTCCTCCGCCCCCGGGTCCTTGTTGACGTCGGGGTGGTACCTGCGGGCAAGCTTGCGATATGCCTGCTGGATCTCGTCCTGGCTCGCGCTCCGCGACACGCCCAGCACCTCGTAGAAATCCCGTGCCATGACCGGTCACTCCCGCTTCGCGACAGTGACCGCGGCCGGTCTGAGCTGCCGCTCGCCGTCGCCGTATCCCGGGCGCAGCACCTCGACGACCGTGCCCGGTGTCGCGTCGGGGTCCTGGACGACGCCGACCACCTCGTGCCGGGCCGGGTCGAAGACGACGCCGGTCTCCGCGTGCCGCGGGTAGCCGAGCAGTTCAAGGACGTTCACCGCCTGGTCACGGACCGCCCGGACGCCCTCCACGATCGCGCCAGGATCGGCTCCGGCATGGGTCAGGGCGAGTTCGAGGTTGTCCACGACGGGCAGGAAGGCGGCTGCCGTACGGGAACGCTCGACCGTCCGCTCCCGCTCCAGTTCCCTGGCGTGACGCTTGCGAAGGTTGTCGAGGTCGGCGAGCGCGCGCCGCCAGCGGTCCTCCAGTTCCTGGATCGCGGTCGCATACTCGTCCTCGGCAGGCGCGGGGCCGGCGGCGTCGGGCCCCGGTTCGTCGTTCGCCGCTTCCGGCCGGGGCGGCGGGCCCGGTTGCGGCAAGTCCCCGCGAGGAGGGCGTACGGCGCCTTCCGGGACCGGTTCGACCGGATCCGACGCGGCCCGGTCGGGTTCCTGGGGGTGGCTGTGCATGGCGCGCCTCAGTCCTTGTCGAACTCGGCGTCGATGACATCGTCGCCACCGCCAACGCCACTGGTGGGACCATCGGCGGCGTCCTGGCCGGGACCGCCCGTGGCGGCGGCGCCCTGATGGGCCACCAGCCCGGCGAGCACCTGCTGGAGTTCGGAGGTCAGGGTCCGTACGCGCTCCACGTCCGCCTCTTCCTTGACCGCCGCCCGGGCGTCGGACACGAGCATCTCGGCGCGTGCCTTCTCGTGCGCGGGCGCTGCGTCGCCCAGTTCGGCGAGGCGCTTCTCGACCTGGTAGGCGACGGCGTCGAGTTCGTTGCGGGCGTCGACGGCCTCGCGGAGTGCCTGGTCCTGGCCTCGGTTGTGCTCGGCCTCCTGGACCATGCGTTCGACGTCACTGCGGTCCAGGTTGGAGCTCTCACTGATGGTGATGCCCTGTTCCTTGCCGGTGTCCCGGTCGCGGGCCCTGACGTTGAGGATGCCGTTGGCGTCGATGTCGAAGGTGACCTCGATCTGTGGTTCGCCCCGCGGCGCCGGCCGGATGTCGGTGAGCTGGAACCGGCCGAGCACCCGGTTGTCGGCGGCCCTCTCGCGCTCGCCCTGGAGGACCACCACATCGACGGCCGGCTGGTTGTCCTCGGCGGTGGAGAAGGTCTCGCTGCGGCGCACCGGGATGGTGGTGTTCCGCTCGATGATCTTCGTCATCACTCCGCCGCGCGTCTCGAGGCCCAGCGACAAGGGTGTGACGTCGAGCAGCAGGACGTCCTTGACCTCGCCCTTGAGCACCCCGGCCTGGATCGCGGCGCCCAGGGCCACGACCTCATCGGGGTTGACGCTCATGTTGGGTTCCTTGCCGCCGGTCAGCCGGCGCACAAGGGCCTGGACCGCCGGGATACGTGTGGAGCCGCCTACGAGGATGACCTCGTCAATGTCGCTCTCGCCGACCTTGGCGTCGGCCATTGCCTGCTGGACCGGTCCAAGGCACCGCTCCACCAGGTCGCCGGTGATCTGCTCGAACGTGGAACGCATGATCGAGTCGGTGAGGTGCTTGGGTCCCGAGGCGTCGGCGGTGATGAATGGCAGACTGACCTGAGTCTGCGTCACCGAACTGAGCTCGGTCTTGGCCTTCTCCGAAGCCTCGAACAGGCGTTGTAGCGCCTGCGGATCCTTGCGCAGATCGATGCCGTTCTCCTTCTGGAAGTCGTCCGCGAGGTAATCCACCAGACGCCGGTCAAAGTCGTCACCGCCCAGGTGACTGTCGCCCGCCGTGGAACGCACCTCCACCACGCCGTCGCCGACGTCGAGGATGCTCACATCGAAGGTGCCGCCGCCCAGGTCGAAGACGAGGACGGTCTCGTGCTGCTTCTTGTCCATGCCGTACGCGAGGGCAGCCGCCGTGGGCTCGTTGACGATCCGCAGCACCTCCAGACCCGCGATCCGTCCGGCGTCCTTGGTGGCGGTGCGCTGAGCGTCGTTGAAGTAGGCGGGCACCGTGATGACCGCCTCCGTGACTCGCTCCCCGAGCTGCTTGGAGGCGTCGTCGGCGAGTTTGCGCAGCACCTGTGCGCTGATCTCCTCAGGCGCATAGAGCTTGTCGCGCACCTTGAAGCGGGCCGCCCCGCCGTCGCCTTCGACGACGTCGTACGCCACCGCCCTGACCTCGTCGGAGATCTCGTCGAAGTGCCGGCCGATGAACCGCTTGGCCGAGTAGATGGTGCCCTTGGGATTGAGTATCGCCTGGCGCCGGGCCAGCTGGCCCACCAGACGTTCCCCGGTGTCGGTGAAGGCCACCACGGACGGTGTCGTGCGGTTGCCCTCGCTGTTGGGCACGACGGACGGCTCGCCGCCCTCCCACACGGCGATCACCGAGTTGGTGGTGCCCAGGTCGATGCCCACTGCCTTGGCCATGAGGAACTCCTCCCGATGCGGCGGCCTGCGCCGACGCTGCGGAACCGATCGTTGAGGTATGGGCGGGACGTCCGGACGAAGCGGTCGTCGACGAGGCCGTACGGCTGCTCGGCGGGCTGCGGACCACCAGCGCCGGCGACGACGTACCGGCTGGGCTGCATCGAGCGGACGGGGGGCGAAACCTCGATCCGAAGCCGCAGGACCCGCCTCGTACGTGTCAACGGGCCTGCGAGGCTTCTCGACCATCGCCCAGCTCTTCTTGCCGGTGCGCATGGCGCCACCCGCACGCCCCAGACTCGCTTACCAAGCGTCTCTACGCCTGCGCCCGGCAGGTCAAAAAACAACGGAGCCCGTTGCCCCGCGAGCACGAGACGAAGACTCCGAACATCTCGGGTATGTTGGTCGGAGGGGCGTACAGGAACGGTCGCATTCACCTTTCTGAGGGCCTGTTGGGGGAAGGGAGCAATCCCATGACCAGCAGCCGGGCGCACAACCTGTACCGCCACCGCTCCGACCGGGAGGGCAGCCTTCCGCGGGGCAGCGCCGGGCGGCAGTCCACGGCCGCGCGGAGAGAGCCCAGCCCACCCGTTCCGACCCCAGCCGACCATGCCCTCCACGAACTGATGGTGCTCTCCAGCGCCCAGTTCGACACCCGGGACGAAGGCGAGATCCTGCGCCTGGCCATGGACCACATAGCCGCCGCGGGGCCATACAGCGCCGAGGCCGGATACCTCAGGGTGGACGGCGACCTGGTCCCCGGCCCGAGGGGCGGGCAGATCCATGCCTTGGCCGTGGACCGGAGGGTGCGGGAGCTGGCTGGGCGAGACGGCCCTGTGGCCGTACCCGGCCAGCCCTGGGGCCGGGCCCTGGGGCTGCGCGGACTTGAGGGACTCCACGGCTACCTCGTAGTGACGTCCCGCTCCCGGCCCACCGAGGCCGAGCGATCCCTGCTCGCCACGCTCGTCCGGCACACCGCTGCTGCTCTGTCAGTCGCCTTCACAGACCGCCGCCGACGCGAGGACGCGTTGGAGCTGCACCGGCTGAGGAAGGAACGAACAGCCCTCCAGCGGCAGCTGATCTCCGTCGTGGCTGAGTTGGGGTACCAGCGGGCTGTTCACGCGCTCATGGCCGATGTCGCTGCGTCGGGCGGCGGCGAGGAAGCCATCACCCGCACACTGCACGAGCTCACTGGACTCCCCGCGCTGGTCGAGGACCGCTTCGGTCGGCTGAGGTCCTGGACCGGCCCCAGCCGCCCCGACCCCTATCCGGAACCGGACCCCCTGCGCCAGGACGAAATGCTGCACGCCGTTGCCCGGGAGGTCGGGCCGGTGCGGATAAAGGACCGACTGATCACCCTGGTCCGCCCGCACGGCGAGATGCTGGGTGTGCTGGCTTTGGTCGATGCCCAGGGCGAGGCCGATGAGCACACCGTGCTCGCGCTGGAAGACGCCGCCACGTCGCTCGCCCTGGAGCTGGCGCACCTGCGTAACCTGGCCGAATTGGAGCTGAGGCTGCACCGCGAGCTGGTCGACGACCTCCTGGCAGGGACGAACAAGGCGAGCGCCTACGCCCGGTCCGAGGCAGTCGGACACGACCTGCACCGCAGCCACTACATCGTCGTGGTGCAGTGGTTGAACCGGACTGCGGACGATTCCTTCGCGCATACCGTGGGCCGGGCAGCCTCTGCCGTGGGCATGCGCTCGCTGCTGACCCGACGTTCCGACCACGTGGTCCTGGTCGCCGACGACAGGCCGCACGCCCGCGCGCTGTACGAGGCGCTCGCCCGGGAGACCGGGACACGGTCCGGGACGATCGGAGTGAGCGCCCCTTGCGACTCCCTGGACGACATCCCCCACCGCTACCAGGAGGCGCAGCGCGCCCTGGAAGTGCGCCGCCGCTCCCGTGAGCGCTACGGCACGACGTTCTTCGACGAGCTCGGCCTCTACCGCATCCTGGGACCTGGCAACGATTACCGGGAACTGGAGACGTTCGTCCACGAGTGGCTAGGGCAGCTCATCGACTACGACTCCCGGCACCACGCGGCCATGGTGGAGACCCTGTCCCGGTACTTCGACTGCGGCGGCAACTACGACGAGACCGCCGAATCCCTCGCGATCCACCGCAGCACGCTGCGCTATCGGCTCCAGCGCATCCGCGACATCAGCGGCAACGACCTCGCGAACGTCGAGGACCGCCTCAACCTCCAGGTGGCGACCCGAGTGTGGACGATCGTGCTGGGCCGACCCGGCTAATGCCCCGCCAGAACTGTCGTGCGAGCGGTGCCAGCGGCAGTTGGTCGGGCTGCCCCATTATGGAAGGCGTCCGGTTCCGCGCTGACCCGCAGCGTCGCGGCGCATGGTGTTGAGCGGGTGTTCCCTGTCGTATCCCGTGCGGTCGCTCTTGGTGTAGAAGGGCGCGTTGAGATGGCCGGCCAGCGGAGGGGGCAGGTCGTCGCCGAGCGGCAGGAAGGTGTACACGCCTCCGGGCGAAGACGGTACGGCGGCCACAGCGATCTCGGTGACGGCAGGCGTGGACCACTGCGCCCTGGAGTCGTCCAGTCCTTCTTCGTTCCCGGCTTCCGCGACCGTCACCCGCAGTGCTGTGACATGGAATTCCCGTAGTTCCGTCACGGTTGGTCGGCCCTGCAGTAGGGATGACCAAATATTCTTCGCCGATCTCCGGTTGACATGCAGTGTCCCGGTGGGAGGCTTTAGTTGAGTGCTCTGGACGGCGCATCGGTTGCGTTTGCTGCTGCGGCCGCAGAGCCACCGGGAAGCAGTGGCCCGGACTTTGCCGTGCGGCTCCTCGGTAAATGAGTGAGCATTTTGCGAAACCTCTTCACCACGTGTCGGTCAGTTGTGTACCGGCGCTGGTATCCGTGCGCGTTTCCCGCGGCGCATACATAGCAATCGCGATTGATTCATTCGCGAATCCATATCGGACAGGAGGGAATCCCCATGAGGGCTCTGGTGTATGACGGGCCGCGGTCGGTGAACGTGCAGGACGTGCCGGACGCGAGGATCGAGCGGCCGACGGATGTGCTCGTGAAGATCACTTCCACCAACATTTGCGGGTCGGACCTGCATATGTATGAGGGGCGCACGGACATGGAGACGGGGCGTGTCCTCGGCCACGAGAACATGGGGGAGGTCATCGAGGTCGGCGACGGCGTGGACCGTGTGCGGGTGGGGGACCTCGTCTGTTTGCCGTTCAACATCAGCTGCGGGTTCTGCCGCAACTGTGACAACGGGCTGACCGCCTTCTGCCTGACCACACCGGTGGATCCGACGATGGCCGGTGCCGCATACGGCTTCGCGGGAATGGGCCCCTACAACGGCGGTCAAGCAGAGTTCCTGCGGGTTCCGTACGGCGACTCCAACTGCCTGGTGCTGCCGGAGGACGCGCGGGAGAAGCAGACCGACTACGTGATGCTGTCCGACATCTTCCCGACCGGTTGGCACTGCACGGAGCTGGCCGGCGTGCAGCCGGGTGAGACCGTTGTCATCTATGGCGCGGGGCCGGTCGGTCTGATGGCGGCGCTGTCGGCAAATCTCAAGAGCGCGGCGCAGGTGATGGTCGTCGACCGTCACCCGGACCGGCTCGCACTCGCAGAGCAGATCGGTGCGATTCCCATCGATGACTCCAAGGCCTCGCCGATCGACCAGATAAACGAGCTCACCAACGGTCTGGGAGCCGACCGCGGGTGCGAGTGCGTGGGCTACCAGGCGCACGATCCTCAGGGTGTCGAGCACCCGAACCTGACGCTCAACAACTTGGTGCACTCGGTGAAGTTCACCGGGAAGATCGGGGTCGTGGGTGTCTTCGTGCCGCACGATCCGGGGAGCCCGGACAAGCTGTACAAGGAGGACGGCGAGGTCGCCTTCGACTACGGCCTGTACTGGTTCAAGGGCCAGTCGATGGGAACCGGCCAGGCCAACGTCAAGGCATACAACCGACAGCTGTGTGCCCTGATAGAGCAGGGCAAGGCCAAGCCCTCATGGATCGTCTCCCACGAGCTGCCGCTGGACCAGGCCCCCGCCGGCTACCAGCACTTCGACGCCCGTGACGACGGCTGGACCAAGGTCGTCCTCCACCCCAACGGCTCGAGCTGACAGACGCGGGCCCACACCCCCCGTGCGCAAGGGCTCGCACGCGCGGATGGCGGGACTGAGCGTCTCGTCGGAGGGTCGTACCTCGCGTCGACTGCGGGAGGATTGTCCTTTTGGTCCGTCAGCATCGGCTCGCTGTAGGTGACTCAGTGCGTCTCCTCGTCTTCCTCCGCGCCACTCGTCCGTCCGTCGGCCACCGGTCCCCCCGTCCCGGCCTGATCGGGGGACGGGGGGCGCCATTGCGCCTGTCGCGCTCGACTGCCACATAGAGGGGCGTTACAACGGGACCTCGGGCGAAAAACCGTGGCGCGTGCCCGCCCCCGACCGGATTGAGACCGTGACAGATTTCCTGCCCGCCGATGCGGCGCACGTGGTGCGGATCGTGCTGGTCGCCGACCCCGGAGTGGCGTCGGAGATCGCCCAGGAATTGGCCGACAAGCTGCCGCAGGATCTGAGGCGGCGGGTCCGCGCGGACGTCGACTGGCGGGTGACGGCGCGCACGGTGCCCCTGGTCGCGGACGAGCAACTGGACGTCTCCTCCGCGGCCGACGTCGTACGCCCCTTGCTCCCCGAGGGCGACTGGGAGGCCGGAGTCCTCCTCACCGATCTGCCTCGACGAGCCGGCCTGCGCCCGGTCAGCGTCGAGGTGAGCCCGGCGGACCGCATCGCGCTGGTGTCCCTGCCCGCGCTCGGCTCCTGGCGGATGCGACGGCGCGCCCGGCGCGTCGTCGCGGATGTCGTCGGCATGCTCACCCGGGAACGTGCCGATCTCGCTCCGTCCCTGGAAGAAGCCGGCCGGCTCGAAGCTTCGGGGGCCGGCGAGGATGGTCTGGAACGCTTCATCGTGCCCGGCCTGCGCGGACATCTGAGTCTCGTCACCGGTATGGTGCGAGCCAACCGGCCCTGGCGGCTCTTCGCCACCCTCTCCCGCGCACTGGCCGGTGTCTTCGCCACCGCCGCCTTCGGCCTGATCAACAACTCGACCTGGAAAATCTCTTCGGGCATGGACGTGGGGCGCCTGATCGGGGCTTCTGTGGTGTCCCTTCTCGCCCTCACGGCGTGAATCATCATCGATCACGAGCTCTGGGAACGCCCTCACGGTTCGCTCTCCCGCTCCTTCTCCCGCCTCTACAACACAATCACGTGCGTGACGATCACCTCCGGCGTGCTCTCCCTGTACGTGATCCTGTTCTTCACCCTCTTCGGCGTCTCCAAGCTCATCCTGACCCCGTCGGCCTTCGGCACGGTTATCGGGCAAGACGCAACGGTCCACGACTACGCCGTGCTCGCCTGGTTCGTCAGCTCGATGGGCATGGTCGGGGGTGCGTTCGGATCCGGACTCGAAGACGACGGCACCGTCCGCAACGCGGCGTACGGCGAGCGTCAGCGCCAGCGATGGCAGAAGCTGCGAGAGGAGAAGAAGGTGCGGGAAGAGCTGGAGAGCGAGACGTAGAGCGCCCCTGAGCCGAGCCCTGACCCATTGCAGCCGACGCAGGTCGTCACGCTGCTGCCCATTTGACGCCGAGTTCTTGGGTGTGCCGTTGTGGCGTCGGTCTTCGTGTTGCTGATTGCGATCTCTCGGTTTGGTGAGATTCAGTCGTCCGGGTCGCGGTTGTGGGATTTTGTTGCTGGTCAGTGGCTGGCAGCCGTGGCCTGCCTCTCCGAATGAACTCACCACGCCCACTCACGCGGCCGCTGCCCCCACGGGCGGCATCTGCGCGACCCACACCAACATCACGCTGACCAGCCCGACTTGCGTTCGGCCCGGGCAGTCAGGAATTCCGTCGCGTCGCCCGTTTTCCGGCTCATTGCTCCGCGTGCGTGCGCCGAGAGCGTCAAGATCAACAGTCCGTTCCTCCTCATCACTCGCGACCGGCATTCGGGACTTCAAGGACACCTTCTTCCTGAACCACCAGGATGTGCTCGAGCAGTCGCAGCAGGGAAGACGAGCCTTCCATGCATGCCAGAATCCGATTGGGGTACTCGACAGGACTCGGGCTTGAACAGAGGAGGGACATGGACGACGTCGCCGCTCCCGGCAGGGAAATTGTTCCCCTGCCCGGGCATCAGGCGCGCTCTGGCGTCCTGCTCGACGGAACGCTGGAAAATCTGCAGGCGTCCGCCATCGCGGTCGGTGACGATGGCCTCATCGTCGCGGTCAACAGCGCGGCCCAAAGCCTGCTGGGCAGGGAAGCCTCAGAACTCGTCGGTCAGGACTTCCACGACCTGCTGCACCGGGACAGATACGGGCACTCGGTGCCGCGCACGCGCTGCCGGATGAGGAAGGCGATCCTCACGGGGGACACCAGACATGGCGACGCCGAGTGGTTCGCCTGCGGGGACGGCACTCTCGTCCAGTTGTCCTGGCTGGTCACGCCCTACTCACTCGGTCCGGGCGGGACAGGTACGCTGGCGATGCTGTACGAGCCGAAGCCAGAGGACGTGCGCCACACCGACGGTGGGCACTCCGCGCCGCTGACGGAACTGGACCGCCTGTCCCTGCTGGCGGAGACGACCACGCAGCTCACATCCACCCTGGACGCGGACGAGGCGCTGCACCGACTGGCGGCCCTGACCGTGCCCCGACTCGCGGACTGGGCCGTGTTCGACCTGCTCACCGAACGTGACGAAGTACGACGCGTTCTCGTGATGGAGCACAAGGACGGCATTCTCGTCGAGCGGGACGACTTGCAGGGCCCGATGCCTCCCGTGCCGGCAGAGTCACCGATGCCCCTGTCACGGGCCCTGCGCGGCGCCGCCTCCTCCCTCGCCGGCCCCGCCACCTACCAAGGTCCGCCCGACTCCGGCATAGCGGTCGAGCAGCAGCGCCTGTTCACCGCGACAGGTATGCACTCCGCCGTCATCGCACCCATTCGCGGACTGCGGGACGTACTCGGCGCCCTGACCCTGGGCCGCGCCCAGCGTCGTGACGCCTTCACCCCTGCCGACCTGCCGCTGCTGGAGGACCTCACCCGCCGGGCGGGCCTGGCGCTGGACAACGCGCGCCTGTACCAGCGCCAGCGCAAAGTTGCCGAGACCATGCAACGCCACCTGCTGCCCCAGCTGCCCGTCCTGCCCGGGCTGGGGATGACCGCGCGCTACGTACCCGCTCCGGACGCCTCATCCGTGGGCGGTGACTGGTACGACGCCTTCGCTCTGGCCGCCCACGCCCACGCACTGGCCATTGGCGACATCGTCGGACACGATCTCGACGCCGCAGCCGGCATGGCTCAGGTCCGCAACATGCTGCGTGCCTTCGCCTGGTCCCACCCCGAGGCCGCACCCAGCGCCGTCGTCACACGGCTCGATGATGCCGTGATGCACATTGCCGAGGTACCCATGGCCACCATGATCCTCGCCAGGCTCACCCTCGGGAATGACACACTGTGGCGCCTACGCTGGACGAACGCCGGCCACCCGCCGCCCCTGCTCATCACCCACGACGGTCAGGCCCGCTACCTCGACGAGGCTCACGGCATGCTCCTCGGAACCGGAGTCACCAGACCTCGCCCCGATGCCGTCACCGTCCTGCCACCCCAGGCCACGCTCCTGCTCTACACCGACGGACTGGTCGAATCCCCGCACCACTCCATCGATCACGGGCTTGACCGGCTGCGCCGACACGCGGCCTCCCTCGCCCACCGCCCCCTCGACTCCTTCTGCGACTTGCTGCTGGATCAGGTCCGCCCCAACGACAACGATGACGACGTCGCCATGATCGCGCTGCGCACACCCCCTCCCGTAGGACCCGCCTGACCCGCGCGTGAGGCAGATCGAGTGGGCGGAACAGGAGACTGTCGAGGCTCCTGAGCCGGTGGGCTGAGGCTTCGAACGCCTCTCTCCGCCGCGCGAGAACTTCGCGCTGTGCGGGCCCCGCACCGCCCCGCACTGCCCCGCCGGTGAACGGGGCCAGAACGCGGTGTCCGCGTGCCGGTTCGCCGCGGAGGACGGGCACCGTGGGCATGTAGGTCGAGGGCGGCCAGGAGGAGCTGTTTGGTGAAGGCGTACGGCAGGTCCCTGCGGTGCTCGCGGGTATCGGCGTCATGGTGTCCAGCTCGGCTCCGGCGTATGGCCATCACCTTCGACGGCGGACTCGGCACAGCACGACATTCGCCTCAACCACCTTACGCACACCGATGACGGGACAGCCTTTTGGCCGGCAACGAGGGCCCGGGAGGAAGACCGTCCACACCGTGATCGCCCTGTCTGGACTCTCGGTCTGCGCGACCACGGGGGGCGGGAAGGGCGGTGCGTGTGGAGGACGAGCAGCGCCAGGGCGCCGGTCGCTGCGGACCAGGCGAGGGAGAGCAGGCCGTGGGACCAGGGGATGTGGGGGGTAAGGGCTGAGCTCAGCGCCAGCTGGTCCACGCCGTACAGGACCTGCCTGCCGCCGTAGCCCTTGCAGACTCCGTTGATCCGCAGCCGTGGCCGGTGTGACCGGTGGCGCGTCGTCGCTGCCTGCACATGATTTGCACTGATCACTCTTGCGGACGTCTGGAGCGTCAAACGAGCGTCGTGACGACACGACGATGATCGCCTGAGTGGCATCCTCAGCAGAGACTGTGCGGCTGGCGTCGCGGTGTCGGTGGGCTCGGTCCAGGCAGACTGCTGGAGTGCCGCGGCGCCGGCCGGGAATGTGGATGTTCGGGCTCGTCCAGCGGCCCGTGACGTTCTGTCTTCATGGTCCAGTGGGAGATTCGGCGTGATACTCGACGGCATACCGGCACCCCCTGCGCGCGACACCGCGCCTGACGCAGCGGCGCGCAAGCAGCGCCTACGCCGTCGCCTGGAGCGGCTGATCGGCGTGGCCGCCACCGAAGGCAATGACCTGGTGCCCCTGCGCAACGGTGATGAGATCTTCCCCGCGATGCTCGGGGCGATCCGTTCAGCTCGGCACACCGTCGACATGATGACGTTCGTGTACTGGCGGGGTCAGATCGCCCACGACTTCGCCGTCACTTTGGCCGACCGCGCCCGCGCGGGGGTGCGCGTGCGACTGCTGCTCGACGGCTTCGGATCCAAGGAGATCGAGCGGCGGCTGCTGGACCTCATGAGCGCCGCGGGCGTGCAGGTGGCCTGGTTCCGCAAACCCGTGTGGCTGTCACCGTTCAAACAGAACCACCGTTGCCACCGCAAGGCCCTCATCGTCGACGAACACACCGCCTTCACCGGCGGCGTCGGCATCGCGGAGGAATGGAGCGGCAATGCCCGCAACCCTGCCGAGTGGCGCGACACCCACGTCCAGGTGCGCGGCCCGGCCGTGGACGGCATCGCTGCCGCGTTCGCGCAGAACTGGGCCGAGTGTCACGACGAACTCTTCGATGACCGCGACCGTTTCACGGAACACCCGCAGGCCGGCTCGTCGGTGGTGCAGGTCGTGCGCGGCTCCGCAAGCATCGGCTGGCAGGACATGCAAACCCTTATCCGGGTCATGCTCACCTCCGCCGAGGAACGCTTCCGGCTGGCCACCGCCTACTTCGCCCCTGACACCTACTTCATCGACCTGCTGTGCCAGACCGCACGTCGCGGCGTGCATGTCGAGATCCTGCTGCCCGGCCCCCACACCGACCAGCGCGCCTGCCAGCTCGCCGGTCAACACCACTACACGCGTCTGCTGCAGGCCGGCGTGCACATCCGCCAGTACCAGCCGACCATGATGCACGCCAAGATCATCACCGTGGACTCGGTCGCCTCCCTCATCGGATCCACCAATTTCAACCGCCGGTCCATGGACCACGACGAAGAAGTGATGCTCGCCGTCCTGGACGAGGAGTTCACTGCCTCCCTCGACCGCGACTACGAGGCGGACCTGCGCCACAGCGTGGGCATCGAGCTCACTCGATGGAGACGACGGGCAGTGCTGCAACGCGCCAAGGAAGCCGCCGTCACCCCGATCCGGCGCTTCCTGTGAGCCGACCGGCGCCCTGGCACAATGGCGAACCGCAGGCGCCGCGCGAGCCAGCCGGCGCCGCGCGCGTGAAGCGAAGGCACGCCGTACCCGCGGCCCCACAGACCGAACGTCCTCCCGGCGGCGCACGAAAGCCACCCACCGGGGCGGTTCCAGGGCCGGTCGGCGGGGCCGGTCGGCCACAGGTAGGCGCCCCCTGGCGACCCTGCCGCAGAACGAGACGTAGCGCACTGCGAGTTGCCGCATCTGGCCGCTGAGAACCGGAAACGGCTTCGGTCACCGGTGGACACGCTGCCGCGACGGCCCGCCGCATGGTCGTCCGCGACCTTGTTCACCGCGGCCTGTCAGGTCAAGCCGGCCCGCACAAGCGGCGTTGAGGACGGGGCGCGTACAAGAAGCCGGCCTCGTGGTACAGGAGTCCGGGAGGAGAAGGCCCCGCCCCTGCCCGGCTCTGAGCCGCTCTCCGCATCCAGGTATAGAAGCACTGTTACGACTCCCCAGGGTCAGGCTTCGAACGGAAGCCGACGCTGAAAGGCAACGGGAGGTCCGTACGGGCGTGGTCGGGGCTGCGACGGATCAGCTCGGCCGTGGTCGCTTCCTACCAGGCCACGTCGGTAGCCGCGTCCCGGTCGCCGGCCACCGCGTCCGGGAGTCGCCCCACGGCACCTCCGCAGCCCGGCTAGGCTCACGGCCGCCGGTAAGGCCGGGGCGGGGACACGGCAGGAGGTCGCGCGGGTTCCATCGCGCGTGCCTGTCCCGCCCCCGACTACAACACGCCTACTCTGCTGCCGTTTGGGACGCCTATGGACTGTATGGCCTCTTACGCACCAGGTCGCCTCACGTCCGGCATGCGCACGGGGTCCGGCCGTCATATCGGCCGGACCCCGTGATGAAGGCGCGCTGCGGGTCAGATCACCATCGGTACCAACGACCTCGGCCACCACCGGCAGTGGTGGAGCGCATGACGAAGCCGAGAAGCCACAGCACCAGGACGGCGACGGCGACCCACCAGAGGATCTTGATGGCGAAGCCGGCACCAAAGAGGAGCAGTGCAAGAAGCAGAACAAGCAGCAGGGGAACCATGTTTATCAACCTCCTGCACGCCCGTCTGCCCTGCAATTCCATCGCCATTCACCGAATACGCTTTGTTTGTGAAAGGAACGCCGGGGCACAAGCGGTTACCGCGACAGCGGCACACGAGCTATCAGGAGGTACTCTTCCATGACCGTCGGCGAGAAGGCCAAGGCAAAGAGCGAGCAGGCCGAGGGCAAGGCCAAGGAAGCCGTGGGAAGCGCCATCGGAAACGACCGTATGGCTGCTGAGGGGCAGGTGAGAAGAGCACGGGTGATGCCCGCGAGGCCAAGGAAAAGGCGAAGGACGCGTTCAAGCACAAACCTGCATTCTCCACCGAAAATTCGAAAGGGGCCTGCCCGACGTGACTCCGGGCAGGCCCCTTTCGACGGACCGCCGAGGGCCGAACACGCAGGCACTGAGTCTCGCCTCAACTGCTCAATCAGCGACGTGGCGATATGTCACCCGCTACACATTGAAGCGGAATCCGTGGCGCAGAGCTCCCACCTGCGGAAACACGGGTTTCGCAGGGGTTATCCCAGCACCATCCAAGCACGGGAGACTCAATCCAGCATCGTGCATCCCAAAGGTCAGAAGCCGACAGCCACGGACAGCCACTGAGGGCTGGCATGTGAGATGAAGGAGGACTGGCCCGCCACGTCGTCGTACGGGAAGCCGTAGGCGAGGTTGTTGATGCCGTTGTCGTGCCAGAACTTGGCGTAGTAATTGGCGGGGGCGGACTGGTAGAAGCGGCTCGGGTCCGACTGGCCCGAGGACGGCAGCGTGGCGACGTGCCGGTTGAGCGCCGCGCACATGTTGGGGTTGCCGGCCATGCTCCCGGCGCAGCCGAAGATGTACTGGGTGGTCTCGTTGACTCCGACCGACTGGGCGTACGAGGTGAAGTAGTTCGCGTTCACGCCGCCCGGCCGGAAGCTCGCGTCACTGCCCGGAGCGATGATCCGGTACGGGGCCTGACTCTGCGCCAGAATCTTGAACTCCTGCGGGACGGCGTTGATGAAGTCCTGGAAGACCTGGGTGCGGGACTTGCTGAAGAAAGCCTGGGTCTCCCCGACCTGGACGTCGTAACCGTCCGTGGAGTGCAGACGCATCGCAAGAGGCAGACCGTAGGCGTCCACGCGGGTGGTGTTGCCGTTGAACACACCTCCGCCGACGGTGAATTCGATGAAGTCGTAGTACTGGCTGGTCGGTGAACCGACGTAGAAGTACATCCGGCCGGCCGAGTTGGCGGGCATGTCCAGGTAGGGCTGCTCCGCGATGGAGTGCGTCTGACCGTTGAAGCTCCAGTACACCTGACTGTCCGGGTAGGCACCGTTGGTCCGGTTGAGGATCGCGACCTCCACGGCGTTCTTGGCCGGCGGGATCTTGCTGGTGTCACCCCAGAAGCCGCCAGTGGGCGGCGGGGTGGTGCCACCGGTGCCGTAGACCTGGAATTCCCAGAGCGAGAAGCCGTACGGGGTGGCCCGGGCGGTGCCGTACAGCCGGACGTACCGGCCGGAGCCGGTTACGTTGAGCGTCTGGACTCCGCCGGGGCCGGCAGCGGTGGAGTAGACCGAGGTCCAGCTGGTGCCATCGGCGGAGGTCTCGATCCGGAACGCGGTCCCGTACGCGGCCTCCCAGTTCAGCACCACGCGGCTGATCTGAGCCGTGGCGCCGAGGTCGACCTGAAGCCACTGCGGATCACTGAACGCGCTGGACCATCTGGTGGTCGTGGAGCCGTCCACGGCCGCCGAGGCGGGAGTTCCCGCCGCCTCGACCGAGGAGGCGGTGGCCGGTTTGCCCTGCGACAGCAGTGCGTCGGCAGCATGGGCGGAGGGCTGATCGACCACGAGAACGAGGGCCGCCAGCAAGGCGACCAGGAGCGCGAGAACGGGGAGGGGTTTGTGCCGGTACCGCATGGGCCGTAGGTGCGCCGGCGCGAGGGGCTTGCTCGGCATGATGTCTCCTGAACAGGGTGGGGAACCTGCGGACGTTGACGTGCCTGGCATGCCTCGCTCAGCGCCGGATTCCTCCAGAGAGCGCTCTCACGAGGGTGCTTGGTATATACCTCCGCTGTTCCGGGCATGTCAATGAAGAACGCCATTCGCGCAGGAACCGCCGCGGGCCGGGACACCGGCGCAGCCTGCGGGCTGCTGTTCCACGTCATGGTCGGGCTCGCCGACGCGAGCGGCACGGAAGCCGACGCCTATGAACGGGGCTTCGCCGGCTCAGAGCCCGGGCCATCCAAAAACGCCGCTGCCCGGCCCCTGACGGGAACTACGCACCGTCGGGTGACTGCCGGGTCGGCCACGGGCCATGCACGAGTGGGGCTCCGCGACACCGCTGCACGCATGTGGCGCCCCACCCCACGACGCAAAGACCCGGAGACATCCCGCGTCGACACCGTGCACGAGCGCGCCGGCGGCAAGGGCATCAACGTCGCCCGGGGTGCTCTCCGCCCTGGGCCGGCCCGCGGTCGTGACCGACTTCTCCGGCGGCCCCGGCCATCGGCTGTCGCGATGAACTGCGAGCGACTGGCATGCCGACGAACTGGTTGCGGTCGCGGGCGAATCACGGCGCACCCACACTCCATGCCCCTCGCAGCAACCCATGAGGTCGCCGACGACGCGGCCGGAAGGACCGTGGGCGTAGGAGCGTTCAACGTCATCCCGTGGGAGCACGCGCAGGCCATCGTCACCGGCGCGGAGGCGGCCGGGCGTCGATGATCCTGCAGATCAACGAGAACACCACCCACTGCCACGGCTCCCCCGCACCGATCGCCCTCGCCTCACCGGCCATCGCGCAGGCTGCGAGCGTCCCGGCGGCCGTCCATCTCGACCACGCGGAATCGGTCGGTCTCTCGCACACGGCGGTGGAACTCGGTTCCACCTCGGTCATGTTCGACGCATCCGGGCTCCCCTATGCAAAAATTGTCGCCGCCACCCGGAAAATCACGGCGCATTGCCGCAGCCGGAGGTTATGAGTCGAGGCCGAGGCCGGCGATCGGGGGCAAGAACGGTGCCCACACCCCGGGAGCCCCGCGCCGATCCGGATGAGGCGCGTGATCCTGTCGCCGCCCTCCCTCTCGTCCTGCACGGCTCCTCCGGAGTCGGCGATGTGGACCTCATCCGGTGAGCCAGAGGCCAGGTTCAACAATTCGTGAACCAACCACTCGTGCGGTCGAACATGGGCGCGACTTGGCGCAGGTGGCACAGTCGGCCCAGTTTGCGTTCAAGAGTTGAAGCATGCGCATCGTCTTGACGGCTCGCCGTTGCCACTCAACACTGCCTTAACAGATCCAATGCCTCGCTGATCCGCAGATTGAGAGCGTTTTCAATAGGCTGATTCAAAGGTCTGTAGAGCTGGGAAGACGATCAAATCGCAGTTTCGAGACCGTCTTCACCCTTCCGCGCTGACCCGGTGTTCACTTCACGAAACCAGGCGAAAGGACTCCCGCCCATGCGCACGACCATCCTTCCCGGCCGCATGAGACCCCCGCCACGTCCGAACCAACGCATCATCGCCTTATTGAGTGCACTCGTACTCGCGCTCGTCGGACTGCTCGGCCTCAACCAGACCGCCGCTCCCGCCTCGGCAGCCGCCCCCGACTACACCCAGAGCGTCACGCAACTGAGCGCGACGCAGGCGCAGATATCGTTCACACCGACCACAGCTGCGATCTACGTCGATGTGCACTACCTCGTCAACAGCGCCGACCAACAGAACGTCCGCATGACCAACAACGCGGGCACTTGGACACAGACCGTCGGCTCGCTCACCAACGGCACTGTCCTGGAGTACTGGTTCACCTACGAGAAGAGCGGGCCGCAGTACGACACGCCCCACTACACGTACACCCAGGGCAGTAGCGGCACCGGCACTGTCGCCACACCGACCTTCACTCCGGCGGCGGGCACCTACACATCGGCCCAGAGCGTGACGCTCGCCGACACGACCGCGGGCGCGACCATCCGCTACACCCGTGACGGCTCCACCCCCTCCGCCACGTCCACCCTTTACAGCGCACCGATCAGCGTCACGGCCACCACCACCGTCAAGGCCATCGCCATCAAATCCGGCCTCACCGACTCCGCCGTCGCCAGCGCGACCTACACGATCGGCACATCGGCCGGCTGCCCCACCCAGTCGGACATACCGAACTTCGGCCCGAACGTTCACATCTACGACCCGACCATGTCCAGTGCCACCATCCAGGCCCAACTCGACGCACAGTTCGCCCAGATGAAGGACACCACCACCGCGCAGTTCAGCGAGAACCGGGTGGCACAGCTCTTCAAGCCGGGTACGTACGCCGTCGACGACAACGTCGGCTTCTACACCTCGGTGGCCGGTCTCGGGCAGAACCCGGACGACGTGACGATCAACGGACACGTCACCGTGGACGCCTTCAACGCCTCCGACGCGGGCAACGCGACGCAGAACTTCTGGCGCTCGGCCGAGAACCTGGCCATCAACCCGGTCGGTGGGAACCGTTGGGCCGTGGCCCAGGCCGCCCCGTTCCGCCGGATCGACGTTCACGGCGATCTGCAGCTCTACCCGGCCAGCTACGGCTGGGCCAGTGGCGGCTACGTCGCCGACACCAAGGTCAGCGGCCAGGCGGCGTCCATCTCGCAGCAGCAGTGGTACACCCGGGACAGCAACCTGGGCAGCTGGGCCGGCGGCGTGTGGAACATGGTCTTCTCCGGCACCACCGGTGCTCCCGCGAACACCTTCCCCAACCCGCCCGAGACCACCCTGGCCACCACCCCCGTCTCCCGCGACGTGCCGTACCTGTATGTCGACGGCGCCGGAAAATACCGTGTGTTCCTTCCGTCGCTGCGGACCAACGCCTCCGGCGCGAGCTGGGCGAACGGCAGCACTCCCGGCACTTCGCAGCCGATGAGCCAGTTCTACGTGGTCAAGGCCGGCGACACCGCCGCGACCATCAACAACGCGCTCTCCCAGGGCTGCAACCTGTTCGTCACCCCGGGCGTCTACCACCTGAACCAGACGCTGAACATCACCCGGGCCAACACCGTCGTCCTCGGCATCGGCTACCCGACCTTCGTCCCGGACAACGGCGTCAACGCGATCCAGGTCGCCGACGTGGACGGAGTCCGTCTCAAGGGCCTGCTGATCGACGCCGGCACCACCAACTCGGCGGCGCTGCTGACCGTCGGCCCGGCCGGATCGTCCGCCACCCACGCGGGCAACCCGACGACCATCCAGGACGTGTTCTTCCGGATCGGCGGCCAGATCGCCGGCAAGGCGACGACCAGCCTGATCGTCAACAGCAACAACACGATCATCGACCATATCTGGGCCTGGCGAGCCGACCACGGCAACGCGGGCACCGTCGGCTGGACGACCAACACGGCGGACACCGGCATGATCGTCAACGGCAGCAGCGTCCTGGCGACCGGTCTCTTCGTCGAGCACTACCAGAAGCACGAGGTCGTCTGGAACGGTCAGAACGGCAAGACGATCTTCTTTCAGAACGAGATGCCGTACGACGTGCCCAACCAGGGCGCGTGGATGAGCGCGGCAGGGGTCAACGGGTACGCCGCCTACAAGGTGGGCGCGGGCGTCACCACCCACGAGGCGTGGGGGCTCGGCAGCTACTGCTACTTCAACGTCAATCCGGCGGTGAACAGCTACCACGCCTTCGAGGTGCCCAATACCCCGGGCGTGAAGTTCCACGACGCTCTGACCGTCTCACTCGGCGGTATGGGCACCATCACCCACGTCATCAACGACACGGGGGCGGTCACCGCCTCGAACACCACTCCCAGCAATGTGGTCGCCTACCCATGAGGCAATGACCTGACGTCGTGAAAGTCGGTCCGGGGCTCCTCGCGGTTGCGAGGGGCCCCGAGGTCAACAATCCCACCCATTTTCCCGTTACGGCCACGTACTCATACTCTCGGGTGGAATTGGCATCGCAGGGGAAGTGACCAGGCAGAGCCGGACTCAGATCGGCCAGCTCGACCTGGCATTCGCCCTTCGACCGCCATCGGCCTGGAACGCGAGGCGAAACAGAGCCGGAGACTTGTGGCTCTGCCTGCCAGTCGAGAATGGCGGGGAGCCATAAGCGTCTCCTCACCTCAAGACGGCGGCGGTCACACCCCAGTAGACGCCATCACTCATGCCGAAGGCTCCCTGCCGCCCTTCGACGCCCTCTTGGTGGCGCTTGCGGACACAGGCGAACAGATCGCAGCTCTTGCGTCGCGTGATTCCGAGCGCCGTTCGGTCCTCGGGATTGGGCCGATAAGGCGGCCACTGGCCGCACCATACCGCTCGGCAACAGAGTCCGGAACTGATGGCCAAAGGCTCATACGACACGTCGCCGGTCCATAGCGCCAGTGCCCAATCGCCCTGCCGGTCCGTCATGATGGTGCCGTTCCCGGTGCCTTGGTACTCCAGCAGCACATCGCCATTCATGCTGGTCAGGGAGGTGATTTTGAGTGTAGTGGGGTGGCGTTCGGCCGGGTGCGGGATCGGTGGATCCGTGTGGTGTTTGGGTTCGGCTCCGGTAGTGACAGAGGCGGGCGACGGCTTGGTGATGGCGTCGCCAGTGCGACCATCTCAGCGCGTGAACAGCCCACTGCTGATGGGGTGTTGGGTGGGGGATGGCAAGTTGCCAACAGCTTCCGGACTTCTGCCACGGTGAGGGGCGCGAGGATGCAGTGATCGTTTCTTCGGCCCCCCTTTCGATGGCCCCGGCGGCCATCGCGGCGAGGAAGGCGTGGGCGAGCATGAAGAGGGTGATGTGGCGGTACGAGCCCGGGTAGCGGCGGACTTCGTACTCGTCCAGAAGGCGCAACGTCTGCCGCGCTCCTCGCCGGGCGCCTCCAGGCAGACGCTGCCATCGCGGTGGTGCAGACCCAGAGCTTCCTTGACCGGGATCAGCAACGGCACATTGCACTCGGCAGCGCGTGCCTGGAGTTCCTGAGTGTCTCCGCCTCGCCGCAACTGCGCAGCGTGACGGAGTGGCGGCATTTCAGCGCGCCCCCGCACGCGGGGAACCCCCGCGGACACCAGCCAGCGGGGGTGTTTCTCTCACACAGCCCCTATGGCGGGGGTCTGGCTGCAACTGTTTGACCAGGTGGAAGACCTCCCGGGCCGCGTAGCGCTTGAGGCATCGGACGATTTCGCGTCGGGTCTTGCCCTCCTTGATTCGGCGCTCGTAGTAAAGCTGGGTACGCGGGTCGACCCGTAGGCGGGTGAACACGATGCGATGGAGCGCGGCGTTGGCCTGCCGGTCGCCGCCGCGGTTGAGACGACGGTCCTGCCGACGCCCCGAGGAACGCTCGACAGGACTGACCCCACACAAAGCGGCGAACGAAGCCTCGCTGTCCAGCCGTTCCGGGTTGTCCCCCACTGTGATCAACAGAGTGACCGCCGTGTCCGGACCGATCCCCACCACATCGAGCAGCTGCGGGGCATGGGATTCCACGAGCCGGGCCAGGCGGGCATCCACATCCCGGATCTGCTCAGAGAGCTGGCCAACCCGGGATGCCAGGAGTCCCAGCGTGATCCGATTGGTGGGCCCGGGGGTGGTATCGGTGCGCTCGTGCAGGGTGATCTCGATGCGTTCGATGGCAGTGGGCGTGGTGGGGCGGGCCTGGCCGTGCCAGGAGTGGTAGCGCGAGATCGGGGATTTGACCTTGCGGGTGCTGATGCGGGGACGGCGGGCGGGCAGCAGGTTGGTGCGTACGGCGGCGTCGATGGCGCCCGGGCCGGTGTCGGTGACGCCCTCGGCGAGGGTGACCTGGGTGCGGGCCGTTGCGAGGGCGTGGGTGAAGGAGGCGCGGTCGGGGTCGGCTCCGGCGGCGTGGGCGGCGTCGGTCATGGCCATCCGCAGCAGTTGGTAGACGGTGAGGGCGGCCCACAGCTCCTGTTCGGTGCCGAAGCGGTTGCCCGAGCGCAGGACGCGGCCTGTCATGAGCGTCGAGCGGAGCGCGAAATAGCCGGATTCGATCTCCCATCGTTCCGCGTAGAGCCTGGTCAGGCGCTCGGCGGGGTCGGTCGCGGGGTCGAGGAGGGTGGTGGCCAGGCGGTAGCGGCCGCTCACGGTGGTGCCGTCTGCCAGGCGCACGGCGAGGTCGGCCTCGATGATGCGGACGGTGAGCCGGCCCAGGCGGGCGAGATAGGCGCCATCCGTCAGGATGCGCAGGAGGGCGGGACGGCGGGTGGACTTGAGCCTGACCAGGAACTGGGCGCCGGTCGCAGCCAGGTCGGCGAGGAAGGCATTGGCGTCGAAGCCGCGGTCAATGAGCACCAGGCGCCGCTTGTCCAGCAGGGGCAGCGGACGGGTGGCGTAGGCGGTCTCGCCCGCGGTGGTGGGGCCGAAGCAGGCTCCGAACAGGCCGCGGGTGCCGGTCTCCATGAGCGTCATCAGCATGATGGTGGGTTAGCCGGCCCAGGCCAGGCGGTAGCGGACCTTCCCCAACCAGGTTCGGGCGCGGTCGCTGTCGGGTGTCTTGATCGAGGAGCAGCCGTCGAAGGCGACCGTGCGCCAGCGTCGGTAGGACACGCCGGGCGTGGCCGGCGGGGCGAGGGGGACCGCCAGGGTCTGGAACAGGACCTTGAACGGGGCCGGGGACAGGCGACGACGCAGGTGCCGCAGGGCTGTCTCCGAGACTCTCGGTGGCTTCGTGGGGTCCAGGGAGGCGGTGAGCTGGCGCCAGACGGCGGCGTAGGAGAGTTCGGGGAACAGCACGAGCGCGAAGACGTGCAGTGCCCGCAGCCGCCGCTGGACGCGGCCGGTCTCCTCCAGCACGGAGTCGACCAACTCAAACGGGACGTACGGTGTCAATTCACCGATGCGCCCAGGGGCGAACAGTCCGAAGGCGACCGTGAGGGAACGCGTGATCGTTGTGATGGCAGACTGGAGGCGCAACGGGATCCCGTCAGTGGGCAGGCTTGATCTTGGCGGATCGCCATCGTCCACGAGGGGCCCCGTCGCTCTTTCACTGCCCCCACCTGCGAAGAAACCCGTCTCACCGCCTCCGATGATCAGCCAACTTCGCGGCCTTGGGACATGCTCCAGGGCAAGAAGCTCCGCGGACGCGCTCTCCTGATCAGTCCCGCCCCCACGGGGACGCTCCGGCTGCCCAGGCGCGGCGCAGGTCCGGGTAAAGCTCTTCCTGGTCCACCGGCAGGGTGGACTTCACGTGTCGAGTCCACTCGTCCGTGATCACCTCTGTCACGTTGTTCTCGACGGCGTCGAGCGCCTGCGCGACAACGTCCTCGGGGGCGATCTTCGCTTCGGACACGTCAGCGGCCATTTCCGTGTCGATGAACCCCGCGTGCACGCCGACCACGTGCGTGCCCTGACCGTGTAGTTCCACCCGGGCCGCGTTGGTCAGCGCCCATTCGGCGGACTTCGACGCGCAGTAGGAGGCGTTGAACGGCACCGTGTACCAACTGACCACCGACAGCATGTTGACCAGTGCACCGCCGCCGTTGCGGGCCAGCACCGGTGCGAAAGCCCGGCACATCTCGAGGGTGCCGAAGTAGTTGACTTCCATCTCGGTACGGGCGGCCCCGGTATCCGGTGCGGTGATCAGCGGACCCAACAGCATCGCGCCTGCGTTGTTGACCAGCAGGTCGACATCGCCACACCGTTGCGCGACTGCCGTGACCGCAGCTCGGTCGGTGATGTCGAGATCGATCGGCTTGACCCGAGGATCGGTGACCGAAACCATGCTCGCGTCCCGCGCGGCCGCGTACACGGTTGCCGCGCCGCGAGCGAGCAAGGCCTGGGTGAAACTGGCACCGAGACCACGATTGGCACCCGTGACGAGAGCGACTGCTCCTGAGATCCACATGACATCAAAGGTGCGCCATCAACTCAAACAGCCACCCCGACACTCCCTGGCATGCCCGCGAGATCGCCCGCCTGATCGGCATCACGAACCTCAACAGCTTCCGAGTCCAGATGTCCCAGTGGTCGCACCTCGGACTGATCAAGAAGATCGGCCCGGCGATCTACACCCTCGCCAGCTGATCCTTAACTTCGCGGCCTTGGGCCAACAAGCGCAGGGTGGTGCGGGTGGCCTGCAGCACCGTCTCCTCCTCGCCCTCGTCGTTCTTGCTGTCGTCAGCGAACCGTGCACAGGTACGGAGGAGGTCCGGGTTGTTCAGCCCGGCAAGTACCTCGTCGGGGATCCATCTCGCCCGGCCTCGGCGGATCTCGTCGATACCGAGCACCTGCACCGGCTCGGGCTGGGCCGGCAGCACCGCCTGAGCGTGACTGGTGAACGGCGCCGCGACGACCGGCCAGGACAGCGCATGGTCCCGAGCCGGCCTGGACGACCGTGCGGCCCTGATCGGCCACCGCCGCCCCGGCCGCAGCCCGTAACCGTGTGGTTAGCCGCTTGCGCGGCGGTACTGCCGGAACCGACTCGGTGAACGAGCGACGCCGGCACACCGGCTCGTCGCAGCGCCAGCGGCGCTTGGCCCACACCAGCCGCGGTGGGCAGCCACCGACCGGCAGGTCACGCGGCCGGGTCACCCGCTAGCCCTTCGACCGCCGCGCCTGAGTGCCACAGTCTGGGCAGTGGCGTGCCCACTCGTCAGCGGTGGCCCGATAGAAGGCGCCGTTGGCCAGCGGGCCCTGCCGAATCGGCCCGCCGCGCACCAGCGGCGTAGCGCCGGCGGCGATGGCCGCTTCCACGATTGCGTCGATTCGCTCGACACTGCGTCGGTCGATGACCGGTCCCAGTTCACTGGCGGGATCTGCGGCCGGCCCGACCCGCAGGTGTTCGAGCCGGTCGGTAAGCCGGCGTCGCAGTTCGTCGGCGATCCCGCGCTGGACCAGAACGCGGCTGCCGGTCATACAGAACTGGCCGTTGAATACGACCAGCGCCGTCACCAGGGCGGGTACTGCGGTGTCCAAGTCCGCGTAGTCGAACACGATCATTGGGGTCTTGCCGCCCCGTTCGAGGCCTCGCGAAGTATCAGGCGGACGGTGATCAGGTGGCTCCCCCTGTATTTTCGGCTCCGACTGCTGTGTGGCGCCGGGCGACCACCCAGCCCGAGGGACCGCATCGGTCAAGATCCGGGCCATTCCCGGGCCAGCGATCCTGCCAAAGCCGCGACGGGCGCTGTTTGCGCTGGTCAGCGATGCGCTGCCTCTGTACCACCAGCAGACGAAGAATCTTCTCGTGTCGTACACCCGAAAAAGGCGTACAGGTGCGGGCCTCGACCGGGCAGCGCCCTGACCGCAGCAAGCAGGCGGCCCACCCGCGCCGGATTGGGCACGCAGTCGGGATCGACTTCGTCGGCAACTTCCGGCGCAGACCACCGCAAGCCGCTCAGCGGGTTCTCGGTGAAGTACCCACGTTCCACTGCGACCCCGAACACCTCGTTGACAGCAGCTTTCTTGTGCTTCACGGTCTTCGCTGCAGCGGCTGCCCCATCGACCTTGCGGCACAGAGCGTCGAGTCCCAGGCGCAGCACATCGGGCTCCGCCAACTCGCTCACGGGCAATGAATGGCGCTGCGGCCAATCCAGTGCTGCTTGCCACTCCTCGGACGGATCCTCCCTCCAGGCTCTTTTTGTTGAAAGCCCATGAATACAGTGCCCTCCGCAGTTCACGAGGTGCCCGGGACATGTGCTCTGGCTCAACGAAGGCTGGAGCGGCTGGTGCCGTTTGCAACACGTCTCTTGGTGTGGTGCTCACCGAGACGCGGGTAACTCGTGCGCGAGGTGGAGTGTCAGAGGTGGAGGACCGTCCGGTCTTTCTGGCTCGCGTGACGCAGCAGCGCGGCTTTACGGGCCTGTTTCGGACGCACGGATACGCACCCGCCTGGTCGCGGTGCTGGTGGCACTTGCCCGGGCTGTCACGGGGAGAACCGCTCCGGGCGGAAGTCCGCGAGCACCTCGTCTTTCTTCCCGGTGTCTCCGTCAGGACGGGTCTCGATGTGAGGCGCGTGCATGGCCCTGTGAACCGGGACCTGAGCACAGCCGATCCGGGTGACGACGCCGGGTTCCCGGCGCATCGGCAGGTGCCGTGCGATGAGCTTGGCGACGCGGGAGGCGCTGGGGCCTGCTGCGTTCACGACGGTGTTGACGTCGAGACTGCTCCCATCGGATAGAGCAACTGTCCGGATGCTCCCGTCGGCACGGGTGCCGATGTCACAGACCGTGGTGCCGGACCGGTGCTCGGCGCCGGATGTAACGGCCTGGCTGACCAAGCGGCCGACGAGATGACGTCCGTGCACCCACGCTTCGTCGGGGTAGAACACGACTGGAACGTCGCCGGGCATGGTGAGAGCAGGTTCGAGGCGGCGGCGCACCTCGGCTCCCGTGCGTACCTCGACTTGGTAGTCCCAGCTAGCCAGCAGTGCGGCTGTTTTCAGGAGCTTCGCCTGGGCTGCTGGATCATCCGCCCAGCGCAGGTGGCCGCTGGGATACCACCATGAGTCTGGCCCGATGGTCCTGGCAAGATCACGGTGCGCTGCCATGCCCGCGACGTTCAGATCGAAGTGTGGGAGTGGCCGGTCAGCGGCGGTGGGTTGCGACCTGAACCGTGGCTGGCGTGTCGGCCACGGGCTCGGGCCGCTTGGGGAGCGGGGGCAAGACCTGGGCCGAGATCGCGGTCACTCTCGGGGGTGTTCACCCGACCCGTGCTCAGCAGATCGCGAAGGGGCTGCGGGGGTCAAAGAGGCCGGCGAAGAAGACGGATGCGGACACCGAGTAGCGTCGGCTCGCCGAGCCCCCGTTCTGCTGTCAGTGGCGGGGGCTTTGCGCTGCGTGTCCGGTTGCCGTGCGGCAGCGGTGGCGGGACTGTTGGGCGTATGGCGAGTCGGTATCAAGGCGATGCGTTGCTGGTCGCTGGGCATCTGCAGATCCCCGTTCAGGCCGAGCTGGTGGCTGGATCTGACGCTTGGCGCGGCAGTCTGCGCGGTGTCCCGACGAGCCGGATTTTTGACCTGCTAGACAGCGGCGAACTCCGGCTGTGTATGCCGGACGGCCAAGAGCGTGGAGTCCGCTTGGAGCCAGCCAGTCATGCTCACGAGAGTGAGTTCACGGTCGTGCCGATCTCTGGAGAGGGCTTCCCGCCGTTCTAGGCGTCTCTGGTCCCGTTCACGGTCGGTGGGTGAGGGCTTCGCGCAACGCTGATAGGCGAGCGATACGGGCGGGCCCCGAATTGCTCCTGTCGTCAGATACGCCGCGTATCGGGGGTGCCCCTCCGCCTTGCGATGCACCGCATCCGACGCCGCGCGCAGATACGCCAGGAGATGCGGACGGCCGTTAGGGTCGGGTTATGGCGCTACGCATGCAGTGGTCGGTTGACGCCCCCATTTTTGCGTCGGCAGGGCAGTCCGTGCGCGACGCACAAGAAGCTGTGCTGTGGCTGGACAGGTCAGTGACGCGGATCCAGGAGCGACGGCCCATGGCCGCATATCAGTGCGAGCAGCTCAACGAGAGCGCGCGGCTCATGCGCGCCCGGATGCTCGACGAAGCAGACAGTGCGACGTCGCGCGGTGAGAGGTGGTCGGCCACCATCGGCCCCATCAGTGTGACGCTCACCCCGACCGGCTGGTGCGCCTAAAGGTTGTCCCGGATCCTGCCTGGTCGCCGCTTGACGGGCGACGGTCACGCCACGCCATGAGAGGCATCGTCCGGCTGCACAACCTTGTCCCCGCCGAGTAGACGGACGAACGGACATCCGGGTCGACGGTGCTCGGGCCCCAGACGATCGTTGTGGGGGCAGGCCTTAGCTGTCATGGGGTTGGCCACATGTTGAGGTCTCCCCACGGGGTCTACACTCGAACACATGTCCGACGATTCGTCGGTGTCGAGGCTTGAGCAGCTCCGCTTTCTCGAGCGCGTCCGTGAGCAGGATCTGGCCCGCGCCCGCAGCTGGCGCCAGGCCGAAGAGCGGCGCCTGGTCGAGATTGCCGCACGCCAGCCTCCCCCCGCCCCCGGACTGGGTGGTCGAGCAGGGCATCGGTGTCGGGCGTCGCCCTGTCGCCGTGCATCAGGGCTTCTGCCGGCCGACCGGCTCGCGGGTCAAGACCATCTCGCGCGAGCAGGCGCTGACCCTGCTCGCCGAGGACGGCCGCCTCGCATGCCAGAACTGCCGGCCCGACACCGAGCTCGGCGTGCTGTGACCGCCGAACCGTTGCAGGCTGAACCCGTGGCGGGGGCGCCGATTGTCGTGCACCGGCTGTCCCAGACCGGCGGACGGCGGGTGACCGCACGTGGCCAGATCCTCGGCCTTGCCCACTCCGACCTCGACCTGGTGGTCTTCCTCGAGCGGCCGGGCTTCAAGATCCGGACCTGCTGATCGATGACCCGTCGCGGGTGGAGTGGCGAGGAGGCCGCGCCCATCAGTGGGACGCGGCCTGACCTTCCCCGCCGCCCCCAGGGGCGACGGAGTGCACGGACTCCCGCGGGTGCGTGTCGGCCCTACTACTGCCCAGCCTCCCTCGCCAGCTGAGCCGCCAGTGCGTTGAAGGCGTTCACGTACTGGTTGGCCATGCGGAGCGTGGTGGACTCCGGGGTGACGCTGTACGTCTGAGCTGCCCCATTCCCGAACGTCACGTTGATGACCGACGCGCCCTTGTTCTTCCGGCCGGCCAGGAGTGACGCTCCGCCGGTCGCGACACCGCCCACGAGACGAGTGGCCGTCCATGCCTTGTGCGCCCCCGCGTCAACGAACTCGGCATGCCCGCCAAGGATCGGGCCCGCGGAGGTCTCTCCGAACTTGGACGAGGGCCAGATGCGGAGCATGGCGGCCGAATTGAGCGTGGGTTCCGCGGGGTGGGAACTGCGCCAGTCCTTGAGGGCTTGCTTTTCTTCCTGGCGGCGCACGTTCGCTGCGTCGCGCTCCTGACGCCTCACCGCGCGCTGCGCTTCACGCTGTGCAGCCTCCTCCGGGTCACGCTTGAACATGTTGGTCCCCCTCGGCTCTGTGACGGATGGAGGGCAGCCTGCCATTTGTGGAGAATCCGTGAGGGCAGAGTGACGGATCTGCGACATCCGAACGTGCGGGCGCGGCGGCAGAATGCGCGCATGCAGATGAGCGAGTCATACGCGGCAACGATCGCGGCAGTGGTGCCAGTGATTTGGTTGGTGGGGGCGGTGAAAGTCCAGCAGTTCGTGAAGATAGCGGCGTCGAGCGCCCGCCAACTTGAGGATGCATCGAGGCTTGGTGAGCAACTCCTGGCGGAGGTTGGGGGCCACCCCTCCCTCGAAGTGCTGACCAGCGTAAGTATCCAGATGTCAGCTCAGACGGACAGGGGATACGAGGAGTTGCGAGCCTTTCCGCCTTTGCCGCTGGCGTACTTCTGGACGATCTGCGTCGGCACGCTGCTAGGCGCTGAGGCGTTGTCGTTGTGCTGGTTGGGCATCAATGGCGGCCCTAATCCTGGTATAGCGTGGTTCTGCCCAATATCTACTCTGATTGGTTTCGGAGCCATCACAGTGGTTCCTGCTCTATATGCGTACAGGCAGATGACGCAATCCATTCGGGCGGGCAAGCAGCGGCACACGGCGGTCCGCGCTGCCATCTCACAGCGACTGGATGAGATCCGCACCGAGCATGGAGGCATGAGTGAGGCCCCACCCGGGCGGGGACGTTAGCCGATGACCTCGGCAGGGTGGAATGGCGGGATGTCCGTGCACGTATCCGGGACGCGGCCTGATCCCTGGCGGTAGCGTGCGCCGGATGAACAGTGCTCCTGCTCTTCCTCGCACCTTCCGCCTGATCGTCACGGGAGGAGGCACCGGGGGCCACACGTATCCGGCCTTGACCGCGATTCGTGCGCTGCAGAGGCGCTTGACCGCCGAGGGCCGGATGCTCGATGTCCTGTGGATCGGGACGGCTGACGGCCTGGAAGCCCGCGTTGCGCCGGCTGAGGGCATCGCGTTCAAGACGGTCGCCACCGGGAAGATCCGCCGGTCCAGTAACCCGATCAAGATGGTGTCGCCTGCGAATGTGCGGGACATGGCGCGCGTGCCGCTCGGGGTGGCGCAGGCTCGAAAGATCGTGGCTGAGTTCCGGCCGGATGTCGTGCTGGCTACGGGTGGGTATGTGGCTGTCCCTGCCGGCCTGGCTGCCCGCATGTGTCGACGTCCGCTGGTCCTGCACGAGCAGACCGTGCGCCTGGGGCTGGCGAATCGGAAGCTGGCGGGCTCGGCGACGAGGATCGCGGTGTCTTCGGAGTCGTCGCTGCCGCTTCTGCCGGACGCGGTACGTGGTGCTGCGGTCGTCACGGGCAATCCGATCCGGCCGGAGGTGCTGAGCGGCCACGCGGACAAGGCCCTTGAGGCGCTGGGGTTGCACGGTTTCGACCGGCGTCTCCCGACCGTGTACGTCACGGGTGGGGCGCAGGGTGCCCAGCAGATCAACGACATCGTACGGGACGCGCTGCCCTGGCTGCTGAACCACGCGAACGTGATCCACCAGTGTGGACCGGCGAACACCGAGGCTCTGCAGCAGCACGCTGCGCACCTGGCCCCGGAGTTGGCCGGCCGGTACTACCTCACGGGGTTCGTCGGCCCGGAGCTCCCCGACGTCCTGGCCCTGGCCGATGTCGTGATCTCTCGCAGTGGCGCGGGCACGCTCGCCGAGCTCACTGCCCTTGGCAAGCCCGCGGTGTTCATTCCGCTCGCCTCCTCGGCCGGGAACGAGCAGGTGCACAACGCCCGCCACTTGGAGAGTGCCGGTGCCGCGGTGGCTCTGATCGGCGAGGTCACCAGGGCCGGCCTGCGCGACGCGGTGGGCCCGCTCCTCAAAGACCCCCATCGGCGGGTTGCGATGGCGGAGAGGGCCCGGGCGCACGGGCGGCCGGACGCGGCGGACAGGCTCGTGGACGTGATCCTGTCCGCCGCCTCCGGCTGACCGGGGCGGGGCGATACGCGAGGCGGCCGATGTGAAGCGCCCTCGCGGTCTCGACGGCCTGGCCGAGGACATCCACCACGTAGGCGATGTCGTCTTCGGTCAGGTGCTGGTGGAAGGGCAGGCTCAGGATTTCCTGCCCGGCCTGCTCAGTGACGGGCAGTGCCCGCCGCCAGGGCACGAACGCGCGCTGCAGGTGGTTGAGCAGGTAGTGGACGCCGACGCCGACCTCCCGGGATCGCATCTCCTGGAACACCTGGTCACGTTGAGGAACGCGGGGACCTGGCACAGGTGCGGTACGGCCGTCTGTGGGCCGACGTCGACGAGCGTCACGCCCTCCAGGGGGCCCAGGGCGTCCCGGTAGGTGCACCACAGGCGTCGCCGGGTCTCCACGGTCTTGTCGAAGTGGTGAGCTGGGCCAGGCCGATGGCTGCGTTGATCCCGGAGAGCTGGTAGCGCAGCCCGAAGCCCTCGACCTGGTAGTTGGTGGCGTTCGCGCGTTCGGTCTGGGACTGGGTGACGCCGAGGAGCCGGAGCCGGCGGGCCGTGTCGGCTTTCTCCGGGGTACGCGGGATGATCATGCCGCCCTGGCCGCAGGTGAGGTTTTTGATCGGCCCGAACGAGAAGCAGGTCAGGGCTCCGGTGGTGCCGACATGGCGGGTGCCGTTGTAGGACCCGAAGCGTGGGCTGCGTCTTCGATGACGGCGATCCCGCGTTCGTCCAGTTCGCAGTGGATGGGGCCGAGGTCTACGGCGCGGCCGCCGAACAGGACCGGGATGACGGCGGCTGTGGCTGCGGTGACCGCCTCCATGACGAGCTGGTGGTCCACGCACAGGGTGACGGGGTTGATCTCGATAAACCGCGGGGAGGCGCCGACGGCGAGGATCGCCTGGACCGTCGCGCAGAACGTCATCGAGGGGACGAAAGGACGATCACCTCGTCTCCGGGACCGACCTTGGCGGCGAGCAGCGCGGTGTGCAGAGCCGCGGTGCCGGAGGTGACCGCCACGGCGTCGTCGACGCCGAGGAACGCGGCGATCCCGCGCTCGAACTCCTCGGTGACGCCGGTGTGCCCGTACTGGCCAGACTCCAGGACCTGGGCGACTGCCGCAGCCTCCTGGCCGTACAGGTAGGGGCTGGCGTTGCGTCGGTCACGGGAGAGGCGATGTTCTTCGTTCGCTATTCGGTGATCTTGGGGTTGCTGGTCAGGATGTCCTCGGTGGTCTGCCAGAGCCGGGGCAGGAACCGGGTGACTTCTTCGGCGCGGTGGAGGAGGTCGCTGCTGGAGCTGATGCCGAGGTCGGCGACCGCTGCCTGGAACGCCGGAGCGTGGGAGTTGTGCAGTTGGGGAGCGTCGGTGGCCAGGATGGTGTGGCAGCGGGCGAAGGTCGCGATGATCCAGAAGACCGCCTCGCGGTAGTCGCCGGCATCGATGAGGGTCTGGCTTCCGTCGATGGCGATCGGCCGTGCGGTGGGGGTGATGTCGCTGCTGAAGAAGAACGGGGTCTTCGCCACCTGGGTGGTGGCGTCGAACGTCGCGGCGAGTTCGCGCAGATGGTGCTGGACGCGTTGTGCGGTCAGGTGTGAACAGCCGAGGAGACGGAGGAGTTCGGGGTAGAGGCTGAGGTGTCCGTAGTCGGTGAGGACCTTGCGTGCGGCCGGGTAGCGCAAGCGGATGGCGGGGTTGCGCAGGGCGGCGGCGAGAAGCACGTGGCAGGTCACGCCGGTAGGGAACAGCCAAGCGGTCACCTGCTCGTGGAACGGTGCCGAGGTGTCGATCGCCGCGAGGCGGGCTTCGACTCGGTGGCGGGCATCCTGGCATCGGCGGCGAACCCAGGGCAGGCCAGCGAACCGGGGCGAGATGTCTGCGTGCAGCTTGTGCAGATGGCCGGTGGGGTCATCGATGATCGTGTCGGTGCGGAAGCTGCCGGCCAGGTGGTAGGACGCGAGGACCTCGTCGGCGGAGGCGAGCTCGGCCCAGGGCAGGTAGCTGACTTCCAACAGGGCGCCCTGGTAGCGGAGTTTCCCTGGCTTGGCCTGCGGGCTGTCGGCGGCGGTGACGACGAAGATGTCGACGTCGGAGGATGGTGGCAGTTCGGCATCGTCCGGCAGGCCGACGGTCGAGCCGCTGAAGTACGCGCCCCGATACCCTGCATCAGATTGGGCATGCTGGGCGACCCAACGGGCTGCGGCGGAACGTGCCAGTCCGACCTTCACAGACAAATTCCCCCTGTTGGCGAGTGCAAGACCTTCATTGTTCCAGGGTGCTGTGGCTGGTGCGATGCGATGCCGAGTCGCCGTGCCGCTTCGGTGGGCAGTTGGGGGTGGTCTCGCCAGTGCGGCGAGGCGAACGGGCCGGTGAGAACGACAGCTTCGAGATAGGTGGCCAGTCTCGATCCGCGCGTGGGACGGACGGTGGGGATCGCCGAAGAGGTCTTCGCCCAGTATGTCGAGCCGATGGCTCCACCTCCGCCGAAGCGGCGGGTCGCTGGCCTCGGTGGTGAAGTACTTGCGCAGGCGGTCTCGCGCATCGGCGTAGGCCGGCGCGGTGGAGGGATGGATGCCGCGGCGGACGATCCGCTGGTGCTGGCGGTTGGCGCGGAGCACCTCGGGCAGCTGCGTGAGGGCATGCTGTTCGTCCCCGAGGAGCAAGCGGTGGCGCCAAGGGCAGACGCCTTCATGGTGTGGGTGCTGCGGATGACGAGCCCGCGGATGTGGCGGCGGGCCATGCAGAGACGGGCAGGCTGGGCGGCGCCGCGGCTCGATGACGTCCTCGGTGGCTGACAGCGGCAGCCACCGGACGGGATCGCCGATCGTGCCTGGCGGGGGCATTGCGTGGATCAGGAAGGACGGGCTCCGGCTGGTCAGGGCGGCAAGCCGCCGCAGTCCCGCAGGGGTCCAGTAGCCGACTCGGTTGTCGTCACGGCGGTGCTGTCGCGTGGGGCTGATCAGGGTCGAGAGCTGCCCGATGGTGACGTGGTTGGCGTCGGCGAGCCGGTTCAGGTAGGAGCCAATCGTCTCGCCGTGCACGGGCGGCTCCTCACCGGCTGGTCCGGCAAGGCTCCGAGATGTCAGCGCCCCGTGGCACGCTGGACGTGCCCGGTGGTGGTCTCACCTCGAAGCCGATGCCACCACCGGGCACCAGCGTCCGGTGGCAGGCCGACATCCTTGCCCACAGATGTTGGCCTGGACTGCCGAGAAGGCCCAATTCCCCTACCCGTTCAGATCAACAGGCTGCAATGGCGCGCTGCTCCACTGACATTGAAGTGAAAACAGACCCGAGCCACGTAGGCCGAACTGTCCAGGACGCTTCCGGTTGAGTAGACGTTGTGAGAGCTAACGGAGTGAGAGTAGTAAACGCTGGGCCATGTGTAACCGCCGTCGGCGGAGCGCTCAATCCAGAAAGTGCAGCCGACGGCGACACCGGCATTAGTATACAAACCATACGCGTAACTATTCGCGTACTCGATTACTCCCTCGCAGCGACCACCCGCGCTCGCGTAATACGTGATTTCTTCCCAGCCGTCGCCCGATTGTGTTCCGTTCGCCGCAGCCTGCGCGGTGCCGGTGGCGGCGACGACGCCACCGAGGGCAAGGATCAGGCCTGTTGCTCCCGTTACGAGTCGACGGGCGCGGAGTGCTGACATGGTTCCTCCTGTTACTCCAGTGTCCGGTCCTGACGACCCGACATTCCGACCATGGCAGCGCAGCACAGGACGGGCTTTGACGCTGGGAGACCAACTGTTTGACAATCCGTGGCATGGTCAGCTCCAGGCGTCACCGCGCTGGCCTTATTCACGGTTCTCGTGTAAAGAGCCAGGCTGCTGCTCGGTCCGGGGCGGCAGGTCGGGACGGCCAGCAGGTCCGTGACGGCGAACCGCTCGGCGGCCTGCGGGTCGTTCACCTCGTCGAGCAGGCCCCAGCGGCGTAGTACTTGCCCGTACTGCTCGCGGAGCTTTGCCCGGTCCTCGGGTGCAGGCTGCTGTGGCTGGTCAAGGGCGGCGAGGGTGCGGTCGACGTAGCGGCCGAGCTGGCTGTGGGGAAGAACCCAGGTGCGCATCTCGGCAACGCAGCTCTCCGAGACCGGCCGCATGGACACCCTGAACACCGCCCCGCAGCTGTCGGAGCTGCGGCAGCGCGTCGACCACCTGCTCGACCGCATCGCGGGCAACACCCGCCTGACCACCGCCGGACTCAGCACCCTCGACCCGTCCGCCGTCCCGTCCGGGTACCGCGTCATCTGCTTGAGACGACTCCGAACCTCATTCTGAAACCATCAGTTAGGACTTGCCTTATCTCTCTATACTCACCATCTCAATGGAGGAGACGGGCCAGCCGGCTTCTGGACCGCCGCTGGTTACATGCCCGCCTGGACTCACTTCGAACTCGCAGCAGTTCCACCACGGGAGAACCTATGACGCATCGGACGGGGCGGCCGCCGCAGCACCTTTCCCTGGCTGAGGCGCGGCAGATTGCTATCCACGGCGCTGGCATCTGCTGTGGCTATCGAGACGTCGTACAGACACTAGAGCGCCTCGCGGTCGTCCAGCTTGACGCGATCAACGTGGTCAGCCGGGCTCATCAGCTCACTCTGGGAGCGCGCATCTCGGTGGCGAACCGTAATGACATCGACAGTGAGCTTTGGGGGCAGGAAAACCCCATCGCATTCGAATACATGGCCCACGCCGCCTCACTCCTGCCGCTCACCGATTGGCCTCTTTGGTCCTTCCGTCGTCGCCACACCCGATCTGCCAACCTGGAATGGCGGCCTGAAAAGACACTGCAAGAGCGCCTGCTGAACACCATCGAGAAGCACGGCCCACTCAGCATGCGGGAGCTACGCGGCAATGAGCAAGCAGGCCAAGGTTGGGACTGGAGCCCTACCAAGACCGCCATCGAATACCTCCTATGGACCGGCGACCTCATCTGCGTGCGAAGGCAGGGCTGGCAGCGGCGCTTCGATCTTGCAGAGAGGGTAGTGCCAGCTCAGCACTTCACTGACGACATTGAAGACCAGGCCGGGGTTGCTCAGCTGCTGACGAAAGCGGGAGCGGTCTTGGGAGTCGCGACTGCAGATGACCTGGCCGACTACCTACGCATCAGCAAAGCCCGCGTCATGATGGCATTGCAGGATACCCCTTTGGAGGCCGTGGAGGTTGAGGAGTGGAGCGAGCCCGCGTGGGTCTACCCGGACGCGCCGAGCTCTCCTTGTGCTCCTACCGGTCCGCAATTCATCGGCCCATTCGACAATCTCATCTGGTATCGACCGCGTCTACGGCGCCTTTTTTCAATGGATCATTCACTGGAGGCGTACAAACCGGCAGCCAAGCGCAAGTACGGTTATTATGCCATGCCGCTGTTGATCGGGGAAAGATTCGTTGCGCGCGCGGACATGAAAATTGAGGGGGAATCTCTACAGCTCCTGTCACTACAGCAGGAGGATGGTCACGAACTAGCGCAGGACGATCTCGCCACGGCGCTTGCACGTCTGGCAATTCTAGCCGCGCTCCCAAGCGCCAGCGTCACTGATCTACGAGTTTCCCAACAATGCGACGTGGAATTGAGTAATCTCGCGCTTAAGAAGTCATCTCAATTGGTGAGCCTGCGGTAGCAAATGAGGGTGCAGGCGATGCTCGTGAAGGCGAGGAAGTGCTCGGCTTTGCGCTCGTAGCGTCGGTGGAGCCGACGGCAGTCGGCGAGCCAGGCCATGGTGCGTTCGACGGTCCAGCGGTGGCGGCCCAGTCGCTGTGAGGACTCGACTCCCTTCCTCGCGATGCGGTGCTGGATGCCGCGCTGACGTAACCATCGTCGCAGGTGAGAGTTCGCCGCGGTCGATCCCGCCCTGCAGCGTCACGCGGGCCGCCGCCCGCCGCGGTGCGGTCACTGCGGCGTGGAGCGCCTGCGCCAGAGGCGCGCTGCTCCTGTTCTCCCAGCGCACCTTCGACTGGCTCGACACTCTGCTCGCCAGCTGACCCCGCAGGTCGCATCGAGGCGAGGCGGTTCCACTCCGCTCTGCCCGGCCCGAGGAGCGGTGTCAACCTCAGCCCCGTCACCTGTGCGACCCGGAGCCATCCGAGGACACTCCAGCCCAGCGGAACGCTCCTGGTCATCTGCCGCAAGGGTGGCCAGGCCGCCGGCAAGAACGACGTGGCCGCCCTGAGCGAAGGACTCGTCCAGCTGCGCGGCGAGCTCTCCGGTTCTTCGCCGGGAGCTGGCCGAGCGTTCCTGGGCTTCGGCCCCACAGCAGCGCCTACTTGGTCAGTGTGAGGATTTCGGCGCCGTCGTCCGTGATCGCGATCGTGTGCTCGCTGTGTGCCGTGCGGCAGCCTGTGGCGCTGCGGAGTGTCCAGCCGTCGGCGTCGGTGACGAGTTCGGCGGTGTCCGCCATGACCCACGGCTCCAGTGCGAGCAGGAGTCCGGGTCGTAGTTTGTAGCCGCGGCCGGGCCGGCCGGTATTCGCTACGTGTGGGTCCTGGTGCATCGTCGTTCCGATGCCGTGACCGCCGAACTCGGTGTTGATCGGGTAGCCCGCCTTGCTGAGGACCGTGCCGATGGCGTGCGAGATATCGCCGATGCGGGCCCCGGGTCCGGCGGCGGCGATGCCCGCGGCCAGCGCGATTTCGGTCGTACGGATCAGGGCGACGCTCTCCGGGGGCTGTGTGTCACCCACGATGAAGCTGATGGCGGAGTCCGCGGCGACACCCTTCAGGGAGACGGCGAGGTCGAGCGTGAGTAGATCGCCGTCGGCAAGCGCGTAGTCGTGAGGGAGTCCGTGGAGTACGGCGTCGTTGACGGCGGTGCAGATGTAGTGGCCGAACGGGCCGCGTCCGAAGGAGGGTGCGTAGTTGACGTAGCAGGACTCCGCTCCGGCCTCGACGATCATGTCCTTCGCCCACCGGTCGATGTCCAGAAGGTTCGTGCCGGCCGCGGCACGGCCCTTCAGTGACTGCAGGATCTCGGCGACCAGGGCGCCTGAGTCCTTCGCTCGGGTCAGCAGGGTGGGGTTCAGGATCTCGATCATGCGACGACCTTCTCACGTAACCAATAACTATACCGTCATTACTATACCGGTACGGGACAGGCGCACAGGGCAGGTTGCCCTCACGCCCACACATGCGGCCAGCACCTATAGAGCGGTTCGGCGGCATGGCTGGTGGGGAAAAGTTGAAGGTGGCGTAGGCGCAGGTGAGAGCGTGGCCCCATGGCACGATCGATGACGACATCGCCCTGGCCGCCACCCACGGCTCGCACCTGTCCGCACAAGACGCCACCGCGAACGAGGCGGGCCTGGACTACCGCGTCGCCATGGCCTCTGACGCGACCGGCCGGACTTACACATGACACTCGAAGCGCAGTTCACGACCGTTTCCAGCCCACTCCGCGCCTTGCTCGCGGCGCTGTTCGCGACAGCGCCGGCGCATCCCGATCCGCAGGTCAGGGCGCGAGCGGAGCGGATCCTGGGGCTGATCTTCCGGGCCCGGTAGACCGGCGTAGATATCAGCCCAAGTCAGCTCCACTCAAACGGAGTTCGATCGACCGCATGGCGCCCCGCCTCCGCTCGCATCGGATGATGACGCTCCTTGAAAACGGCCACCTCCTGCTCGGGGGTGCCCCCAAACCTGCTCGATGGATCTCCCCACGTGGAAAGGCCATCGGACGGGCGCGAGGCGCACTTCTGAAGTGGGCGTATTTCTGCGGCCATGTGGCTGGTCGATGCACTGATGGTGCGCCCCAGTTCATCACCGTCGTCCTGCGTGCCGGCACGCTGCGCCGGCGGTTGCGTCGAGGACCTGCCGCGACGCCTCGTCGGTGACCGTCTCGCTCTGGGTGAAGTGGGGACCGACGCCGACGCAGTTGATCACAGCGTCGAGCCGGCCCGTCCACTCCGTGATCCGGTCGACCGCCGTCGTACGGCGTCCGAGTCGGCCGCCCCGGACGCGGGTGGAATCAGCAACCTGACTCTGTCGCCGGATAGTTCGGACGCGAGGCGCTCCAGGTCGTCGGCGGTGCGCGCGGTGCCAGGGTGCCCCCGGATCGGGACGGGGCGACGGCAAGCGCAGCCGAGCCCCTTGCCCGCACCCGTCACATGGCTGCACACTTCGAACTCGGCCACGCGGACGGCGCGAGGCGGATCGCCCCGAAGGACCCCGGCCTCGTTCCCTGGGACTTTCACGACGCGAAACACCCCGACCGGCTCGCTCGAGGTGCACAATCTCATCTACTCGATCGGGCTCTGCCTCGTCGATAACTGTCTCCTCGGTCCGGCGGTCGCCGAGCTGAAGGCGGCAGGTGCGTCGACGGGCCTGACAGTCGCCGAGCCGACGGCGATCCACCGCTCGACGGGCGTGATCATCAACCCGCTCCTGCTGTACTTGTCCGCGCCTGAACGAGGTCTGGTGCCGCCCCGGGAGACCGGTCGGCACCGGACCTCTGCCATGTCACCATCCGTGCACAGTGGTCCACGTTCTGAAGGAGACCTCCCATGCTCATCGGAGTGACCCGCGAGCCGGCCGGGGAGACCCGTGTGGCCGCGACACCCGCGACCGTCAGACAACTCATCGCCCTTGGCTACGAGTTGGTGATCGAGGCCGGGGCCGGCGAGCTCTCCGCCTTCACCGACGCCAAGTACACCGAGGCCGGGGCCACCGTCGGCACCGCCGAGGACGCGTGGGGCGCGGACATCGTCCTGCGCGTCAACGGACCCTCCCCCGGCGACGTCGACAGGCCGAAGGACGGCGCCTACCTGGTCTCGACGCTGGCCCCGTCACTCAACCCCGAGCTCGTGGACGCCCTGGTTGAACGGGACATCACCGTGCTGGCCATGGACGCCGTGCCGCGCATCAGCCGTGCCCAGTCCCTGGACGTCCTGTCGAGCATGGCCAACATCGCCGGCTACCGCGCGGTGGTCGAGGCAGCCCACGAGTTCGGCCGCTTCTTCACCGGCCAGGTGACCGCTGCGGGAAAGGTGCCACCGGCGAAGGTGCTGGTGGCCGGGGCCGGCGTCGCAGGCCTGGCGGCGATAGGCGCCGCTTCGAGCCTCGGCGCCGTCGTACGCGCCACCGACCCACGCCCCGAGGTGGCAGACCAGGTGAAGTCGCTGGGCGGCGAGTACCTCCCGGTCGTCGTCGAGGAGGAGGCCCAGCGGTCCGGCGACGGCTACGCCAAGGCCACCTCGGACCGCTACAACGAGGCCGCCGCCAAGCTCTACTCCGCTCAGGCCGCCGACGTCGACATCGTCATCACCACCGCGCTCATCCCCGGGCGCCCGGCGCCCAGGCTGATCACGGCCGCCGACGTCGCCTCGATGAAGGCCGGCACGGTGATCGTCGACATGGCCGCCGCCCAGGGCGGCAACGTCGAGAACAGCGTCGCGGGCCGGAAGATCGTCACCGACAACGGCGTGACCATCCTCGGCTACAGCGACCTGGCCGGCCGCCTGCCCACCCAGGCCAGCCAGCTGTACGGCACGAATCTGGTCAACCTGCTCAAGCTGCTCACGCCGCGGAAGGACGGCAATGTCGTCCTCGACCTCGACGACGCCGTTCAGCGCGGCATCACGGTCGTCCGCTCCACCGGGGCCGGGCGGGGCGAGAAGCTCTGGCCGCCGCCCCCGGTCCAGGTCAGTGCAGCCACCGCGGTCGTACCGGCGAAGGCGGCTGCGGCGGGGGCGGGGGCGGAGAAGAAGCCACTGCGGGCGGCCGCGAAGCTCGCGCTGGTCCTCACCGGGATCGCGCTGCTGTGGCTCGTGATCGCGTTCGCCCCCGCGCCGATCCCGCAGGACTTCACCGTCCTCACCCTGGCCGTCGTCATCGGCTACTACGTCATCGGCAAGGTCCACCATGCGCTGCACACGCCCTTGATGAGCGTCACCAACGCCATCTCCGGCGTCATCGTCGTCGGCGCGCTGGTTCAGGTCGGGCTCGGCGTACACCTGATCCAGGTGCTGGCCGGGATCGCGATCCTGCTCGCTTCCGTCAACATCTTCGGCGGCTTCGCGGTGACCCGCCGCATGCTCGCCATGTTCAGCAAGGGGAACTGACGTGACCGCAGCCTCGATCGCCACTGCGGCGTACCTCGTCGCCACACTGCTCTTCATTCTCTCCCTGGCGGGCCTGAGCAAGCACGAGACGGCCCGGCAGGGCTGGACGTACGGCGTGGTCGGCATGGCCGTCGCCCTCGCCGCCACCATCGGTCCGACCGTCCACGACAGCTCGGTGCGGGGTACGACCGTGCTCGTCCTCGCCACCTCGATCGTCGTCGGCGGCGCCATCGGCCTGTGGCGCGCCCGCATCGTGCGGATGACCGCCATGCCCGAACTGATCGCGATGTTGCATTCGTTCGTGGGCCTCGCCGCCGTCCTGGTCGGCTGGGCCTCCTACATCGAGGTCGAACACCAGGGCCTCGGCGGCTTCGCCGGCTCCCTTCTGCGCATCCACCACGCCGAAGTCTTCATCGGCATCTTCATCGGCGCCGTCACCTTCACCGGCTCGATCGTGGCCAACCTCAAGCTGAGCGCGAAGATCAAGTCCGCCCCGCTGGTGCTGCCCGGGAAGAACATCCTCAACCTGGTCTCGCTGTTCGCCTTCGTGATCCTCACCGTCCTCTTCGTGATCCACCCGGCCCTCTGGTCGATCATTGCGGTGACCGTGATCGCGCTCCTCTTCGGCTGGCACCTGGTCGCCTCGATCGGTGGCGGCGACATGCCCGTCGTGGTCTCGATGCTCAACAGCTACTCCGGCTGGGCAGCGGTGGCGAGCGGGTTCCTGCTCGACAACGACTTGCTCATCGTCACCGGCGCGCTGGTCGGCTCGTCGGGCGCCTACCTGTCCTACATCATGTGCAAGGCGATGAACCGCTCCTTCGTCTCCGTCATCGCCGGCGGCTTCGGAATCGAGGCACCCGGGGGTGGGAACGACGGCGAGCAGGGAGAGCACCGGGAGGTCTCCGTGGACGAGACCGCCGCGCTGCTGGCCGGCGCCTCCCGGGTGGTGATCACGCCAGGCTACGGCATGGCGGTGGCCCAGGCGCAGTACCCGGTCGCCGAGTTGACCCGGATCCTGCGGGACCGGGGCGTCGACGTGCGGTTCGGAATCCATCCCGTTGCCGGCCGTCTGCCGGGCCACATGAACGTGCTGCTCGCCGAGGCGAAGGTGCCCTACGACATCGTGCTGGAGATGGACGAGATCAACGACGACTTCGCCGACACCGACGTCGTCCTTGTCATCGGCGCCAACGACACCGTCAACCCGGCCGCCACCGAGGACCCGGACAGCCCGATCGCCGGCATGCCGGTGCTGCGGGTCTGGGAGGCCACGAACGTCGTCGTCTTCAAGCGCTCGATGGCGAGCGGGTACGCGGGGGTGCAGAACCCGCTCTTCTTCCGTGAGAACGCCGCCATGCTCTTCGGCGACGCGAAGACCAGGGGCGACGAGATAGTGGCCGTACTCGGTGCGGTGCGCGCCGTACCTGCTTTCGCCTAGGGATTCCACCCGCGCGGCCCGCCCGAGTCCTTCGTGGAAGACGGGCGGGTCGGCGGCAGAGGACCGGTTCCGGCAACGCCCCCGACGGACAGGGGCATTGCGGCAGCCACTGACGCTTTCGGCGGTCGGATTGTCTTTCGGGGTCGACTGAGCCTCACAGGCGATAGCGGAGCCGTGCTGGAAGTGGCCGACACTCACAGCCTGTTCGACCTCGCTGACCCGCGACCAGACCGTGGAGACCCTCCCGGGGGGGCCGGGACTGCTCCCTGCCTAGCGGGGTGTACCTGTTCGACTCGGTGGAGTCCCCACCTGCTGGTATGCGGTGCTGACCGTGGCGTCTACGGCCGGCTGGGTTCTGGGTCGAGCGGTAGCTGCACGGCTGCCCGCAGAGTGGGATTCCTGGACTGTGAGACCACGAACACTGCTGGTACGGGGCGCTGCCGTCCGTGTGACCCGGCCACGGCCTCGCGTTACGGCCGATGGCCCGTGCACCCCATGTGCCGCCCCGCGTCCCACCCGGGCAGCTCTCCCCCACCAGATACGGCCAGATCGCGCCCTACCCGCCCTTTCGGCAGGTCCCGACCCTGTGAAGCATGGGGGACACCGAGAACACCACACCCTGCCCGGACCACCCCGACGACGCACTGCAAGCCGCCCTGGAAGGCGCCACCGCCCAACCACCGCCCGCGCCACCCGACTGTCCGCACTGCGGCCTCTCACAAGACCGCTACCCCGCCCACTACACCGGGCACTGGGTACTCCTCGAACCCCGCATCGTCGTCGCCGCCCACACTGTGCCCCCGCGCCGGCGCTGGATCCTCACCCCTGACGGCAAGGCGATGAACCTGTGGGACGCCGAACCGCTTCCCGGCACCCGATGCCGCATCGCGCACCGCGCCGTCTGCCCCTACCTGCCGCGCGAGGACGACCCCCTGTGGGTCACCGCTCTCCGGCAGGAGAACGAACGCCGGGCGCAGCGCCTGTTCGATCTCCCCGACACCTGGGACCTCCCGGACACCGCCTGAGCAGGGACATCGGGCCGCAGCGGCGGTGGGACTTCCGCGACCGATTCGCGGGGGAACCGCTCCTCGCCGCGCAGCGGTGCCGAAGTGCTTCAGAAAGCACTCTCGATCGTGGCGGAGGGCTTCGACGGAGACGCCCCCTCGCCGCCCCGTGAGCGGTCCGCCGCCGGGTGCCCGTCCTCGCACCCGGGAGCGCCGGGGCTGGATTCCTGCGTGTACTTGATGAGGTAATGGCTTTGGCCTGCGACTGAACGGGCTGAGCGGCAACGACGACGGCGATGGAAGCCCCGCCCAGGAGGACATGTGAACTGCGGACCGCGCGACAGGAAGCGGGCGCCGGGCCCGGCCGGCGACGTGAGGTACCCCTGCGAGCGGCTCATCCCGTTCCTTGCCGCCACGCGTCGTTCCTGTACTGCGGGCGTCTGACGTGGTGCGAGCAGCCCGGCTCGACGACGCTCTGGCCCCGTTGGTCCTGGACGCACACGGCCGTCCGGAGAACGCCCTGGCCCTGGTCGACTTGAGCGACCCGGGAGCCTTCGGGCAGGTGCTTCACGCCATCCGCGACAGCGGCCGGATCCTGGTGGGCGTCGGCCGGGGGCCACTCCCCGCGTCAGCCGCCCCGCTGTTCGCGTCGCTCGACTGCGCACTGCTGGAGGGGCTTGCACCGCACGGCGCCGATCCCCGGACCTACGTCCCCGTCGCCGACGCGGACGAGGCTGCCGATCGACTGTCGCAGTCCGTACGGCGCGCTCCACTCGCCGCGTTGACCCTGGCCGGCCTCCTGCGGGTGACCGAACGGCTGCCGGTCTCCGAGGGTCTGGCCGCGGAGTCGGCCGCCTACTCGACGCTGCTGGCCGGCCCCGAATTCGCCGCCTGGAGGACCGGTCGGCCCCGGCGCCCCATCCCTCCGACGGATGATCCCGTGCTCGTCCACCGCGACGGCGGACTGCTGCGGATCGAACTCAACCGGCCTCAGCGGCACAACGCGTTCAGCGCCGCCCTGCGCGACGGCCTGGTGGAGGCGCTGGAGATCGCCCGGCTGGACGAATCGGTCACCGCTGTACACCTGTCCGGGCGCGGCCCTTCCTTCTGCAGCGGCGGCGACCTGGACGAGTTCGGCACCGCGGCCGACCCGGCGACGGCACACGTCCTGCGGCTGCGGCAGAGCGCGGGCGCGGCCGTCGACCGCTGTCGCGAACGGGTGCACGTCCGACTGCACGGGGCGTGCGTGGGAGCCGGGATCGAGGTGCCCGCGTTCGCCACCCGGATCACCGCCCACCCGGATACCTTCTTCCAACTTCCCGAACTTGCGATGGGATTGATACCCGGTGCGGGCGGCACGGTCGGTATCACCCGACGGATCGGCCGCCCGCGCACAGCGTGGCTGGCACTGACCGGCCACCGTCTGGACGCGATGACGGCACGGGGCTGGGGGCTGGTGGACGACCTTGCGGACCACAGCTGAGAGCCCGCTGGCGGCCTGGGCCGCCTGCGGCGGCATGGCACTGACCGGGCAGGCCGGGGGACCACCGCTGGCCTCGCCAGGCAATCCGGCCGGCGCCGTGCGCAGGGCACTGGCCGCGTTCGCGGCGCACACCGGACTGGATGTCGACGGGCTGCCCGGGCCGGAACTGCTCGGCGAACGGTCCGTACTGGCCGGCTTCGGGCGACGTGCGCCCTGGTCGGTCGGCGGTTCATTCCGGATCCTGCCCTGCGTGGATGGCCCGATCGGCATGTCGCTGTCCCGCCCGACGGACCTCGAACTGGTTCCCGCGCTGGTCGAGGACGGCGATCCCGGCGAACCCTGGGCGGCGGTGGCCGCCTGGGCCGCCGGAGAACGAGCCGCGGACGCCGTAGGGCGCGCCCAGCTCCTTGGAATCCCGGCCAGCGTGATACCGAGGTCGCCGGGCGAGGCCAAGGACGAACAAACCGCCCACCGCTCACTCTGCCGTGCGGTGACAGGCGGCCCACGCCGGGCTCCAGGTCTGCCGCCTCTCGTCGTCGACCTCAGCGCACTGTGGGCGGGCCCGTTGTGCGCGCATCTCCTGGGGCTCGCGGGCGCCCGGGTCGTCAAGGTGGAGAGCCCGGACCGTCCCGACGGTGCGCGCTCGGGCTCCAGCGCCTTCTACGACCTGCTGCACGCCGGGCATGCCTCGGTCTGCCTGGACCTGACCTCGTCCCGGGGCCGGGATGCGTTGCTGCGCCTGGTCGAACGGGCCGACGTGGTTCTGGAGTCGTCCCGCCCACGAGCCCTGCGCAGGATGGGCGTGCTCGCGGAGGAGGCCGTCGCCCGCGGGACCGTCTGGACCAGCATCACCGCGTACGGCCGCACCGGCCCCTGGTCCGATCGGGTCGGCTTCGGCGACGACGTGGCAGCCGCCGCGGGGCTGGTCGTCCATGACCCGGAAACCGGTTCGCCGTTGCCCTGCGGGGACGCCCTGGCAGACCCCCTCACCGGAGTGGCCGCGGCGGCCGCCACAGCCGCGGCTCTGCGCGAGGGACACGGCCGGCTCATCGACCTCGCGATGCGCGAGGTCGCTCTCGCGGCCGGCACCGCACCCGGCCCCGAGCCGCACACCGTCAGCCGGTGCCCCGACGGCACCTGGCGGGTGGAGACCGAGCACGCCCGCTTTCCGGTGCGCAACCCTCGCGCTCGGACCCCGCACGGCCGGGCGCGTGGTCTCGGCGCCGACAACGCCGCGTATGCAGGAGACATGGCATGACCGTCACCGGGATGCTCCTCACGCGCGTGGAGCTCGACGGGGCGCTCCGCGACGTCCGCGTCGGGGGAACGCACGTCACCGACGTGGGCCCCCGGCTGCGGCCCCGGGACGGGGAGGAGGTCCATGACGCCCGGGGCGGGGCGCTGCTGCCCGGGCTGCATGACCACCACATCCACTTGCTCGCGCTGGCCGCGCGCGCCGGATCGGTCGACTGCGGCCCGCCGTCCGTCGCCTGCCTCGACTCCCTGGCCACCGCGCTGCGCACAGCGGTCCGGAAGCTGCCGGCCGGCGGCTGGCTGCGCGGTACCGGTTACGCCGAGTCGGTCGCCGGCCTACCCGACCGGCACCTGCTGGACCGGCTGGTCCCGGACCACCCGGTGCGGATTCAGCACCGCAGCGGGGCCCTGTGGATCCTCAACTCCCCCGCGCTGCAGGCGGTCGCGCACGTCCTGGACGACACCTCCGACGTCGAGCGCGACGCCGCCGGAGTCCCCACCGGACGGCTGTGGCGGTACGACGCCCGGCTGCGCCCCGCTCTGCCGACCGCTTCGCCCGACCTCCGGCCGGTGGGCGCCCGGCTCGCCTCCTACGGCATCACCGGGGTGACCGACGCGACCCCCGACATCGACGCCGGAGCGCTGCGGCTACTGCACGACGCGACCGCCTCCGGCGCACTCCCCCAGGCGCTCCACCTCATGGGGAGGGCCGACGGCAGCGCGCCCTTCAAGATTCATCTGCGGGATCACGACCTGCCCGCCCTGGACACGCTCATCGGGCGCATCGCGTCCACCCACCGGGCAGGGAGGGCGGTGGCGGTGCACTGCGTGACCCGGGAGTCCCTGCTCCTGACGCTTGTGGCGCTGCGGTCGGCAGGCTCGCACCCGGGCGACCGGATCGAGCACGGCGCCGTGGTGCCGCCCGAGGTGTACCCGATGCTGGCCGACTGCGGCGTACGTGTCGTCACGCAGCCCACGCTCCTCACCGGTCGGGGCGACGACTACCTCCGCGACGTCGACCCCGTGGACGCCCGCCACCTGTACCCGTATGCCTCGCTGCTCGCGCACGGCATTCCGGTGGCCGCGTCCAGCGATGCTCCGTACGGCGACCCGGACCCCTGGGCCACGATGGCCGCCGCGAGCACCCGCCGCACACCGTCGGGCCGGGTCCTCTCAGCCGCCGAGCGGGTCGCCCCGCGCATCGCGCTGGACGGCTTCCTGTCGCCTCCGCACGACCCCGGAGGCCCGGCGCGCCATGTCGCACCGGGCCTCCGCGCCGATCTGTGCCTGCTGTCCGTCCCCCTCCGCGAAGCCCTGGCCGCACCGTCGGCGGGACAGGTGGCACTGGTCCTGCGGAACGGACGGGTCGTCCACCCGTGCTGAGCGCGCCGCCGGCCGCGGCAGCCGCTCAGGCCGCCCCTGCCCCAGTGGGGGCATCGGCCTTCGCGTCCTCGGCGACCGGTCGGTAGCAGGCGGCGAGCAGCGCCGCAGCGGCGGCGCCGCCAAGGCCGAGGGCGGTCAGCGCCGAGCGCGTTCCGCCACCTTCTCCGCGCCCGAGCAGCCGGTCGACGGACCAGCGACCGCTGCCCAGCGCGGCCAAGGCCACGGAGGCGCCGGCGACCACACCGGTGTACTCCCAGCCGCCCTTGAAGACGAAGAAGCCCTTGCCCCGGTGGTCCGTTCGCGCTGCCACGGCCATCAGGCCGACCACCGCGGCGGCCGGGAGCGGGCCGCCCGCCCCGGCGGTCAGGGCCGCGCCGGCCGCGAGTTCGGTGCCCGCAGCCATCCGAGCGTGCACGCGGGCGGGTTCGAGCCCCAGGCTGCGGAACCACCCCGTGGTGCCGTCGAGCCCGCCGGCACCGGCGGCCTTGTTCCAGCCGTGGGCGATGAGCATCGGCCCGAGTACGGTCCGCAGCACCAGCGCGGCAACATCTCGCGTCCCGTCGGCTGCGCTGTCCGGAGTGCCGGATACGGCCATGATCGGTTCAGTTCCTCTCACCGTTCGGGGGAAGACCCGTGCCGGGGCATCCGACGGGCCTTTCGGGTTCGCGCCGCACACCGGCCCGCGACGGCGCGCTCCGAGACTCCGGACCACCCCCTGCACGATGAACATGTCTGTCAGAACCTTGCGCTCCGCCGCATGAGGTGGGCAGACTTTCAGCGCTCTACTCGCTCATTCCCTCCGAATACAGTGACATACATGTCAGTCATGAGTGTAGTCGGAGGCGATCTCGAAAGGAATCATGATGACCGCCAGCCGTTGGGCCGACCTGCTCTCCGCCGACCGGCCGCAGATCGGCATGTGGCTCGCCACCGGCGACCCGTATGTCGCGGAAATCTGCGCGGGCGCCGGACTCGACTGGCTGATGCTCGACATGGAGCACGCCCCCAACGATCTGCGTTCCACGCTGGCACAGTTGCAGGCGCTGGCCGCTTCTTCGCCCGAGGTTGTCGTTCGGCCCGTCGACGCGGATCCCGCCGGCATCAAGCGCCTGCTGGACATCGGCGTGCGCAACCTGATGGTGCCCTTGGTGGAGTCGGCCGACGAGGCCGCCGCCATCGTGTCCGCCACCCGTTACCCCCCGGACGGGATCCGAGGCGTGGGCAGCGCGCTGGCACGGGCCTCCCAGTGGAACCGGGACGCCGACTACCTTGCAACGGCCGACGAGCGGGTGACCGTCACCGTGCAGGTCGAATCTCCCGAAGGTATCCGGCAGTTGAAGGAGATCGCCACGGTCCCGGGTGTCGACGCCGTGTTCATCGGGCCGGCCGACCTGGCGGCGTCGATGGGGCATCTGGGCGCGCCCCAGCATCCGGAGGTGGTGGAGACCATCGAGAAGGCGCTCGGAGTGATCGCCTCGTGCGGGACGGCCGCGGGGGTCAACGCCTTCGACGAGGTCTTCGCCCGTCGCTACATCACCGCGGGAGCGCGCTTCGTCCTGGTGGGCGCCGACGTGACCCTGCTGGCCCGGGGCAGCGAGGAGCTGGCCCGCCGCTACGGATGCGTACCCGAGTCCTGACGTGCCCCGGCTCCTTAGCGGTGGGCAGCACCCGCCTCACCGGGCAGGTGCCGCCCACCGCTCAGTGGACCGCGCCCTCCTTGCGCAACACGGCGATCTCCTCGGCACCGAACCCGGCACCGCGCAGCACGGTCTCCGTGTCCGCTCCGGGCTCGGGCGGTGGGCAGCCGATCTCACCGGGGGTTCGGGACAGCCGCGGCGCAGGGTTCGGCTGCACCACTCCGTCCCGCTCGACAAAGGTGTTGCGGACCGCGTTGTGCTCGTGCGCCGGGGCCTCGTCGAGGGTCAGGACCGGTGCGAAACAGGCGTCGTGACCGGCGAACCGGGCGCACCACTCGCCCCGGGTCCGGGTTCGGAACAACTCCGCCAGTCGCACGGTCAGTTCCGGCCAGCGCGTCTCGTCGCGCGGGTCGTCCCACTCGGGTGCGGTGAGTTCCATGACGTCCCGCAGCCGTGCGTAGAACTGCGGTTCGAGCGCCCCGATCGAGACGTGGCGGCCGTCGGAGGTCTCGTATACGTCGTAGAAGTGCGCTCCGGTGTCGAGGGTGTTGGTGCCCCGCTCAGCGTTCCAGGTGCCGATGGAGCGCTTCCACTGAAGCGTGGTGGTCATATGGGCCGCACCGTCGACGATCGCCGCGTCGACGACCTGCCCCTGCCCGGAGCCGCGAGCCTCCAGCAGGGCGGCGACGACCCCGAGGGCGAGATAGAGGCCGCCGGCACCGTAGTCACCGAGAAGATTGACCGGGGGGACAGGGCCCGTGTCGCGCCGGCCGATGGGGTCGAGCGCTCCGGACAGAGCAAGGTAGTTGATGTCGTGACCGGCGAGATGTGCCTGCGGACCGCTCTGTCCCCACCCGGTTGCCCTGCCGTAGACGAGTGCCGGCTGCCGGGCGAGGCACACCTCGGGTCCGATCCCGAGGCGCTCCATCACACCGGGCCGGAAGCCCTCGATCACGGCGTCGGCCGAGGCGATCAGGCGCAGGACCGCCCCGACGGCCCTCGGGTTCTTGAGGTCGACGGCCAGGGAACGGCGGCCGCGCTGAACGGGGTTGAGGGGAGTGTCGCCGGAGGCGCCCGGGCGGGGTATCCGGTCGATCCTGACGATCTCGGCTCCCAGGTCGGCCAGGAGCAGGCCGGCGAAGGGGCCCGGCCCCAGGCCGGCGAATTCGACGACGCGTGTTCCCCGCAGGGGACCGGGCATGATGACTCCTTGCCAGTGCTTGCCGGTACGTGTTCGGGCCGACAGGGTGAACTGCCGTCACGTGTCCTGCGGCGCCTGCCGACGGCGTCCGCCGAGGATGAGCACCACCACGGCGATCAGACCCCAGGCGAGGAAGCCGCCCCAGGCCGCCGCCTTGTAGCCGAGTGCCTCCAGGACCGCCGCGATGGTGAAAGGGGCCAGAACATTGGTCATCCGGCCCACGGAGTAGCCGAAACCGGTGCCTCGGGCGCGCAGCGGGGTCGGGAAACGCTCGGCGACGAAGGTGTTGACCAATGCGGTGTTGATACCCACGGTGAACTGCACGGTCGCGCCGGCGAGAACGATGACGGTGTGGTTGCCCGCCAGGCCGAACACGGCGATGGATACGGCCGCGACGGAGGCGAAGACCATGATCCCGACCCGGCGTGGCAGGCGGTCGCCGATCAGCATCGCGAGCACCGAGCCGAGCAGTGCGCCGATGAGGACCGTGGACTGCATGGAGAGCGACTCCTGGACGGTGAATCCGCGCAGGTTGAGGATGATCGGGCTCCAGGTGTTCATCAGCTGCTGGCCGACGGAGAAGCCGATCCAGATGATCACGGACATCACTATGGCGACCAGCAGTTTGCCCCGGAAGAGCGATCCGGTGTCGTCGGCCGGGGCAATGGAGTTCTTCGTAACCTCCAGGGGAGGCACGGGCGGCGGGAGCGGTGCGCCGCGCCGGGACTCCGCCTCGTTCTCCAGCTTCCGCACGATCGCCTCAGCCTCGCCGTCCCTGCCCTGCGCGGACAGCCAGCGCGGGGACTCGGGAAGCCTGTGGAAGAGGGGGACAGCAGCCAGACCGATCAGCCCCATGAGGAAGATGAGACGCCAGCCGTTCTCACTCCCGGGCACCACGGCCTCTCCCAGGTGGGTGAGGCCGATGTTGCCCAAGGTGCCGCAGCCGACACCCATCCCGATCACCATGGCGCGCCGCCGGGCCGGGATCACCTCGGAGATGTAAACGATCAAGGTGATGTAGGTGACGCCGAGCCCGATGCCGGCGAGAAGTCGCATGCCCACGAACATGACCAGGCTCGTGGACGCGGCGCTGAGGCCGGAGAAGACCGCCATGCCCCCCATCCCCCAGCTCAGCAGGGCGCGTCGGCCGAACCGGTCGCTCTGGCCCGCCACGAGGGAACCGACCAGCAGGCCGAGGTACATCGCGGAGACGGCGAACGCCACTCCGGTGAGATTCGTGCCGAAGTGCTCCCTGATCGTGCTCGCGGTGATTCCCATCGCGCCCTGGTCGCCGATCTCGAAGATGAAGGCGACGCACGAGCAGATCATGACCAGGGTGCGGAACCGGCCGTGCGGGAGCCGGTCGAGCCGGACACCGATCAACTCCCGGTACGGGGACGGGGACGGGGGCGGGGAGACGCTGGGGGTGACTTCGGGTATCGACGTCATTCTCGTTCCATTCCTGCGGTACGCGGCGGGAGAGAGGCCGAACGCGGTGGGAGAGAGGTCCTGATGCGCTGCCGGGGGAACACGGCGAGGGTTCCGACCGCGGCGTCGGCCACCGGATTCCTCCGGTCGGCCACTCCGGGGCGATTGGGATACAGAGCGACAGATTGGCGAAGCGCGAGAAACGTAACCGAGCGGAGGGACGCTGACAACCCTCTGTGCAGCAGGAAGAATTGCCCGGTCAGCGACCGATCCACCAAGTGCGGCGCAATCTGTTTCTAATGACGGCTACGTCAGATATTCTCGGTCGCCAGCGCATCGACATAGCGGGAGACTCCATGGCAACGCTTGCAGCCAACGCGGACCACCAAAGCCTGGCGGCCGTCGCCCGCTTGTTCCTGGAGGCCAGGGGCGGTACGGACCTCGCACGGACCGCGGCGGATGCCGAGCGGGATACGCTGCCCTCCTACTGGGCGGAACTCCATGAGCTGGGCTGGCTGGGGCTGCACCTGCCCGAGGAATACGGCGGGCAGGGGTTCGGCCTCACCGAAACGGCGGTCGTGCTGGAGGAGTTCGGGCGGGTTGTCGCCCCCGGGCCCTTCCTGCCCACCGTCGTCGCCTCGGCCGTCATCGCCCGGGCGGGCACCGCCGAACAGCGCCGGCGCTGGCTGCCCGCACTCGCCTCCGGCTCCCTGGTCGCCGCCATCGGGCTCGCGGGCAGCCTCAACCACGAAGACGGGCGGGCCGACGGAGAGGTGCCTGCCGTGCTCGGCGCCCCCGTGGCCGATCTCCTGCTGCTCGCCTCCGGCGACGACCTCCTCGTACTGGAACGCGATGCCCCGGGCCTCGCGCTCTCCACCGCCTCCGACCTCGACCCGGCACACCGGGTCGCCACCGTGCGGTGCGCCGACGTCGCCGTCACCGACGCCGGACTGCTGCCCGGCGCTCGGACCGTCGCACTGGCCACGGCCCGCGCGCTGGCCGCTGCGGAGGCCGCCGGGATCGCCGACGCCTGTACGCTGCGCGCCCGCGACCACGCGCTCGCCCGGGAGCAGTTCGGCCGGCCCATCGGCTCCTTCCAGGCCATCAAGCACCACTGCGCGAACATGCTCGTGGACGCCGAGCTTGCAACCGCGGCCGCCTGGGGCGCCGTCGGCCGCGACGAGACCCAGGCAGTGCGGTCCGCCGCGGTGGCCGCCGCCCAGGCATTTCCCGCTGCCGTGCGCTGCGCCCAGCTCTGCATCCAGATCCACGGCGCCCTCGGGTACACCTGGGAGCACGAGTCCCATCTCTTCCTCAAGCGGGCCCTCGCCCTCGCCACCCTGTTCGGCGGCGACGCCGCGGCCGAGGTGGCCGGGGCGAGCCCGGACGGCGTCGGCGAACTGCCCGCCCTGAACCTGCCCGCGGAGGCGGCAGGCTTCCGCGAGGCGGCACGAGCCTTCCGCACCCGACTGGAGGAACTCCCGGCGCCCGAGCGGCCGGCCGCCCTCGTCGAGTCCGGGTACGCCGTGCCGCACTGGCCGCAACCCTTCGGCCGGGACGCCGGGCCCGTGGAGCAGCTGGTCATCGAGGAGGAACTGCGCGGGGTGCGCCGCCCGGACCTCGGTATCGGCAGCTGGATCCTGCCGACGCTGATCCAGCACGGCACGCCCGGCCAGCTGGAACGCTGGGTGCGGCCCGCCCTGCGTGAGGAACTGCGGTTCTGCCAGCTGTTCAGCGAACCGGGCGCGGGTTCCGACGCGGCCTCTCTGCGGACCCGGGCCCGGCGGACGGACGGGGGCTGGGTGGTCGACGGGCAGAAGACCTGGACGAGCGACGCGCACCGCTGCCACCGCGGGCTGCTCACGGTGCGCACGGACCCCGACGCGCCCAAGCACGCGGGGGTGTCGATGATGGTCGTCGACCTCGGCGCGCCCGGTGTCCTGGTCCGGCCGGTACGCGACCTGACCGGCGGGTGTGTGTTCAACGAGGTGTTCCTCGACGATGTGTTCGTGCCTGACGAGGATGTGGTGGGCGACGTGGGCGCGGGCTGGGCCGTGGCCCGGGCGACCATCGGCAACGAGCGAGTGAGCATCGGCACCGGCCTCGGGGGCACCTCGCTGGACGCCGCCGCGCTGGCCTCCCTGGCACAGCGTCACGGGGCCACGGGTGGGCTGTGGTGGCAGCGGGTGGGCGAGCTGATCGCCGAGGAGGAGGCCATGACCCTGCTCAATCTGAAGCACGCGCAGACCCTGGTGTCCGGGCTCAAGAACGGCACCGACGGGAATGTCGGCAAACTCCTGTCGGCCGAGCACGCCCAGCGGATCACCGAACTGGCCCTCGCCCTCGCGGGTCCCGGTGCCGTGGGCGGCAGCGAGCCCGAAGTGGTACACAACCTGCTCTACAGCAGGGGCTTGTCCATCGGCGGCGGTACGTCGGAGATCAGCCGCAACCAGATCGCCGAGCGGGTGCTGCGGCTGCCGCGCGAGCGGTACTGAGAGCGCCGCTGCTCAGCACGCGGCGGGCCGACAGCCCCGGAAGGGAACGAGCCCGGGCCGCGGGCGGGGCACAACCTCAGCCCCGCCCGCGGCCGTTCAGCAGCCCGCGCCCGATGAGCCAGGTCAGCAGTTCGACGACCTCCTGCCGGCGCTCCGGCGTCGACTCGTCGGTCAGCCCGTCCAGGCTGCGTTCGAGCAGGGCATGCAGGAACAGGACGCCCGTGGTCGTGTTGAAGGGATGGTCCCGCTCGACCGCGTTGAGGACCGACGCGAAGGCCAGCGACGCTCTGCGCCCGACCTCGGCACCGATGGCCCGAACCTGGTCGTCGAGCGGCTGGTCCTCCATCCAGACCCGCAGCAGGCCGACGTAGCGGACGCGGGTGCGGTCGTACCTGCCCATCCACTCCAGCAGGGCGTCGTGGTCACCGGGGCTCAGCGTGGCGAACTGCTCGACCAGGGGCGGCAGAACGCCCCACGCCTCCTCCGCGATGGCGGCCAGCGCGTCGGGCTTGTCGGTGAAGTACTTGTAGAAGGTGCCCCGGGCCACACCGGCTTCCCGCACCACGTCGTCGACTGTCGCCATGTGGTAGCCGTACGCGCTGAAGACACGGCAGGCCGCGTCGAGGAGCCGGTCCACCGTGCCGCGCGCCCGGTCACTGAGCGCGGCGAACCGGGCCTGGAACTCCGGCGTGTACGGGCCGGGCCAGCTGACGACGCCCGTGCTCTCACCGAGGTCCAGGGCGATGGCGTCGAAAACCGCGGCCGGTGTCTCGGGGAAGAGCGCGAGCTGCACGTGGACGGCGAGTCCGTCCAGCAACTGCTGGTCGGTCAGGCCTGGGACCGCGCCTCGGTAGCGGTAGTAGTTGAAGCGATGCACGGCCACCAGCAGGATGGTGCCGACGTCGACCACGTCGACGCCTGTCACCCCGGAGTCGGTCAGCCGCTTGGCGACCCGGTGGGAGTAGATCTCGGCGAAGGTCGCAACCTGTGGGCGGACACCGGCGCTCACGGTCGCCACGCGCTCCCACTGGGCGAACATCGTGGCGTACCTGCTGAAGACCCAGGCCCACTCCCCCAGCCACCAGTGCAGGTTGTCGAAGCCCTCCTCGGTCGGACCCAGCGGGCCCAGCCGGCGCACGACGCGCTGCAGCGCCGCGCCGCACTCCTCCATCAGCTCCTGGAAGATCTCGTCCTTGCTCGCGAAGTACTGGTAGAGCGTCGCCCGGGACACCCCCGAACGTTCGGCGATCTCGTCGACCAGCGTCTCGTGGAAACCCTTGGCCTCGAACAGCCTGAGTGTCTCGTCGATGATGCGCTGGCGGGTACGCGCGCCCTTGCGCCCAATCTGCGGGCTGTTGGGGCCGTAGCTGGCTCTGCGAAGCGTTTCCTCTGATGACACAGACGTCAGTGTACGGCCCCTGCGCGCTTTCGATCAGCCACATACGCCTTGGCGCAACACGTAACACGATCTTCAAAAAGGTGACTCAGGGATCAGATCAGTGAGTGTCGAAGCGGGCGCGCAGGACGTTCTTCATCACTTTCCCCATCGCGTTGCGCGGCAGTTCCTCGACGAACTCCAGCCGCTCGGGAAGCTTGCGCCTGTTCAGTCCGTGGGAGAGCAGATGTTCGCACACATCGGCCAGGACCGGCACCCTTCCGGCGGTTTCCGCTACGACGACGGCGCAGACCCGCTCCCCCGTCACCTCGTCGGGCACCGCGACGACGGCGGCGTCGGCCAGTCCCGGACAGCCGTCGAGGGCGTCCTCCACCTCCCGCGCGGAGATGTTCTCCATGTTGCGGATGATCACATCCTTGATGCGTCCGGTGATGGTGACGTAACCGCGCTCGTCGAGCACCGCGAGATCCCCGGTCCGGAAGTACCCCGACTCGTCGAAGGCATCGGCGTCCAGCGCGGGATCCACATAGCCGGCCATCAGCTGCCGCGCCCTGACCCGGAGCTCTCCGGGCTCCCCGGGGCCGGCTGCGCCGCCGTCGGGACGGATCACCCGGACATCGGTTCCGGGTCCCGGACGGCCATCGGCCGTGGCGTGCTCGTGGTCACTGTCGTCGAGGCGGCCCCAGCTGAGGAAGGGACACTCGGTGAGCCCGTAGCCGGACACCAGCCCGACGCCGCCCAGCTCGTCCCGCACCTGTGCGTGGAAGGAGGGGGTGCGTGAGGCACCTCCGACCAGCCAGCCCTTCGCGTACGGGAAGAGCCGGGCATCCGGTCCCGCCGCCCGCTGGACCTGGAGGAAGGCGCGGATGAACGGGACGCCCGAGCCGCCGATGGTGACCTTCTCCTCGGTCAGCAGCCGGGCGGTCTCCTCGGGGTCGAAGAGGTCGCTGATGACAAGGCCCGCCCCCGACAGGAGCGCGGCGAGGACGTGCAGCACTCCCCCGACGTGGGCCATGGGGGTGAGGGAGGCCACGACATCGTCCGGGCACGGCTCCAGCGCCGCGCAGAAGGTACGTGCGGCGGCCAGGAGTCCGCTGTCGAAGTGCCGCGCGCCCTTGGGCTCCGCGGTGGTGCCCGAGGTGTAGAAGAGCCAGCGGACCTCCGGCCCCGTCGCCGGGGGCAGGTGGGCGGGGTCTCCTTCCGGAAGCCCCCCGTCGGCGCGCAGGACGTCGAGGCCGTCGATACGGCCGGCTATCGCGTCGGCCATCGCCCCGTGGCCGTAGCCGCGGAACTGTTCGGGCACGATGAGCAGCCGGGTTCCGGCCTGGCGGCAGATGAACTCCACGTCCGGTTCCCGCAGCATGGGGACGAGCGGGTTCTGCACGGCGCCCAGGCGGCAGAGAGCGGCAGTCAGCAGCATCGTGTCGATACGGCTGGGCAGCTGCCAGGACACCACGTCCCCGGCCCGGACACCGCGTGCCGCGAGGCCCGCGGCGACCCGTTCGGCGGCCGTGCGGTACTGGCCGAAGGTCATCCGCGCCCGGTCCTGGTCGACGACGAGCGGGGCGCCGGGGGTGGCGTCGGCGCGGCGGCACACCAGGTCCCAGAACTCCGTGGCGTCGGGAAAGGCGTCGCCGCGCGGATGTGGTGGGAGCGGTGTCGTGAGGTGCTGGGTCATCGTGGATCGCCTCCGTGGCGGCTCGCGGGAGGAGCGGGGTCGTGGTTCGGCGGAGCGGCCGGTGGATCCGGCGGGGACGCAATCAGCGGGTCGGCAGGAGCCCGGCGAGGTCGGTCACGTCCTTGACGAACGCCGAGAAGCTGCGGCTGGCGGGTTCGACGGTGATCCAGGTGACGCCCGCCTCCGCGTACGCGTCGAGGCGCGGTGCCAGCGCGGAGCGGAAGGCACCGGTGTCGCCGTCGCGCAGCAGGTCCTTCTCGAACGGGACGAAGGAGACGTCCGCCGGGGGCCGGCCCATTTCGGCGCGGCGGCGGTTGACGCCGGAGATCAGCTCCCGCAGGGTGCCCGGATCGGTCAGTGGCGGGGTGCGGGTGATCTCGGCCATCGCCCCGGACTGCGCCATCGGCATCCAGCCGTCGGCGACCTCCGCGACACGGCGCCGGGCGGCCCCGCTGTTGCCTCCGATCCAGATCGGCGGCCCGCCGGGGGTCAGGGGCGCCGGCAACGCTTCGTGGCCGGTGGCCCCGAAGCGCTCACCCACGTGGTCCCCGCCCGCCCAGCTGGCCCGCATCGCGGTGATCGCCTCGTCGAAGAGCCGGCCGCGGTGGGCGAAGTCGGCGCCGAGGGCCTCGAACTCCTTGTGCAGGTAGCCCGCGGCCATGCCGAGGGTCAGCCTGCCGCCGGAGAGCAGATCCAGACTCGCCGCCGCCTTCGCCGCGAGGTAGGGGCTGCGGTAGCCGGCGACCATCACGTACGTGATGACCCGGAGCCGTTCGGTGGCTGCGGCAATCATGCTCAGCGACACGAACGGGTCGAAGGCGTGGTGGCCGCCGTCCGCGAGCCACTCCTTGTCGGGGTAGGGGTGCTCGCTCATCGAGAGCGCGTCGAAGCCGGCGTCCTCCACCACCCGCGCGACCGTGCTGAGGTCGTTGCCCTCGATCCACCGCGCGTAGTGCTTGACCGCCCGCATGGGAAACATCAGGTTGAACTTGAGTGCCATGTGTCGTCCTCCTGTCAGCCGAAGAGCGAGCGGGCGACGACCACCCGCTGTACCTCAGTGGCCCCCTCGCCCAGCCGCTTCACGCGGAGGTCCCGGAACCAGCGTTCCAGGGGGAGTTCGGTCGCCATGCCGAGTGCGCCGTGCACCTGGATGCAGCGGTCGAGAACCCGGCATGCGGTCTCGGTGCCGGTCATCTTGCTGATCGAGGCGTCGACCTTGACGTTCTTGCCCAGGTCGGCGTTCCAGGCGGCCTGGTACATCAGCAGCCGTGCCGCTCTCAGCTCGATCTCACAGTCCACGAGCATCCACTGGATCCCCTGCTTGTCCGCGAGGCGTCCGCCGAACACCTCGCGGTCCTTCGCCCACCGGACGGCCATGTCCAGAGCGGTCTGGGCGATGCCGATGGGGCCGGCAGCGTAGAGGATCCTGCCGTGCACCAGGAACTCCCCGACGAGGGCGAAGCCCTGGCCCTCGCTGCCGATGCGGTGATCCGCCGGGACGCGCACCCCGTCGAAGTGCACCTCGTAGGGGGCGAACGACGCCATCACCGGGATCGGCCGGAACGACAGGCCGGGGGTCCCCCGTTCCACGACGAAACAGGAGATGCCGTCGCGGCCGGGTCCGGTGCGCGCGTAGACCACACCCCAGTCGGCGTCCGCCGCGTGGCTGATCCATGTCTTGGTGCCGTCCAGGACATAGTGGTCACCCTCACGGACGGCCCTCAGACGAATGGCGCGGGCCGGGTCGGAGCCGCCCGACGCCTCGCTGATGGCGGTGTACGCCTTGGAGGCCGTGCCGTCGACGACGGGCCGGGCGAACCGGGCGAACTGCTCCGGTGTGGCGTGGAACATGACGCCGGGCGGATTGCCCCCGAAGGCGCCCAGCGCCGGGAAGAAGGCCCCCATCCGGCACTTGGCGGCCTCCTCGGCCACGACCACCTGTCCGAGTACGCCGAGCCCGGCGCCGCCGAACTCGGCGGGGGTCTGCAGCGCCCACAGGCCCAGGTCGCGGGCCTTCTTCTGCAGGGCGGTGAGTTCCGGCCGGGCGAGCCCCACCGCGTCGTGCGGCAGGGTCTCCTCCAGCGGCCGGACCTCGCCGTCCATGAAGGCGCGGACGGTGTCGCGCAGCAGTCGCAGCTCGGCCGGCAGCTCCCAGGCCCCGGTCTGCTCGGCCGTTCCCGATGTGGCGCCCATGGTCAGCCCGCCTGCGGGTGACCGAAGCGGTGGCTGCGCGCGCTCTCCAGCTGCGGTACGTGGTTGGTCTCGTACTGCTCGATCCACTCCGCGGGCAGCTTGCCCCACGCGGGACCGACACGCAGCCGCTCGCCGCCGCACAGGGTGCCGGCCGCGACCACATCGCCGACGAACACCGTGGACTCCTGGATGTCGAGGCTCGCGCAGACCCGTGCCTCGACATAGCTGTGCGCGTCCAGCAGCACGGGGGCGCCGGTGATGCCGGTCCGGGTGCGCAGCGTGCCCATCTTGTCGCCGTCGCGGCCCGAACTGCCTCCGAGCGTCCGAAGGATGTGCAGGGAGGCGTCGAGGTATTCCTCCTGCGCGGTCAGCAGATGCATGACGAAGATGCCGGAACTGGCCACCATGTCATGGGTCTTGTTGTACTTGGTGAGGCTGATGGTGGCGCGCGGGGCCTCCGGGATGATGCTCGCGGCGCCCGCGCTCAGTGACATCAGGCCGTTGGCGAAGCCGCCGTCCACGGTGGTGACGGCCACGGGGAAGGGCCGCAGACCCGACAGCACATTGTTAGCGGCGTCGAGATCGAGCTTCATGGCAGGTGACTCCTTCATGAGACGGTCCAGGTGTGGGCGCCGCGCAGGGTCTGCTGCAGCGAGGGGACGTCGCCCTCGGCGGCCCGGTCGCGCTGGGCACGCACCTGGTCGTCGTAGACGGGACGGCTGACTGCGCGGATGACGCCGGTCACCGTGTTCCGCAGGTCGTGCCCGGAGAGGCGGGACAGGGCGTGGGCGTAACCGGGGTCCTCGGTGTGGGTGTCGTGCACCACGATGTCGCCGGGTGCGACGTCGGCGGTGCGGGCGGAACGCAGTCCGAAACCGTCCCGAACGACGCACCGTTCGCCGTCCGCGCCGAACACGATCGGCTCGCCGTGTCGCAAGCGGACGAGATGGCTCTCCGCGCCGTCCTTGCGCAGGATGTCGAAGGAGCCGTCGTTGAAGATCGGGCAGTCCTGGAGAATCTCCACGAACGCGGTGCCCCGGTGGCGGGCGGCGGCGTCGAGGACTTCGGTGAGGCCGGCCCGGTCGGAGTCCAGGGCGCGGGCGACGAACGTGGCCTCGGCACCCAGCGCCAGCGACAGGGTGTTGAACGGCGTGTCGACGGAGCCCATCGGGGTCGACTTGGTGATCTTGCCGGTCTCGGAGGTGGGCGAGTACTGGCCCTTGGTCAGCCCGTAGATCCGGTTGTTGAACAGCAGGATGCGGGTGTTGACGTTGCGGCGCAGGGTGTGGATGAGGTGGTTGCCGCCGATGGACAGGGCGTCGCCGTCGCCGGTCACCGTCCACACCGACAGGTCGGGGCGGGCGATACTGAGCCCGGTGGCGAGCGTCGGGGCGCGCCCGTGGATGGAGTGGAACCCGTAGGTGTCCAGGTAGTACGGGAATCGGGAGGAGCAGCCGATGCCGGAGAGGAAGACGACGTTCTCCGGCGCCAGTTCCAGCTTCGGCAGCAGTGCGCGGACGGTCGCGAGGATCGCGTAGTCGCCGCAGCCGGGGCACCAGCGGACCTCCTGGTCGGAGGTGAAGTCGGCGGGCTTGAGGGGACGGTCCGTCTTCGGCACCAGGTCGAGCGCGCCGAGCGGTGGGATGTACTCGGCCACGGTGGACGCCATGGTGGTTCCTTTCATGGATGGTCTCAGGCCGCGTCGGAGGGCGGGGTGGCGTCGTCGGTGCCGGTCTGCCGGAGGGCGGCGCCGGCCCGCGCGGTGGCGGTCCTGGCCCGCTCGGCGGCGGCGAGCGTGCCGTCGAACTCCTGGAGGAGGGCGTGGTGCACCTCGTCCGCGAGGAAGGCCATCCCGGAGACCTTGGTGAGCGGCTGGAAGTCGGCCGGGTAGGTGGCCTTGAGCAGCAGGGACAGCTGTCCGAGGTTCATCTCCGGCACGACGACCCGGCGGTAGCGGCCCAGCACGTCGCCGAGGTCGGCAGGGAACGGGTGGAGGGCGCGGAGCTGCGCGTGGGCCACGGCGTGGCCCTGTGCGCGGCTACGGCGCACGGCCTCGGCGATGGGCCCGTAGGAGCTGCCCCAGCCGAGGACCAGCAGGTCGGCCGTGCCGTCCGGGTCGTCCACCACCAGGTCGTCGACGGCGATCCCGTCGACCTTGGCGCGGCGCAGCCGCGTCATCAGCTCGTGGTTGGCGGGGTCGTAGGAGATGTTGCCCGCGCCGTTGGACTTCTCCAGGCCGCCGATGCGATGCGCGAGCCCGGGGGTGCCGGGCAGGGCCCAGTCCCGGGCAAGGGTGCGCGGGTCGCGGGCGTACGGCAGGTGGGGGCCTTCCCGGCGCCGTGCGAAGTCGGGGGCGATCGGCTCCAGCGTGTCGAGTTCCGGGATCCGCCAGGGTTCCGAACCGCTGGCGAGGGCGCCGTCGGAGAGCAGGAGCACCGGGGTGCGGTACGTGACGGCGATGCGGGCGGCCTCGACGGCGGCGTCGAAGCAGTCGGCCGGGGAGCGCGGGGCGACGACCGGGACCGGCGACTCGCCGTTGCGCCCGTAGAGGGCCTGGAGGAGGTCGGCCTGCTCGGTCTTGGTGGGCAGCCCGGTGGAGGGGCCGCCGCGCTGGACGCAGACGACGACGAGGGGCAGTTCGGTGGTGACGGCCAGCCCGATGGCCTCCGACTTGAGCGCCAGACCCGGACCGGAGGTGCAGGTGACGCCGAGGGCGCCGCCGTACGAGGCGCCGATGGCCGCTCCGACGGCCGCGATCTCGTCCTCGGCCTGGAAGGTGAGGACACCCTGGGCCTTGTGTCTGCTCAGTTCGTGCAGGATGTCGGAGGCCGGGGTGATCGGATAGCTGCCGAAGAAGACGTCGAGGCCAGCCAGCCGGCCCGCGGCGAGCAGGCCGTAGGCGAGGGCGGTGTTGCCGGTGATCTGCCGGTACTCGCCGGGCGGCAGGGGCGCGGGCGCCACTTCGAAGGTCACCGGGAACGACTCGGTGGTCTCACCGAAGTTCCAGCCGGCCCGCAGCGCGAGCACGTTGCCCTGGGCGACGGCGGGCAGTTTCGCGAACTTCTCGTCGAGGAACTTCTCGATGGCCGCCAGCTCCCGCCCGTACAGCCAGGACAGCAGGCCGAGAGCGAACATGTTCTTCGCACGGCCCGCGTCCTTCTTGCCGAGTCCGGCCGGTTCGACCGCCTTCACGGCCAGTGAGGTCATCGGGACCTCGTGGACGCGGAAGCGCTCGAACTGCGGGGTGGCCAGCGGGTTGGTTCCGTAGCCGACCTTGGCGAGGTTGCGGCGGGTGAACTCGTCGGAGTTGACGAGCAGCGTGCCGCCCTCGCGCAGCGCGTCGACGTTGGCCTTCAGCGCCGCGGGGTTCATCGCGACCAGGACGTCGGGGCGGTCTCCCGCGGTCAGGATGTCGTGGTCGGCGATGCGGATCTGGAAGCTGGAAACGCCCGGCAGGGTGCCCTGAGGCGCCCGGATCTCGGCCGGGAAGTCGGGCTGGGTGGCCAGGTCGTTGCCGAAGACGGCCGCCTCGGCGGTGAACCGGTCGCCGGCGAGCTGCATGCCGTCGCCGGAGTCGCCCGCGATGCGGATGACGACCTGGTCGAGTCCGCGCACGGGCCGGGCCACGGGCTCCTGCTGATCGATGCTCATGGGCGCTGCGCTCTCTGTGGGCCGGACGGGGGAACCGCCGTGTCGAGGAAGCCGACGAGGGCCGAGGTGAACACGTCGTTGTCGTCTCCGGCGACCATGTGGCCGACGTCCTCGACGTCGACGACGCGGATCGCGTCGACGAGTTCGCGCATCTCGGCGACGCCCTCTTCGGACAGGACGTCGGACTGTCTGCCCCGTACGAGAAGGAGCGGGCAGGTGAGGTGAAGTGCGGCGCGCCGGGCCCGTTCGTGGAGCTCGGTGCGGAACCGGTCCAGCTGTTGTTCGTCGCGGCCGCCGCCGAGCATCGCCGGGTCCCAGTGCCAGTACCAGCGGCCGTCGCGCTCGCGGAGGTTCTTGCGCAGCCCGTCCGGCGAACCGGTGTGCCTGCGGTGCGGGTTGTACGCGGAGACGGCGGCTGCGGCGTCTTCCAGGGAGCCGAATCCGTCCGGAGCTCCCGCCATGAACTCCTGCACCCGGCGGCCGCCTTCGTACTCCACCCGGACGGCGATGTCGACAAGCACCAGTGCCTGGGCCAGCTTCGGATTCTCACCCGCCGCGAGGAGCGCGGTCTTCCCGCCGAGGGACGCCCCGGCGAGTACCAGCGGCAGGCCGGGCCAGTGCTGTCCGGCATGCGCGGCGAGGGACATGAGGTCGGCCAGGTAGGCGTCGGTGCTGTAGTCGCCGACGGGGTCCCAGTCGCTGTCGCCGTGACCGCGCAGGTCGGCGGCGACGGCGTGCCAGCCGGCGGCGGCAAGCCGCTCGCCGGTGCGGTGCCAGGAGTGACGGGTCTGTCCGCCGCCGTGCAGCAGCAGTACGACGCCGCGCGGGGCGGCGGCCTCGTCGGCGTGCCAGATGTCGACGGCGATCCGCAGCCCGCCCCCGGGCCAGTCGGCCCTCTGGCGGGACGGGGCGGTGGCGGTGGAGCCCGCCGGTTCCCGCTCAGCCACGGGACGCCTCCGCCGGGACGGTGACGAGCACGGCGCCTGCCTGGCCGCCGCCGGCGCACATCGCCGCGACACCGTGGCCACCGCCGCGCCTGCGCAGCTCATGGACGAGCGTGACGATCATGCGGGCGCCGGAGGCGGCGACGGGGTGGCCCAGACTGCATCCGCTGCCGGCGGTGTTGACGAGGGCCTCGTCGATGCCGAGCTTGCGGCAGGCGGCGATGGGGACGGCGGCGAACGCCTCGTTGATCTCCCACAGGCCGATGTCCTCCAGGCGCAGCCCGGCGCGCTGGAGCACCTTGGGGATGACGTCGAGGACGGCGATGCCGGTACGCGCGGGGTCGATGGCGATCGTGGCCCAGGCGCGGACCTCGGCGAGTGGGGTGAGGCCCTGCTCGGCGGCGAGGGAGGAGCTGGTCACAAGGAGGGCGGCGGCAGCGTCGTTGATGCCGCTGGAGTTGCCCGCGGTGATGGAGAAGCCGTCGATCTCGGGGTGCAGGGGCTTGAGTCCGGCGAGCTTCTCCAGGGTGGTGTCGGCCCGGGGGAACTCATCCACGCGGAAGGCGACACGGCTGCCGTCTCCCTGCAGGGCGCTGACGGGGACGATCTCCTCGTCGAAGGCGCCGGAACGGATGGCGGCGATCGCCCGCTCGTGGGAGCGGACCGCCCAGGCGTCCATCTCGGCGCGGGAGATGCCCACCTCTCGCGCGGTGTTCCAGCCCACGGTGATCGACATGTCCCGATTGGGCGCGGTGGGGGTGTCGGGGTGGGTGGGCGGCATCCAGTGGTCGGTGTACTCGTCGGCGGTGCCGGGGGTGCGGAAGGACTGCCGGGGCGCGGTGGAGATCGACTGGGTGCCGCCCGCGATAACCGCCCGCTCCATGCCCGAAGCGATGGCCGCGGCGGCGTTGCCCAGGGCGGTGAGGCTGCCCGCGCAGTGCCGGTTGACGGCCTGACCGGGGATGTGCGGCAGGCCGAGGGCGACGGCGGCGTGGCGCGCGATGTCGCCGCCGCCGTAGTTGGACTCGGCGAGGATGATGTCGTCGACGAGTTCCGGGGCGAGTCCTGAGCGTTCGAGGACTGCCGTGATGACGGGCTCCGCGAGCTCCGTCGCCGTGGTCTCCCGCAGGGTCCCCTTGAACGACCGCCCGATGGCGGTCCGGGCGCCGGCCACGATCACCGGCGTGTGCGCGTTGTTTCGCGTCATTGCGATTCCTTCGCTGGTCGGCCTCAGCCGAGGGTGAACGGGTCCCTGGTGTTTCCGGTGAGTTCCACCCAGACGGCCTTGGTCTCGGTGAAGTCGCGGACGGCGTCGATGCCGTTCTCGCGGCCGATGCCGCTGGCCCCCATTCCGCCGAACGGGACGTGCGGGGCCACCGCGCGGTAGGCGTTGACCCAGACGGTGCCGGCGCGCAGGCGGTCGGCGACGCGGTGGGCGCGGTGCACGTCCTTGGTCCACACGGAGCCGGCGAGCCCGTAGGGGGTGCCGTTGGCGGCGGCGATCGCCTCGTCCTCGTCGGTGAAGGTGGAGACCGTGAGGACGGGCCCGAACACCTCTTCCTCGACGACGCGCATGCCGGGGCGGACGCCGGTGAGGACGGTGGGCCTGACGAAGTAGCCGCCGAGCTCCTCGGCCGCTTCCGCGCCGTGGGCCACGACCGCGCCCTCCTCGCGGGCGACGTCGAAGTAGGAGAGCACCTTGCGGTACTGCTCCTCGTTGGAGACCGGCCCCATCTCGGTCGCCGGGTCCCGGGGATCGCCCAGCTTGATGCTCGCCGCACGGTCGGTGACGCGTTTGACCAGATCGGCGGCGACGCTCTCGTGGACGATCAGCCGGGAGCCCGCCAGGCAGGTCTGACCGGTGGCGGCGAACACGCCGGCGACGACACCGTTGGCGGCCGCGTCCAGATCCGCGTCGGGGAAGACCACTTGCGCGCTCTTGCCTCCGAGTTCCAGGCTGAACCGGGTGAGGTTGGCGGTGGCGGCCTGGCCGACCTTGATACCTGTCGCGTTGGAGCCGGTGAAGGCTATCCGGTCGACGCCGGGGTGGGCGGCGAGGGCCGCGCCGGTCTCGGGGCCCCAGCCGGTGACGACGTTCACGACACCGGGCGGAAAGCCGGCCTTCTCGAAGAGCCGGGCGAAGGCGAGGGTGGAGACGGGTGTGTGGTCGCTCGGTTTGACCACGAAGGTGCAGCCGGCGGCCAGTCCCGCTGCGAGCTTCCAGGTGAGCAGCAGCAGCGGCGAGTTCCAGGGGGTGATCGCGCCGACGACGCCGACGGGTTCGTGCCGGGTGTAGACGAAGTAGTCGGGTTTGTCGGTCGGGACCACCGAGCCTTCGATCTTGTCGGCGAGGCCCGCGTAGTACCGGTAGTAGGCGGGGAGTCCGGCCATCTGGCCGGACATCTCCCGCAGCAGCTTTCCGCCGTCGCGCACCTCGAGTTCGGCGAGCGCGTCCGCCTCGTCGACGAGGATCTCCGCGAAGCGCCACAGCAGTTGTCCGCGTGCGGTGGCGGTCAGCCGGCCCCATGGCCCGTTGAGGGCCCGGCGGGCGGCCGCGACCGCCCGGTCGACGTCCGCGGCCGAGGCGTCGGGCACCTCGGCCCACTCCTGCCCGGTGTACGGGTCGATGCTGCGGTACGTCCTGCCCGACTCCGCGTCGGTGTGCTGTCCATCGATGACAAGGCGGTAGGTGCTCGGACCGCCCGGGGACTCCTCATTACTCATGTTGCCACTCCTCGGTCGCAGGACCGGCCGCCGCGCGGGCGGCCGGTCCACCGCCCCGTCAGCGAAACCGGGGTGTCTTCTTGTTGGCGCGGGCATCGGTTCGGCCGGCGCCCGCGTTGCCGATCTGGGTGTAGGACAACCCGTTGCGCTGGGCCATGGAGGGAAACATCTCCAGCGACTCCCAGATGGCCCGCACGGTGCCCTGGACCGCCTCGGGGCGACGCGACGCGATCTCGCCGGCCAGTTGGGCGGCCCGGTCCCACAGCTCGCCGAGCTCGGTGACCTCGGTGACGAGGCCCGTACGCAGCGCCGTTTGCGCAGTCATCCGCTCCTCGCTGCCCACCAGCGCCCAGCGCAGTACGTCGCCGAGCGGGACGCCGCGGGCGAGCATGCCCATGGGTTCGAGGGCGGAGACGATGCCGCCGTTGACGTGCGGGTCGAAGAAGGTGGCGTCCTGCGAACAGATCACGATGTCTGACTCGTTGACGAAGTACATGGCGCCGCCGGCCGCCATGCCGTTCACGGCGCACACCACGGGCTTCCACACCCGGTGCTGTTTCGGGCCGAGCGCGGCGCCCGGGTCCTGCTGGTTCCAGGCGCTCAGATGGGTCCACCAGGGGCCCTCGCCGAGGTCGACACCGGAGCAGAAGGCCCGCTCGCCGGCGGCGCGCAGCACCACGGCGTGAACGGCGTCGTCGTCACGGACCCGGGCCCAGGCCTCGGCCATCTCGACGGCCATCTTCTCGTTGAAACTGTTGAGGCGCTCAGGGCGGTTCAGGGTGATGGTCGCGACATGGTCGGCGACGGTGAACTCGATCGTGGTGTACGGGATCTTGATGACGCTCTCGTCGCTCATCGCCCGCCCTCCGCCGGGATGCGCAGTTCCTCGGCGACGACCCGCTTGAGGATCTTGCCGGCCGGGCCGAGCGGGAGTTCGGTGCGGAACTCGAAGCGGCGCGGCTGCTTGTATCCGGCAAGCTGCTCGCGGCAGAGCTCGGTGAGCTCGTCGGCGAGCCGGCCTGTGTCGGCGTCCTTGCCCCGCGGTACGACCGCGGCGACGGGAGTCTCGCCCCATTCGGGGTGCGGTACGCCGACGACTGCGACCAGTTCCACCTGAGGGTGGTGTGCGATGACGCGCTCGATCTCCGCGGGGTAGACGTTGAAGCCCCCGGAAATGATCATGTCGGTCTTGCGGCCCGTGATGTGCAGGTAGTGGTCCTCGTCGAGGTAGCCGAGGTCGCCCGACCACAGGCCCGTGGGCCGGAAGACCTGCTCGGTCTGCTCGGGGCGGTTCCAGTAGCCCGCGGCGTTGGCCTCGCTGCGGATCACGATCTCCCCGATCTCGCCGGGCGGCAGTTCCCCGCCCTGTTCGTCGACGATCCGTATCTCGCACATCGGGGTCTCCTGGCCGCAGGAGGTCGCGATCGAGGTGCGTCCGGCGACGACGTCCCGGTGGTCCTGAGGGGTGAGGATGGTGGCCTGGCCGCCGCACTCGGTGAGTCCGTAGCGCTGCTGAAGGTCGCAGCCGAGCCGGTCCATCGCCTCCTTGGCGAGGCCGGGCGGCACGGGAGCGGAGCCGTAACTGATGCGTCGCAGGCTGGACATGTCCCGGTCGGGCTCCGCTTCGAGGAGACGCAGCGTGCGCTGAAGCATCGTCGGGATGAACGTGGTGAAGGTGATGCGGCTGCGCTCGATCTCGTCGATGACCGCCTGCGGGTCGAAGCGGCGGTGGATCACCATCGTCTGCCCGAGGTAGGTCCACGCGAGGGTGCGGACCATGCCGCCGGCGGTGAAGAAGGGTGTCGTGGCGAGGAAGACGTCGGCGCGGTCGCCCTCGGTGACGAGGTTGGTGTCCACTGCCTGGGCGATCAGCCCGCGGTGGGTGTGGATCACTCCCTTGGAGCGGCCGGTGGTGCCGCTGGTGTAGAGGATGAAGAGGATGTCCTCGGGGGCGAGGTCCTTCGGAGTGGGGTCGGTGGCCGATGCGGCGGCGAGCGCCGACTCGTACTCCGTGCCCACGGCGGCTCCGCCGATCTCCACCACGACGTCGAGACCCGCCAGTTCCGCGGCGAACTGCTCGGCCTGGTCGGTGTGGACGATCGCGGCACGGGCCCCGGAGTCGTCCCGGATGTGGACGAGTTCGTCGGCGGCGAGCCGGATGTTGACGGGGACGGCGACCAGCCCGGCCTTGGAGAGGGCGTAGACGGCCTCGGGCCATTCCAGGGCGTTGCGGGATATGACGAGGACCCGGTCGCCCTTGGTCAGTTCGCGGGAGACCAGGTAGTTGGCGAGTCTGCACGCCCGCTCGTCGACCTGGGCCCAGGTGTGGGTCCGGCTGGCCTCGACGAGGGCGGCTTTGTCCGGGTGACGGCGGGCGTTGTTGCGGGAGATGTCTCCGACGAGCACGGTTCCTCACAGGTTCGTGAATTCACGGGAGGGGTGGCGGGGTGGTGGCCGCTCAGATCAGGAAGGCGAGCGTCTCTACGGGCCCTCCGGCGCTGACCAGGTGCACGGTCTTGGAGACCAGCCGGTGTCCGTCGGGGTGGCGGCGCACCGTGTGGATCACTCGGCCCGCCCAGACGCGCTGCTGGTGCCGGTATTCGAACAGAGCGAAGTTGGAGCCGACGGTGACGGTGCCGGCGTCTTCGTCCTGGTCGAGGACCTCCATGTTGGTCAGCAGCCGGCGCATCACCGACGGCGGGGTCTGCGCGTGCCGGTTGCCGGTGTTGAGCTGGGCGACCCGGCTGTGGATCCGGCGCCGGTTGTCGTAGATGTACGACAGAGTGCGGCGCGGGTCGTCGTCGGGGTGCATGGGCATCCAGTAGAGGGCGTCGTCGTCCCAGAGCTGCTCCCATTCCGAGTAGCGGGCCTCGTCGGCAAGCCGTGCCTCCAGGTGGAGGAAGGCCGCGATGCCGGGTTCGACGGCGGGCAGTGCCGCCGGGGCCGGGCTGGTCCGGTCGGTGGTGCTCACGCCTGGTCCTCCTGTCCCATGACCGCGGCCCACTGGCGGTAGAAACCGCGTTGGGGGGTCTCCGCGCTCTTGTCGGTGTTGACGGTTCCGGTCTCGTCCTCGGTGTCGGACTCCTCGCCGCGGGCGAGCACCAGCCACTCCGGGCCCTCGGCGGCGAGGCCGGCCTGGTTGCGCATGCCGATCTCGCCGTCGTCCGCGATGAGGAAGCCCGCCGGGCCCATGGCACCCTCGGCGCGGCGCAGGGTCCGCTCGTTGAGCCGGTCCTGGCCGGGCATGGCGGCGATCCCGGTGTACGCGATCGTCTCGTCGGGGGCGACCGGCTCGACGAACATGACGCTCATCTCGGCCAGGAACAGGTTCGGCCAGATCAGTGTGTGCGGCGGGCCGACCACGAGGGCGTCGTGGGTGCGCTCGGCACCGTGCGCCTCTTCCATGGCGGCGATGTACTCCGGCAGTTTTTCCCGGGGGCTTCGTCCGTACCAGACGAACTCCTCGTCGAGCTTGCGGTACTCGGCGGAGTAGTCGATCTCCGAGTGGCCGCCGCCCAGGTCGCGGACGACGACGTCGACCTTGCTGGGGACGTGGGAGACCTTGGCGGGGCGGACCGCGTCGTAGACGGAGGCATGGGTGAACAGGGCGTGGTAGCCGTCGACGTTGTTCTCGACGACCATCTTCCAGTTCGCCCGGTGGTGGTGCTTCATCCAGCCGGAGCGCAGGTCGATCGCGCCGGTCGGGGAGAGAGCCAGGAGCCGGTCGATGGCGATGGTGGCGCGGCCGAGGTGTTCCGCGAGCGTGATGCCGTCCTCGGCGAGAGAGGCGAAGACGAAGCCGCCGTAGCTGTCGACGCGGGGCGCCCGGGCGAGTCCGAGTTCGGAACGGACCCGCTGGAAGTCCTCGCCGTAGCCGGTGCGCATCGGGACGGCGGTGAGCGATCCGTCGTTTGAGAACGTCCAGCCGTGGTACGGGCAGCGGAACGAACTGGCGTTGCCCTTCTCGGCGTTGCACAGCCGGTTGGCCCGGTGGGTGCAGCGGTTGAGCAGGACCCGGACGCGGCCGTCCTTGCCGCGGGCGACGACGACCGGGTTGCTGCCGATACGCCGGGTCAGGTAGTCGCCCCTCTCGCTGACCTCGCTCTCGTGGGCGACGTAGACCCAGCCGGTGCGGAAGATCGTGTCCATCTCGCGCCGGAAGATCTCCGGGGAGGTGTACACGGATCCGTGGACCCGGTTCTCCTGGACGACCGCGGCGACGTCGAAGGCGCCCGACGCCGTCGTGTGCGTGGTTTCGGCCGTTGTCATGGACGGTCCTCCGTTGTCTCGCTGTGGGCTGCGGCCGGCACGGCGGCGGGGATGCGCACCCCGCCGACCGTGCGGAAGCCGATCGTCACGGTCTCCCCGACGGCCGGTGCGGCCGTGGCGGGGTTGAGCGTCGTCATGATGAGCCGGTGCCCGCTGTCCAGTTCGACGTCGAGCACCGGGTACGGGGCCGAGGCGCGCACCAGCCCGGGTTCGAGCCGGTGCACGAGCGTCGCAGTGTGCACGGTGCCGCGCAGGGGCACCGGCTCCCAGCTGACGGCGTTGCCGCCGCAGCCGTCGCAGATCCGCTGTTCAGGTTCGAGCGGAAGTCGGCACGACAGGCAGAAGGGCAGGGCCAGTTCGCCGCGTTCGGCGGCCCGGTAGAGCGCGCCGGGCGGGGTCTCGTCCACGTGCGGGGCGAGGCTGCCGTCCACCAGCCAGTCGCGCGGGGCCGTGCGTGCCGTTCCGGTCATCGCGTACGCTCCAGAATCATCGCCGCGTGGTGGTCGAGCCGGCCGCCGATCCCGCCCACGAGGGCGATGGCGGCCCCGGGCACCTGCCGCTCGCCGCCGTCGCCGCGCAACTGCGTCACGGCTTCGACGAGCGGGGTCATGCCCTGGAGATAGAAACCGGAGAGCTGCCCGCCGCCCGTGTTGACGGGCAGCGTGCCGCCGGGTCCGGTCCCGCCGGAGCGAACGAACTCGCCGGCCGGGACGGGGCCGCACAGTCCGTACTCGGCGAGAAGCATCAGGGTGACCACCGAGAAGGGGTCGTAGAGCTGCGCCAGGTCGAGGTCGGCCCTGGTCCTCCCGGCCTCCGCCAGGGCGTCATCGACGGCGCGCGCTCCGCCGCCGAACCAGGATTCCGCACCGGCCCGGCGGCGGCGTACCGGATGATCCCGGCCGCTGCCGCGCACGGTGACGCGGCGGGGGTCGCCGATGCCGGGGTCGGCGGCGACGACCACGGCGGCCGCGCCGTTGACCGGCCGTGCGCAGTCCAGGCGGCGCAGCGGCTCGGCGATCAGGGGACTGGCGAAGTAGTCGTCCTCGCTGAGGGGTTCGCGCATGACGGCCTGCGGGTTGCCGGCCGCCCAGGCGCGCTGGACGGTGGCGACGGCGCACAAGGCCTTGGGGTCCTCGCCCGTGGTGTGCAGCCAGCGCTGAGCGAGGAGGGCGTAGGTGGGGACCGATCCGAGGACACCGGAGGCCCGTTCGAGGCCGCGCAGTCCCTCGTTGCCGCCACTGTGCGCGTAGCTGGAGCCGGCGCCGTGGCCGGCGCGGAGCGGGGCGTCGGCGAAGACACAGAGCACGGCGCGGGCGGCGCCGCCGCTCACGGCGCGGGCAGCTCGCTCCACCATGGCGAGGGTCGTGGCCCCCTTGATCTCGATGTGCTCCAGCAGTCTCAGATCACCGAATCCGCCCTGGGCGGCGAAGGCGACGCCCAGGCGGTCGGGACGTACACCCTGGCTGGTACCGACCAGCAGGCCGTCGATGTCGTCGGGGTCGAGACCGGCGTCGGCGAGGGCCGCGCGAGTGGCGCGGGCCGCCAGCGTGAGGGCGGTCGCCCCGGGCCTGAGTGACATCTCCGTCATACCCAGGCCGACGATCGCGGCGCCTGTCCCGCTCATGCGGCGCCCTCCGCGTGAGCGTTCTCGGTGCGGGGGTCGCTCTCGCGCACCCAACGGTCGCGGCGCTCCTCGCTATAGGCACCCACCCGCAGCCAGTCGGCACGGTCCTGGTCGGTGGCCAGACAGAGGCTGGCCAGCTCCAGGGGCGAGAGCAAGGTCCGAGCACCGGTCTCCAGGTCCTCGATCAGGAGCCGGGGCCCGTTCCCGGCGGTGTCGAGGGCGATCCGGACCACGGCGAACTCGTTGGCCAGTTCGGCCAGTTCATCCGGTACACGGCGGTCCGCTCCCGTGGCTGCATTCTCTTCGGACATCGGCATCTGCTGACCCGTTCCTCACTCGGACGGTGCTGTGCGCGGCTCGGCTGCGCTCCTTGCCAACCAGGTGGCAGCCCCTCATAGTCATAGCGGATGCCACTGTCAGAAACAATCCTTTATGACAACTGCGTCACTCAACTTCTTAGTCTTCCTTGCCAGGTCACACTAGGCATAGGGTTCGCCCACAAAGGTAGACGCTGAAGTCAATTCAGACGTACTAGTCTTCCTGTGGCCGGGCCTCGGCACCGGCCGCGGAGCGAGGGAGAGAGCTGCATGAGCGAGCAGAACGAGCACACCGGAGCCTGTGAGGAGTACCGGAGCATCTGGGGCCACCTGCGCGAACTGGAGTTCCGGCAGGGTTATTTGGACGCCGACGGGGTGCGCACCCGGTACGTCGAGGCCGGCTCGCCCGACGCCCCGCACGTGCTGATGCTGCACGGCACGGGCGGGCACTGGGAGACCTTCGCGCCCACCCTGGGGCCGCTGAGCGAGCACTTCCACTGCGTGGCCGTCGACATGGTCGGCAACGGTTTCTCCGAGAAGCCCGACCACGACTACGAGATCCCCGTCTATGTCCGTCAGATCCATGCCGTCATGGACCACTTCGGCATGGACCGAACCCATCTGATCGGCATGTCACTGGGGGCGTGGGTGGCAGCGGCGACCGCCGTCCGCCACCCGGAGCGGGTCGGCCGGATGATCCTGATGTCGCCGGCCGGGCTGGTGGCGACCGCCTCCAACATGGCCCGCATCCGCGCCGAGCGCACCGCGGCCGTCAACGACCCCAGCTGGAGCTCGATCCACAAGGTGTTCGAGCACCTGATCGCGGACGAGAGCAACCGGCTGCCCGACCTGATCGCGTTGCGTCAGGCCGTCTACCGGCGGGCCGACACCCGGGAGACCATCGACCACCTGCTGATCCTGCAGGACGCCGGTGCCCGCGACCGCAATCTGATCCCGGAGTCGGACTGGGCCGCCATCCAGGCCCCCACCTTGGTCGTGGCCTCCGGCAAGGACCACGGCGAGTACCGGAGCACGGCGCACACCGTCGCCCGGCTCATCCCGGACGCGGAGGTGTTCGAGATGCCCGAGGTCCGGCACTGGCCGCACTTCGAGGACCCGGCCGCCTTCAACCCCGCCGCCCTCGGCTTCCTCGGCAAGTGAGGGCGCGGATGCTGCCCGACCAGGCCGTGGCCGACGCCGCGGCGAGCCTCTACGAGGCGGAACGCACCGGGGTGCCGATCCGCCAGCTGTCCCTGCGGCACCCGGAGATGACGGTCGACGACGCGTATGCCGTCCAGCGCCGCACCGTCGAGCTGCACACCGCAGCCGGCCGCCGTGTCCGCGGGCGCAAGATCGGCCTGACCTCACGGACCATGCAGCGTGCGGTGAACATCACCGAGCCGGACTACGGCGTCCTCTACGACGACATGTTCTTCGGCGACGGCGACACCGTCCCGGCCGGCCGGTACACCATGCCCCGGGTCGAGGTGGAGCTCGCCTTCGTCCTCGGCGAGGACCTCATGGGCCCCGACATCACCCGCTACGACGTGCTGCGGGCCACCGAGTTCGTCACGCCCGCCCTGGAGATCCTCGACGCGCGCGTGCAGATGAAGGACCCGGAGACGGGCCGTACCCGCACCATCGTCGACACCATCGCCGACAACGCCGCCGATGCCGGGATCGTCCTCGGCGGGCGGATCGTGCGCCCCTTCGACGTGGACCTGCGATGGGTCTCCGCCCTGCTGTCGCGCAACGCCGTCGTCGAGGAGTCCGGCGTGGCCGCCGCCGTCCTCGGTCACCCCGCCAACGGCGTCGCCTGGCTCGCGGCCCGGCTCGCCCCCCACGGCGACGGGCTGCGAGCGGGCGAGGTCGTCCTATCCGGCTCGTTCACCGCGCCCGTCCACGCCCGGCCCGGCGACACCTTCGTGGCCGACTACGGGCCGCTGGGCACCCTGTCCTGCCACTTCGCCCGCCAGGAAACGACCTCCTGAGCACCTCGGCCCCGCATCGCAGAAAGGCATCCGATGGATCTGGACTTCACCCCGGAGCAACGCGCGTTCCGTGAGGAGGTGGGCACCTGGCTGCACGAGCACAAGCCCCGGGACCCGCGCCCCCAGGAAGCCGCGGAGCAGCGCGAATTCGACCTCGCCTGGCAGCAGACCCAGTGGGAGGGCGGCTGGGCGGGCATCGCCTGGCCGACCGAGTACGGCGGCCGCGGCGCCACCCTGACCGAACAGCTCATCTGGTACGAGGAGTACGCCGCTCACGGGCTGCCCCCGATCGACGCCTGCTTCGTCGGCCTCAGCCACGCCGGCCCCACCCTGATGACCCGTGCGTCGCAGGAGCACAAGAACTTCCACCTGCCGAAGATCCTGCGCGGGGAGGTCGTGTGGTGTCAGGGCTTCTCCGAGCCCGACGCCGGGTCCGACCTCGCGTCGCTGCGTACCAGGGCGGTGATCGACGGCGATCATCTGGTCGTCACCGGCCAGAAGATCTGGACGAGCTTCGCCGCCGGCGCCGACTACCAGGAACTGCTGGTCCGCACCGACAACACCGGCACCAAGCACCAAGGCATCACCTGGGCGATCTGCGACATGCACAGCCCCGGCATCGAGGTCCGCCCGATCCGCACCATGGAGGGCAACGCCGAGTTCTGCGAGGTCTTCTACGACGAGGTCCGTGTCCCGCTGGCCAACGTCGTCGGCGAGCTCGGCCAGGGCTGGAGCGTGGCCATGTCCACCCTCTCCTTCGAGCGCGGCACGGCGTTCACCGCCTCCCAGGTGCGCCTGGCCGGCATCGTCGAGGAACTCATCGACCACGCCCGCGAGCACGTCGGCCCCGACCGGCGGCGCCCCGCGATCGCCGACGACGAGATCGCCCGCCGCCTCGCGCGCGCCCGGGCCGACGTCGCCGCACTGCGGGCCATGACGTACGCGGGGGTGTGCCGCAGCATGCAGTCGGACACCCCGGGGCCCAAGGGGTCGATGCTGAAATTGCGCTTCGCCGACCTCTCCAAGGAGGTCGCCGCTCTCGCCATGGACATCGTCGGCCCCGAAGCCCTGCGCCGCGGCGACGACCGCCACCACAAGGGCTGGGTGGGCAACTACCTCCACTCGTTCTCCGCCTCCATCGGAGGCGGCACCTCGGAAATCCAGCGCAACATCATCGGGGACCGCGTCCTCGGTCTGCCCAGGTGAAAGTGAGTCACCCCTGATGGACCTGCTTCCTTCCCGAGAACAGCTCGAACTCGTGGCCGCGGCCACGGACTTCCTGGACTCGCACCCCCCGGTCGACATCCTGCGCACCCGGCGCGGTGAGTCCGGCGTCGTCGACCCCGCCCAGTGGGCCGGGGCCGCGGAGATCGGACTCCTGACCCTCGGCCTCGACGAGGAGCAAGGCGGCCTCGGCCGCCCCCTCGAGGACGAGGCGCTGCTCTTTCGCGCACTGGGCCGGCGTCTCGCCTCCGGCCCCCACCTGGCCTGCGTTCTCGGGGCCCGCGTGGCCGCCCACCACGGGGACACCGCCCTCGCGGAAGCCGTCGGCGAGGGCCGGGCCCTGATCGGTCTGGCCGAGCCCCGCGGCGAGCCCGCCGTCGGCCCCGACGGCGTCAAGGGCGCCTTCGACCTGATCGACGCGGCCGGCGCCGGGCATCTGCTCGTCGTCACCGAGGCCGGGGCCGCCCTCGTCGAGGCGCCTGCCGCCGGACAGGTGGAGGCCGTAGAGGCCCTCGACCCCGGCATGCGGCTGGCCACGGCCACCCTGGAGATCACCCGGGTGCTGCACTGGGTGCCCGCCGGGACCGACCCGCTCTGGCTCCGCGCCCTCGCGCTGAACGCCGCGACGCTGGCCGGCGTCGCCGAGGCCACCACGGAACTGGCCGCCCGGCACGCGGGAGAGCGGGTCCAGTTCGGAAAGCCGATCGGCGTCAACCAGGCCGTCAAGCACGCCTGCGTCGACATGGCGGTACGCGCCGAGGCCGCGGCGGACCAGTCCCTGTTCGCCGCCGTCGCCCTCCGGTCGGGACGCCCGGACGCCCTGTTCCAACTCCTGTCGGCCAAGTCCGTGGCAGGGCGGGCCGCGGTCGACAACGCGGCGTCCTGCATCCAACTGCACGGCGGTATGGGCTTCACCGACGAGCACGACGCCCACCTCTACCTGAAGCGGGCGCACTCCCTGAACCATCTGTTCATCGAGCCGGCCGACGTCCTCGCCCGGCTCCTGGCCGAAGGAGCCGCCCAGTGAGCAGGCGCGCCGTGATCGCCGGAGTCGCCCTGTCCGACGTCGGCCGGGTCGACGACAAGACGCCGTACGCGCTCATGGCGCAGGCCAGCAGGCAGGCCCTGGCGGAGGCGGGGCTGCGCCCGCAGGACGTGGACGGGCTCGCCTCCACCTCGCAGGGCACCCTGCCGCCCGTGGACATCGGCGAGTACCTGGGGCTGCGGCCCCGGTGGATCGACTCGACCGCCGTCGGTGGCGCCTCCTGGGAAGTGATGCTCGCGCACGCCGCCGACGCCATCGCCGCGGGCCACGCCGACGTCGTCCTGCTCACGTACGGCTCGACGGCCCGCAGCGACCTGCGCAAGGGGCTGCGCGGGGCGAGCCTGGACTGGGGCTCGCGCGGCCCCCTCCAGTGGGAGTCCCCCTACGGGCACTCCCTGATCTCGAAGTACGCCATGGCCGCGCGCCGGCACATGCACGAGTACGGAACCACCGTCGAGGACCTGGCGGAGGTCGCCGTGTCGGCGCGGTTCAACGCGCGGGACAACCCGGAGGCGTACTACCGCGACCCCATCACGATCGACGACGTGATGGGCGGCCCCATGATCGCCGACCCGTTCACCAAACTGCACTGCTGCATCCGCTCCGACGGCGGCGCTGCGGCCGTGCTGGTGGCCGAGGACCGGATACCGGACCTGCGCAGCGATCCGGTGTGGGTACTGGGCACCGGCGAGGCCACCTCGCACATGCTGACCAGCCAGTGGGACGACCTGACCACGGGGCCGGCGGAGGTGAGCGGCCGCCTCGCGTTCGAACGGGCGGGGCTGCGGCCCTCGGACGTCGACGTCTGCGAACTGTACGACGCCTTCACCTACATGCTGCTCGCGACGGTGGAGGACCTCGGCTTCTGCAAGAAGGGCGAGGGCGGGGCGTTCATCCGGGACGGGCGGCTGCGCCTGGGCGGTGAACTGCCCACCAACACCGACGGCGGCGGGCTGTCCGCCTGCCATCCGGGGCAGCGGGGTCTGTTCCTCGTCGTGGAGGCCGTACGCCAATTGCGCGGCGAGTGCGGCCCACGACAGGTACCGGACGCCGAGGTGGCCTGTGTCAGCGGTACGGGCGGCTGGTTCTGCTCCAGCGGCACCGTGCTGCTCGGGTCCCAGCAGCCCGCCTGAACCGACGCGAGGGAGGAGGCGGCCCCGGTCGGGGCCGCCTCCTCCCTTGCGTCGTGCGTACGCGCGGGCTCAGCCGCCCAGGCGCAGTCCCGGGGTACGGGTGCCGAAGACATCGGTCCCCATCACGACACCCAGCTTCGTCGCGTCCCAGCGCTTGCCGCCGCTGCTGACGCTCGCCTGCGGGGTCCAGCCGCGCAGCCACTCGATGTTGCCTGCGAACGCCTTGATGACCTGTCCGCTGACGTGCCCGGCCTCCGGACTCGCCAGCCACGCGACCACGGGCGAGCCGAGCGAGGGATCCTTCGGGTCGAACTCCTCCTCGTCGCGCTCGTCGGGTTCGAGGGCCGGTGCGGCGCCGGGCATGGTGGCCGAGATCCGGGTACGTCCGCCGGGACTGATCGCGTTGACGGTGACGCCGATCGAGGCCAGCTCCAGGCTGAGGGTCTGGGTGAGACCGACGATCGCGGCCTTCGCCGCGGCGTAGTTGGACTGGCCGAAGTGCCCGAGCAGTCCCGCCCCGGACGTCGTATTGATGACGCGGCCGTAGACAGGGCCCCCGGCCGCCTTGGACTCTGCGCGCCACCTGCGGGCCAGCGCCCTGCTGGTGAGCCAGGTGCCGCGGACGTGGACGCGCATCACGAGGTCGAAGTCGTCGGCGCTCATGTTCCAGATGGCACGGTCCCGGACGATGCCGGCGTTGTTCACCACGATGTCCAGGCGGCCCAGTTCGTCGTAGGCGCGCTCGACGAGCGCGTCGACCTGCGCTTCGTCGCCGACATCGCTGAAGTCGGACACAGCCCTGCCCCCGCGCCCGGTGATGACATCCACCACCTCGTCGGCGACCTTGCCCTCGCCCTCGCCGCTGACCGAGGTGCCCAGGTCGTTCACGATCACCGTGGCACCGTGCCTGGCGAGCTCCAGTGCATGCCCGCGGCCGATGCCGTGACCCGAGCCCGTCACCAGGGCGACCTTGCCCTCCAGCAGACTACTCATGTCGATCCTCTTCTCGTCGCTGATCTTGGTGCTTGGTGCTTCGTGCTTCGTGCTTCGTGCTTCGTGCTTCGTGCTTCGTGCTTCGTGCTTCGTTCGGGGCGGTCGTTCAGTCCGCTGCCGGGCTGAAGTACAGCGCGTGGACGCCGTCGTCGATCTCCTCGAACCGCGCCCTGACGCGCATCCCGATGACGACCTCCTCCGGGGCGCAGCCCACGATGTTGGTCATCAGCCGCGGGCCCTCGGTGAGTTCGACGAGTGCGGCGACGTACGGGAGGCGTTCGTTGAACGGCGGGAGGTCGTTCCGGTGGACCGTGGAGTAGGTGTAGACCGTGCCGGTCCCCTCGGCCTCGACGGGCGTCACCTCCTCGCTCCAGCAGGAGGGGCACATCACGCGTGGGTAGTGGTGCACGGCGCCGCAGCCGGCGCAGCTCGCGATGAGCAGCCTCCCCTGCGCGGCGGCCTCCCAGTACGGCCGCGTCTCGGCTTCGACGGTCGGCAGGTCGGCGCGGGACCGTGCGGGCTGGCGAGGCCTCGTGACAGCCTTCGCCCCGGGGGTTGTCTTCTCCGTCATCCCGCTCACCAGCCCACGTAGTCGGCGGGGCGCTTCTCCACGAAGGAACGCACCCCTTCGGTCGAGTCCTGCGCGTAGGACTGCAGTTCCTGCGCCATGGCCTCCGCCAGGAAGGAGCCCGCCCGGTCGGTGTCAGGGGACTCGTTCATCAGGCGTTTGGTCAGGGTGATCGAGCTTGTGGGCGCGGACGTCAGCCGCTGGACGAAGTCCGCGACGGTCTTGTCGAGCAGGGCTGCCGGCACGACCCGGTTGACCAGGCCCAGTGCCGCCGCCTCGGAGGCGCCCAGCTTCTCGCCGAACATCACCAGTTCCTTGGCCCGCTGCATGCCGATCCGGCGTGGCAGCAGATAGGCGCCGCCGCCGTCGACCACGAGTCCACGCTTGACGAAGGACTCGACGAAGTAGGCGTTGTCGGTGGCGATCACCAGGTCGGACGCGTAGGCGAGATGGGCCCCGATCCCCGCCGCGGCCCCATGGACCACAGCGATCACCGGTTTGCCGCAGTCGAGCACCGAACTCATCAGTGTCTGCGCGCCGTTCATGATGCGCCGCATCGGGCCGGTGACCCGCTTGATGTCACCGCCCATCGTGGTGATGTCGGCACCGGTGCAGAAGTGCCGGCCTTCGGCCCGGATCACCACCACCCGGATGTGGGGGTCGCCGTCGGCGACCGCCAGCAGGCGGATCACCTCGTCGCGGTCGGCGGGGCGCAGAGCGTTGCCCGCGGCCGGTCTGTTCAGCGTGATCGTCAGTGCGCCCGCCTCGGTGCATGCGTGCACCGCGTCATCGCCACCGTGATCACGATCCGTCTCCGTCACGGAACCTCCTCGCCTGCCCGGATCTCAACGTCCGTGCAATTCTGGCAGTATTGTCACCCTCATGTCATCGCAGCAGCAGGCTCTTGGCCTTCTACTTGCGACAACGGGTCTTGTATCAGACTTTTATGTCACTTCACGGAAGATGGATCCCCATGACAGTCCCTCTGACCTCCCCGGCACTCGTCATCAGCGAGTGCCAGCTCGGTATCCTGGATCCCGGCCGTTCCGTCTCCCCCGGCCTCGCCGAACACGCGGCCACACGCGGTCTGGTACGGCGCACCGCGGAACTCGCCCAGGCCTTCCGTGACTGTCGACTGCCGGTCTTCCACTGCCTGATCGAGCACCGGCCCGACCAGGCCGGCATGCTGCCCAACTCGTACCTGGGGAAGCTCGCACTGCGCGGCCGGAGCATGACGGCGGGTACCGACGACGTTCTCACCCCGGCCGAACTGTCGCCGCACCGGAGCGACTTCGTGAGCCGGAGGGCCGTAGGACTCACCGCCTTCTACGGCACCGACCTGGACGCGATGCTGCGCCTGCAGGGCGTCCGCACCCTGGTCCTGGCCGGCGTGTCCACCAACGTGGCCCTGCCCGGGCTCGCCCTGGAGGCTGTCAACCGGGGCTACGACGTGGTCCTCGCGGAGGACTGCGCGGCAGGGTCCTCACCCGAGGCCCATCAGTTCTTCGTGGAGAACCAACTCGCCGTACTGGCCCGGGTCCGCACCGCGCAGGAGGTCATCGCGCGGCTGCCCGCCGCCCCCTGAACCGAGAACGCCATGCTCCGGGGAGGCGTGGCGGTCACAAGGTTCCGGCCGCCGCCTCCGCGTCGCCGGCGGCGTCGCCGTTGACCGAGAAGCCGCCGTCCGCGGTGATCGTGGATCCCGTGACGAACTCCGCCTCGTCCGAGGCCAGCCAGGTCGCGGCGTAGGCGATGTCCATCGGGTTGCCCAGCCGGGTCAGTCTGCCGCCCCCGGTGTGCAGTCCGGCATCACCGCGCACCGCCACCACCCGGCCGACGACCAGGCAGTTGGCACGGATACCGGCCGGGCCGCCCTCCGCGGCCAGGGTCCGGGTGACGCTGTTCACCGCCCCCTTGGCCGCGCTGTAGGCGCCGAACCCCCGGAACCCGGCGAGCGACTGCCCCGAAGAGACGTTGATGACCGAGGCGCCCCGCGCCGCGGCCAGGTGCGGCCAGGCGTATTTGGACATCCAGAACACGGAGCCGGTCAGCGCTCCGCGCAGGATCGCCTCCCACTCCTCGGTGGTGCACTCGTGCAGGGGCTTGACCGTCGCAGCAACGAGCGCGGTGGGCGCCGCGTTGTTCACCAGGGTGTGCAACGCGCCGAAGCGCTCCACCGTGGCCTCCACGGCAGCACGCACACTGTCCTCGTCGCCGACGTCGAGTCGCAGGAAGTCGGCCTCGCCACCCGCCTCGCGGATCCGAGAGACGACCTTCTCCGCCTTCTCCACCGTGCGCCCGGCGACCATCACCCGGGCTCCCTCGGCGGCGAAGTGCTCCGCCATGGAGCGACCGATCCCTCGCGTGGAGCCCGAGATCAGCGCCACCTTACCCTTCAGCCTGTCTCCCACAGGACGTCCTTCCCCGATGTGCGTTGAGTGGTGGAAGTGGCCCGCACCATCGTTCACAGCGCGGCGTACGCCTTCTCCAGTGCCGCCAGACGGCGGGTGAGCAGCTGCACGGAGGCCTCGACGTGGTCCCCGCCCGGCGCGTTCGCCAGCCCGGCGAGGCGGTCACGCACGTCGTCGATCTCCTCCTTCAGCCGGCCACCCGCCTCCTGGCGCGTGAGCAGATCGTCGTCGGTCCAGTCGGCCGCGTCGATGTCGTGTCCGTGGCTCATCTCCGGCTCCCAGCATGAGGACGGGTCCGGACCATGGGACGGAAGGCCGCACCCATGGTCCGGGACGCCGCTTTACGCTCCCGCTTTCTGACACGACGTACACTAAACAGGGCACCGGGAGACGTCAACGTCCCAGACCGTTCAGACTGCACACTTATGCATCGTCTGTTCACACTTCGCTGCCCCTTCGGAACATATTTCTGACCCTTCTGTCTTCGAAAGCGCCGTCACGTCCCGCCCGTGCGGTCCGCGGCCGCCTCGAACGCTGCCTCGATGCGGCGATGCCGCTCGCGCACGGAGTCCAGCGCCTCGGGGTGGGTCACGATGTACAGCTCGCGGCCGCGGATCCCCTCCAGCACGGTCCTGGCCACGTCCCCGGCTTCCAGTACCCCAGGGGACCCCGCCCCGGTGAGTCCGGTCATACCCGTACGGACCCGAGCCGGCAGTACCACCCCGACGCCCACCCGCGAGCCGGACCGGGCCAGTTCCTGGGCCACGGTCTCGGTGAGCGTGACCACCCCGAACTTGGAGACGGAGTACGCGCTCAGTCCCGGGCCGTTGCGCACCCCGGCGATCGAGGCCGTGTTCACCAGGAACCCGTCTCCCCCGGACCGCTCCAGAAGCGGCAGGAACACCCGCATCCCGTGGACGGCGCCCCAGAGGTTGACGCCCAGCGTCTGCTCCCAGTCGGCCGGCGAGAGCTCCTCGAAGAGCGCGACGCGCGCGATGCCGGCGTTGTTCACTACAAGGTCGACCCGGCCGTGCCGCTCCATGACCTCATCGCCGAGCCGCCGCACATCGGCGTACCGGCTCACGTCCACGACCACGCCCTGCGCGTCCAGTTCACCGGCCGCCCTTGCCAGCGCCTGCTCGTCGCGGTCGGCGAGCACCACCTCGGCGCCGGACGCGCGCAGCACACCGGCGAGCGCATGGCCTATTCCGGACGCCGCACCGGTCACCACCGCGACCTTGCCGCCCAGGTCCTTCTCGTTGCCCCTCACGGGCGTTCACCTCTCCGTGTATGCGTGTCCGACGGCCCGTTCACCGGACGCCGGCTTCCAGCCCGCGCAGCACGAAGTCGGCGAGTCTCTCGACGTCTTCGGATGCCGGAGCCGTGTCGGTCCACAGGTATCGGCGCATGGCACCCAGCGTCAGGTCCGCGACATATGGCCCGTCCCGCCCCGGGTCGCGGCCCAGCCGGCACAACGGCTCGTCGAGGAGCGAGATCACCGGCCGCAGCAGCGCGTCCTCGACGCCCGCCCCGGCCGGAAGTCCCACGGTGCCCAGGTGGCGGATCACCGTGCGGCTGGTGCGGGCGACCGCCCGGCCGGAGACCTGGTGGAGCAGTCCCCGGACCCAGACCCGCACCTGCTGCCGGGGCGATGACTCTCGGGCCAAACCGGCCCCTATCCACTCCGCCGCCCTCTGGACACCCTTCTCGAAGACGGCCATGATCAGGTCGTTCTTGCTCGGAAAGAACCGGTACAGCGTATGGTTCGAAATTCCCGCGGCCCGGACTATCTCCGAGACCGACGGGACCGCTGCCGTCTCCCGCGAGAGCAATTCCAGCGTCACTGTCAGAATCCTTTCGATTTCCGCCTCCACCGCCTCCCGCCGGTCCATCATTCCCCGGTCCACCGCCAGGGCGGCACGGCCGGCCCCTGTGACGGCGGCCTTCTCTGTCCTATCGTTCATCACCGCGAGAAACCCGATTCCGATTCAAGGGAACTTCATGAATTCCAGCAGCGATCAGCCCGCCCCGGACACCGAGGACGGTGTCCCCTATCCCTTCAGCCTGTTCGGCCTCGCTGGAAAGGTGGCCCTGATCACGGGCGGCAGTCGAGGGCTCGGCCGCCGGATGAGCCTGGCGTTCGCGCACGCGGGAGCGGACGTCGTCGTGGCCAGCCGGAAGCTCGCCGCATGCCAGGAGGTCGTCGCCGAGATCAAGGAGAAGACCGGCCGCGACGCACTCGCCCACGCGTGCCACATGGGCCGCTGGGACGAGATACCGGGCCTCGTCGACGCCGCCTACGAGCGCTTCGGCACCGTGGACGTCCTCGTCAACAACGCGGGTATGTCCCCCGTGTACGACGACATCGCAGACGTGACGGAGAAGATGTACGACTCCGTCCTCAACCTCAACCTGAAGGGCCCGTTCCGGCTCACCCAGCTCATCGGCATGCGGATGAAGGAACAGGGTTCCGGCAGCGTGATCAACGTCAGCAGCACCGGGTCCCTGCGCCCCACGGGCTCGATCATCCCGTACGCCGCGGCGAAGCGCGGCCTCAACGCCATGACCGAGGGTTTCGCCGAACTGCTGGGCCCCGAGGTGCGCGTCAACACCCTGATGCCCGGCCAGTACCTGACGGACGTCAGCGCCGCCTGGGACATGGACCACACCATGCGCATGTCCGATCGTCTGCACCTGAAGCGGATCGGCCGGCCCGACGAGATCGTCGGCGCCGCGCTGTTCCTGGCCAGTGACGCCGCCTCGTACACCTCCGGCACGGTGGTGCGCTCGGACGGCGGCATTCCGTAAATCACCGGTCCGAGGCACCGCCTTGCCGCCCGCGCGCCGTCAGGCGATGCCGAGCTTCTTGTGGGCCGCCTCGATCTTCGAGGGGATGTGGTCGGTGGGCCACATCCCCTCCGCCGGCCGGTACTCCTTGAGGACCTGTCGGGCCACCTGCCGCAGGTGCACCTCGGTCGGGCCGTCCACCAGGCCCATCACCGGGGCGGTCACCCACATCTTGGCGAGCGGGGTGTCCTGGGTGACGCCGAGCGCGCCGTGCACCTGGATCGCCCGCTGCACGATGTCGTGGAGGACCTTCGGCGTGAGGAACTTGATCGCGCTGATGTCCTTGCGGCACTGCGCGTAGTCCTGCGTCTTCTCGATCTTCCAGGCCGTCTGCAGGACGAACAGCCGGAACTGGGCGAGTTGCGCGTAGGACTCGGCGACGTACGTCTGCACCGTCTCCCGCTCCGCGAGCAGCCGGCCCCGGGTGGTGCGCGACAACGCCCGCTCGCACATCATGTCCAGAGCCCGCTGGGCCAGCCCCACCGTACGCATCGCATGGTGGACCCGGCCGCCGCCGAGGCGGACCTGGGCCACCTCGAACGCCTTGCCCTCCTCCCCCAGCAGCGCCGTCGCAGGGACCCGGACATCGTCGTAGTGGAGGTAGCCCTCGGAGCCCTCCTCGGCCGGTTCGTGTATCAAGGCGAGATTGCGCTCGATGGTCAGACCCGGCGTGTCGGTGGGCACCAGGAACATGGACATGCCGCCGTGCGGGCCGGCCTCCTTGTCCGTGTACGCCATGACGATGCAGAAGGCGGCGTAGCGGGCGTTGGAGGAGAAGAACTTCCGGCCGCTGATGACCCATTCGTCACCGTCGCGCACGGCGGTCGTCCCGAAGCCGGACACGTCGGAGCCGCCCTGCGGCTCGGTCATCGAGTAACAGGAGAAGATCTCGCCGTCGAGCAGCGGCTGGAGGTAGGTGCGTTTCTGTTCCTCGGTGCCGAAGTGGGCGAGGATCTCCGCGTTCCCGGTGTCGGGCGCCTGGGTGCCGAAGATGACGGGGGCCCAGGTGGAACGGCCCAGAATCTCGTTGAGCAGCGCCAGTTTCACCTGCCCGTACCCCTGACCGCCGAGGGCGGGCTCAAGATGGCAGGCCCACAGCCCCTGCTCGCGCACCCGTTGCTTGAGCGGGTCGACGACCTTGCGGTGCTCATCGTCGAGCGGCTTGTAGTTGTCGTGCGGCCAGACGAGGTCCAGCGGTTCGATCTCCTCCCGGACGAACCCCTCGGCCCAGTCCAGCTTCTGCTGAAACGCGCGGTCCGTCTCGAAGTCCCAGGCCATGTCGGCTCCTTTTCGGTGTGGCTGCGGTGGCGGTGCGGCGCAGGGCGTGGGGCGCCCGCTCGCTGTCGCGGGTGAGGTCGTTACGGCTCGCCTCAGCGAAGGGTGGTCGTGCGGGCCAGTTCCGCGGCCTTGCGCATGAGTTCGAGGACCATAGGCCCGAACCGCGAGACCCGCTCGTCGGCCTGGCCCTTGGCGTAGCGGGCGACGCTGGCCTCCAGCACGATGGCGAGCTTGAAGCGGGCAAGCACCACGTAGTAGTCGACCTCGGTGACGTCCAGTCCGCTGACCGAGGCGTAGTGCTCCAGCAGGTCGTCCCTGGCAGGCATACCCGCGTAGTCGAGGTAGCGCGACTCCGTCATGTCGTCCCCCTCGGGCGGCCAGGCCACCAGGACCCAGCCGAGGTCGAGCAACGGGTCGCCGATGGTGGCCATCTCCCAGTCGATGATCGCGGCGAGTTCGGCAGGGGCGCCGTGCCGGAACATGACGTTGGCGAACTGGTAGTCACCGTGCATGATGCCGGGCCGGAACGAGGTCGGGCGGTGGGCGCGCAGCCAGGCGGCGGCCTCGTCGAGCCCGGGCAGTTCGCGGAAGCCGAAGCCCGACAGATGGGAGAGCCAGCGGTCGACCTGGCGGTCGAGGAAGCCGTCCGGCTTGCCGAAGCCTTCGAGACCGACGGCCTTCCAGTCGACGCGGGCCATCCTGGCGGCGCCGTCGACGAGTTGGCGGGCCAGTCCGGCGCGCGCCCGGAGGTCTGCGTCGAAGGGCGCCGCCCAGCCGCCCTGCATGGGGCTCCAGCCGTCGACGAGTTCCATGAGGTAGAAGGGCCTGTCGAGGACGTCCGCGTCGTCGGTGGCTGCCAGCAGCCGGGCGTGGGGGACGTCGGTGCCGGCGATGGCCCTCAGCAGCCGCGCCTCGCGCATCAGGACCTTCGCCTGGCCGGGTGTCGCCCGGCTCGGCCGCCGCAGCGCGAAGGAGCTGCCGCCGCGGCTTATCTCGTACAGCTCGTTCTGCGATCCCCCGGACAGAGGCCTGATCTTGGCCAGTTCTCCCGCCCCCGGCAGAGATTTCTCATCCATCCAGCGGGACAGGGCAGCGGCGTCCAACCCAGCTTCGCCGACGGCTTCTTCGGTGGTTGTCTTCTGATCGGCCATACGCGGAAATCTAATGACCCGCCCCGCAGAACGCAATTACTCGCAAGGGAAATAAAAAATGCACCCGCGGCGGGGGTTTCATTCCATGCGGAATTCTTCACCGTGCACGCGGATGCATTCTTTCGCCGCCGGACCGGCCGGATCGGGCAGCTGATTCCGTCAGCCGACGGAATCACCGTTCACCTTCACAGTCATTCGACACGGGGGAAGTTGAATACACGCCTGGCATTCCACTCCACCATCTTGTGGACCTCCTCGTCCGGCACATCGTTCATCAATTCGGAGACATAATGGCGGCTCTTGGGCCAGTTGGAGTCCGAGTGCGGGTAGTCGCACTCCCACATGATGTTGTCGACGCCGACCTTCTCGCGCCGGACGACGCCCTCCAGGTCGTCGATGAAGCAGCCGTAGAAGTGCTTGCGCCACAGGTCCGAGGGACGGACCTCCCTGTTGACGTTCTGGTACCAGCGGTGCTTCTCCCAGGTGAGGTCGATGCGCTCCAACAGGTACGGCACCCAGCCGATGCCGCCCTCGGACAGGGCGATCTTCAACTCGGGGAACTTGTGGAACACCGGGGAGAACAGCAGGTCGGCCGTCGCGTCCATCGAGTTGGTGCCGAACAGCGAGATCATGACCGCCATCGGGGCCTCCGGGGAGGTGATCGGCGGCTTGCCCGAGGAGCCGAAGTGCATGCACAGCGGCATCCCGGTCTCCTGCGCGGCCCGGAAGACCGGGTCCCAGTGGTCGGTGTAGAAGGAGGGCAGACCAAGTCCGACCGTGTTCTCCGGGAAGGTGATCGCCCTGGCGCCCTTGGCCGCACACCGGTAGATCTCCCGTGCCGCGGCCTCCGGGTCCCACAGCGGCAGAATGATCATAGGGATGATGCGGTCCGGGTACGCGGCGGCCCACTCGTCGAGCTGGAAGTCGTTCCATGCCTGGACCGACAGCAGTGCCAGCTCCTTGTCCTTGCCCTCCAGGAACACCGTGCCGGAGAACCGGGGGAAGGACGGGAAGCACAGGGCGGCCTGGACACCGTCGATGTCCATGTCGGCGACGCGGGCGTGCACGTCGTAGCAGCCCGGCAGCATGTCGGAGTACCGGGTGGGGTCCATCCCGTACTCCTGGGGCCGCTTGCCGGCCACGGCGTTGAGTCCGATGTTCGGGTAGATGCGGCCCTCGTACTGCCAGACCTGGGCCAGTCGCTTGCTGCCCTGCTCCCCGTGCCGGGCAGCGGTGAGGAGGGCCGCGGACAGGCCCTCGTCCCCGGTCTCGTTACTCATGTCCCTCTCGACGATGCGGGGGCCGGCGTCGAGGAATTTCTTCGGCAGCCGGTCCGCCCACAGGGACGGGGGCTCGATCAGGTGGTCGTCCACCGAGATGAGTTGCATGTGGTCCTGAAGCGGCAAGTTTCCTCCAAACTGGAGCCTCGGCGGGGTCTGCCCCGTCGGGACGGCGCGGCTCGGGGCCGCGCGCGATGATGCGTGGTGCGGGGCCGCGGTGCGGCTCCGGCGCGGTCAGGCGTCCCTGCGCAGCAGGAGACAGCCGGCCTCGGGGCCGCCGCCGATACCGACGGCGGCGACGGCCACATCCTTGGGAACCTGCCGGTCGCCCGCCTGGCCCCAGAGCTGTACGCACGCCTCGTGCAGGAAGCCGTAGCCGTGCAGACGTCCGGCCGACAGCTGTCCGCCGTGCGGGTTGATGGGCAGGCTGCCCTCCAGCCGGTAGCGGTCGGTGTCGTCGAGGAACGGCCCGACCTTGCCGTGCTCGGCGAAGCCCAGGGCCTCGATCCACTGCGTGCACAGATAGCTGAAGCCGTCGTAGAGCGTCGCGAGATCCACGTCGGCCGGGGTGAGGTCGGTGGTCTCCCACATGGCGGACGCGGCGTCATGGGCGCCCATGGTGGTCAGATCCGGCCGCTGGTCCCAGGAGTGACGGGAGTACAGCGCGGATCCGGCCGCCTCGATGGCGATCGGCGTCTGCGCGAGACCGCCGCTCTCCTCACGACGGGAGAGGATCACCGCGGTCGCGCCGTCGCAGGGCACGTCGCAGTCGTACAGACCGAGCGGCCAGGAGATGAGCCGAGCGCCCAGGTAGTCGTCCATCGTCATCGGCTGCCGGTAGATCGCGTTCGGATTGCGGCCCGCGTTGGTGCGGGCGTTGATCACGAGCTTGCCGATCTGCTCCCGGGTGAGGCCGAAGTCGTGCATGTATCGCTGGGCGTACATGGCGATCCAGTTGGCGGGCGAAGCGGCACCGAAGGGCATCCGGAACTCGCCGTGACCGGAGGCCCGTCGGGCCTTGTCCGCGAGGGCCGCGGCCCTGCCCCCGGCCTGAGCCGTGGCCTCGCACACCGCCCGGAAGCACAGCACGTGCGTAGCACGGCCGGTGGCGATGGCCGCGGCGGCATCCATCAACGTGCCGATCTGGCCCGATGTCTCCACGGAACTGGTGTGCCAGCGGGTACGCAGTCCGAGGGCGTCCCGCACGTCGTGCGTGGTGGCTCCGACGAAGCCGGCCTCCGCGGCGACCGGGCCCGGGTAGCTCGCCACCCCGTCGATGGCGTCCCAGTCGATTCCGGCGTGGCGCACGGCCCGCTCGGCGGCCTCCAGCGCGAGGTCGATGCCGCTGCGGCCGATCCTGCGGCCGATCTGCGACTGCCCGACACCGGTGATGACAGCGCGGTCGTCGACGAAGGTCATGCGCTCACCGGCCTGAAGAACGGAAGGGCCACGTCCTCCTGCTCGTCGAAGACCACCTCGACGGGCATCCCCACCTCGACGCGGTCGACCTCGCAGTCGACCAGGCAGGTGGTGAGCCGGACATCCGGCTCGTCGTCCAGTTCTACCGCGGCGATGACGTAGGGCGGCGGGAACGCCGGCAGCCAGGGATGGTGATTGATCGTGTACGCCGCGACCTTGGCGCGTCCCGAGACGGCCTTCGGTCCGACCTCGCGGCTGCGACAGCGAAAACAGGCGCCGACCGGGGGGTGGAACGAGCGTCCACAGGACTCGCAGTGGTGGATGAGGAGCTTTCCCTCGAAGCCACCGGTCCAGAACGCTCTCGATTCCTCCGTTATCTCCGGAAGTATGCGGCCCGGCTGTTCTGACATGGGTTTCCTCCGGGATCAACTGCGGCACCAGGTGCCGTCGTCGGCCTGGTGAACCCGGTGGGCCAACTCGTCGTGACCTCCGCGTCACCAGCCGCTCGGACCGTAACATCTGATAGTGGCGTCACGAAATAGCCGGGGGCCTCCCACCCTGGAATCACGTGATTTCGTCGCCATACGTCGGGCTCTTCGCGGGTTTCGCACCCAAGGCCCGCCGCCCCTCTGGACCACTCTCTGACAGTCGTGTATGAACATCACGAGTCGCGGCCGTCCATACGCCGGCCTACGACCTACAGAGGACGGAAGCGTCAGAAGAACATCGACCCAAGGCTCATCAGCCCACCTATCGACAGTCAGGGCCGAGCACCATAATGTACACAGCGTCAGATTTTCTGACAGTAGACAGGTTGCCACCGATCGGGCCGCCCCGCAGGACGGCCGGTTCGCGCGCACCGAAAGGAAGTCGTGCCATGGCCGAAGTCATGAGTGGTATCCGGGTCGTGGAAGTGGCCGCCTGGACCTATGTACCGGTGGCCGGCGCCATCCTCACCGAGTGGGGCGCCGACGTCATCAAGATCGAGCACCCGGAGTCCGGTGACCCCCAGCGCGGTCTCGTGACGTCGGGCCTGGTCCCCGCCGGTGGCGTCAACCACATGTTCGAGCTGCCCAACCGGGGCAAGCGCAGCGTCGGCCTCGATCTCAAGTCCCCACAGGGCCACGCCACGCTGATGAAGCTGGTCGCCGAGGCCGATGTCTTTCTCACCAACTTCCGTCCCGCGGCGCGCAGGAAGCTCGGCATCGATGTCGAGGACGTGCGCGCGCACAACGACCGCATCGTCTATGTCCGCGGCTCCGCCGCCGGACAGCGCGGGCCGGAGAGCGAGTTGGGCGGCTACGACCTGACCTCCTTCTGGGCCCGCAGTGGAGCCGCCCACAACGTCAGCCCGACCGCCCTCGGCTACCCGGTGACCATGCCGGGCCCGGCGTTCGGCGACGTCATGGGCGGACTCACCCTGGCCGGGGCGGTCTCCTCCGCGCTGCTGCACCGCGAGCGCACCGGCGAGGCGCTCACCGTCGACGGCTCGCTGCTGGCCATGGGCGCCTGGGCCATGGGCGCCACCATCGCGGGTGCCCACGCCTTCGCGATCGACGAGATGCCCAAGTCGACTCCCGACCGTCCGGCCAACCCCATGGTGAACAGCTACCGCACCGCGGACGGGCGCTACATCGCCATCGTCATGCTGGAGAGCGACCGCTTCTGGCCCGAGCTCATGCACGTACTCGGCAGCCCCGAACTCATCGACGACCCGCGCTTCGACAGCCACGCCAAGCGCATGGCGAACACGGACGGCTGCACCGAAGCGATCTCCGCCGGCTTCGCGAAGAAGACCCTCGCCGAGTGGCGGGAGATCCTCAAGGACATCAACGGCGCCTGGGCCCCCGTGCAGCGCCCCCGCGAGATGGTGAGCGACCAGCAGGTCCTCGCCAACGACATCATCGCCGACGTGACGGACGCGAGCGGAAACGACTTCAAGCTGGTTTCCGCGCCCGTGCAGTTCGACGAGCGGCCCGGCACGGTGCGCAGGGCCCCCGAGCACGGGGAGCACACGGACGAGGTGCTGCAGGAACTGGGCCTGTCGATGGAGGAAATCATCGATTTGAAGGTGGCGGGAGCCGTTCTCTAGAGAGTGCCGATCCGGCCGGGGCCGGCACTCACCTTTCCGATTCCTGTCTCCGGACACCGCGCGGCCGGCAGCACCGGGCGCGCCAGAACATCAAGAGGTGAGACACATGACCACGTCATCCGCGGAACCCACCGCGGTCGGCGCGAGCGCCACGCCGTACGAAGTCCGCGTGGAGCAGGGCAAGATCCGCGAGTTCGCGGCCGCCATGCAGTCCGACAACCCCTCCTACCAGGGTGCGGGAGCGGTGATTCCGCCGACCTTCCTGACCTCGGCCGTGCGCTGGGCCCCCGATGGAGGCCGGATCGACACCGGCTTCGTCCGGGCCCGGCTGCTCCACGGCGAACAGGAGTACGTCTTCCACGGCCCCCCGCCCGAGGCTGGTGCCGTGCTGGTGGCCCGGGAACGGCTCGTGGAGCGGTACGCAAAGGCCGGACGACGCGGCGGCAAGATGCGCTTCGCGGTGGTCGTCACCGAATTCCGCTCACCTGAAGGCGAGTTGCTCGCCGAGGCACGGGCGACCTATATCGAGACAGCGCCGAAGGAGGCAGGTCATGAGTGAGAGTACGGAGACGATCGTCGTCGGCGCCAAGGCCGGGCCGCGCACATTCGGCCCGTTGACCACGCAGATGTTCGTCCGGTACTCGGGGGCATCGGGAGACCTGAACCCGATGCACTACGACGACCGGCAGGCCCGCGCGGCCGGGTATCCCTCGGTCTTCTCCCAGGGCATGCACCAGGCGGCGCTCCTCGCCGGCTTCGCCACGGACTGGCTCGGCGCGCGCGGAGTGCGGCGGTTCCAGGTGCGCTTTCGTGAACAGGTGTGGCCCGGCGACGTGCTGAGCTGCTCCGGCGAGGTCACCGGGGTCCGGCCGTCCGACAACGGTGCGCGGCTGGTCACCGTCGCGCTGACCTGCGCGCGGCAGACCGGCGGCGTCGCCATCAGCGGCAGCGCCGACTTCGTCGTGCCATCCGGCTCCTAGAGCCTTTCGTTTGGATCAGGCTGGGCTCGCGGGATCTGGCACCGCACCTCGCCGCGTTGTCGTCGGTCGTCAGGGCTCCGCCATGACTCCCCCTCCTCCGCCTTGCGATGCACGGCACCAGACCCCGCTCCCTGATCCAGCCTGATCCAAACGAAAGGCCCTAGACCGCCATGCCGTCACCGACACCGCCGCACCCGCCCGGCCCCGGCAGAGGGCTCCAGCCCCGGGCGCCCACCCTGCCCGGCCCTGCATCCGCCGTCCGCCGCACCAGCTACGGTCCGACCAGTCCCGAGGTGGGCGCCCGGGGCGCTCACACCCGGCGCAGGATCGTCGACGCCTCACTGGGCCTCTTCGACGAGCTCGGCCTCCACCACACCTCCGTCGAGGCCATCGCACGCGCCGCCGGAGTCTCCCGCGCCACGCTCTACCAGTACTTCCCGGGCAAGGACCAGATCTTCCTGGAGCTCATGGACGAGTGTGCCCGTGCCCTGGTGCGGGTCGCGCGGCGGATCGGTGAGCTCGGACCCACCGAGATCGGCTTCGACAACCTCAACTGGTGGCTGGGTGAGTGGAGCTGGGTTTTCGACAAGTACCGGACGATGTTCGTGCAGTGGTCCTTGGTGGCCTCGGCCGACCCTGCGGTGCGACCCGAGGTCATCCACTTCGTCGAGGGCTACAACCACCGCATGGCCGCGCGCCTGGAGGCCGCCGACGTGTCCGGCGTGGACCCGGAGTCCGCCGCCGTGGCGATGACCGCGGTGGTGCACCGGCTGCACCTGTTCCGCCACACCGGCCGGGTGTACGAGGCCGACAGCCAGGAGCTGACGCAGGCCCTGTCGGTCTTCCTCCAGCTGGTGCTCTTCCCGGACACCCCAAATGAGGTACTGCTCCCCTTCCTCTCCACCGTCACGCCGTACACGCCGGTCGTTCCCCCGCCGCCCGAGTGCGAGGCGCTCTCGCTGCGCACACGGGTGCGCGGGCTGAGCCCGCGGGCGGTCGCGACGGTCGAGAGGTTGGTGGTGGCGGCGGCGAAGCAGTTCGCCGCGAAGGGCTACCACCGGACGAACGTCGACGACATCGTGGCCTCGGCGGGCCTCGCGCGCGGCACCTTCTACAAGTACTTCCACGAGAAGCAGGACCTGCTGCACACCGTGTGCGTCGAGGCGACGGCCGCGACGGTCGAACTGGCCGGCCGGCTGCGCCGGGTCGACGTCTTCGACGACGCGGCCCTGCGCCCGTGGCTACGGGACTTCGTGCGTTTCCTGGACCATTACCGGGGCTCGGTGGACGTGTGGTCGGAGCGGCTGGCGGAGGGCGGGGTGATCGTCGCCCTGGGGGCACATGCCCAGGGGGTGCTGGACCGGGCGTTGCTGGAGGTGCTGACCTCCGTGCGGCGTGACTACCCCTTCGATCCGCTCGCCGGAACACTGCTGTTCCGCGCCCTGCTGACCCGCGTGCCGGAGGCCATGCGCGAGGAGACCGAGATTCCCATGGGCGAGGAGCAGATCGTCGATCTGCTCGTCTTCAGTGTGCGCCGGGGGTTCTTCAGCCACCTGACCGCACCACCCATCTGACACTTTCGATAACTTCGCATGGTTCACGCGACGGGGGATCACACCAGCGACTCCCACCTGTTCTTGTCGCACCCCTGTACACCACGCGATCAACGTGTTTCCATCTTTCTGACAGAGCTGTCATCTTCGCGACTCGAGCGCGGGAGAGGAATTCCGACATGGACATCAGTCGGGTATCGGCACTCGTGACGGGCGGCGCCGGCGGCCTCGGCGAGGCCACGGTCCGCAGGCTCGCGGCCGAGGGCGCGGCCGTCGTCGTCGCGGACCTGGACGACGACCGCGGCAAGGCCCTCGCGGCGGACCTGGGCGACCGGGCCGTCTACGTACGCACGGACGTCCTGGACGAGGAGAGCGTGCGCGGCGCGATCGCCGCGGCCCAGGAGATGGCCCCGCTGGGTATCGCGGTCAACGCCCACGGCGGTGGGGCGGGCGCCTCCCGCGTGGTGGGCAAAGACGGCGAACCCGCCTCGTTCGACCAGTTCCAGTGGTACGTCAATCTGTTCCTCAACGGCACGTTCAACGTGCTGCGGCTGACCGCGGCGGCGATGGCGAAGAACCCCGCCGACGAGGCGGGCAACCGGGGTGTCGTGGTCAACACCGCGAGCATCGCCGCCTACGAGGGCCAGATCGGCCAGACCGCGTACTCCGCCGCCAAGGCCGGTGTCGTCGGGCTGACCCTTCCGGCCGCCCGCGACCTGACGAAGGCCGGTGTCCGGGTCATGGCCATCGCTCCCGGCACCTTCTTCACCCCCGCGTTCCGCATGGACCGCGAGACGGCCGAGCAGCGCTGGGGCTCCGGGGTCCCCTTCCCGCAGCGCATGGGAAGCCCTTCCGAGTACGCCGCGCTCGTGGCGCACATCGCCTCCAACGACTATCTCAACGGCGAGGTCATCCGCCTCGACGGAGCGCTGCGCTTCGGGCCGAAGTGACGGCCGTGCCGCCCGTCCGCTCCCATCACTCCGCTTCGAGCAGCCGCGATCGGACGACCACACCATGAGTATTTCGCTGATCCTCGAGATGGCCCTCGCCGGCCATCCCGGCCGGCCGGTGGTCACCGCCGACGATGTGACCCTGACCTGCGAGCAGTTCGCCGAGTCGGTCGCCGGGGCCGGAAGCGTCCTGCGCGACCAGGGCGCCCGCCATGCCGTCTTCCTGGCCGGGTCCGGGGTCGAACAGGCCACGGTGCTGTTCGCCGCGGCCCACGCGGGCATCCCGTTCTCGCCGCTCAACTATCGCCTCGGCAAAGAACAGCTGACGTCGCTGATCCGCCGCATCGAGGGCGCCGTCGTCATCGTCGATCCGCGGTATCTCCCCGCCGTGGCGGATGCCGGGGCCCCGGTCCTCACGCTGGACGAGTTCCGGGACCGGACTGTCGCCCGGGCCAGGGACCCCCTGCCCGCCGCCGACGTCGGCCCCGACGATCCCGCGGTGGTTCTGTTCACCAGCGGGACCACTTCCGCGCCCAAGGGCGTCGTGCTGCGCCACAGCCACCTGTTGAGCTACGTGATGGGCACGGTCGAGTTCGACTCGGCCGACGAGAGCGACGCGGCCCTCATCAGCGTGCCGCCCTATCACGTCGCCGGTACGGGCACGGTGCTGACCAACCTGTACGCGGGCCGCCGCCTGGTGTACCTGCCGGACTTCGAGCCCGGCCGCTGGCTCGGCCTCGCCCGGAGTGAGGGGGCGACGTCCGCGATGGTGGTGCCCACCATGCTGGAGCGCATCGTCCGCCACCTGGACGGGGCTCCCGCGGTGATCCCCACCCTCAGGTCCCTCTCGTACGGCGGCGACCGCATGCCGCGTCCCCTCCTGGAGACCGCGCTGCAAGCGCTGCCCGACGTGGGTTTCGTCAACGCCTACGGGCTCACCGAGACCAGCTCGACCATCGCGCTGCTCGGCCCCGAGGACCACCGGGCCGCAATGGAGAGCGACGACCCCGCGGTGCGGGCGCGGCTCGGCTCGATCGGCTTGACGGTACCGGGGGTCGAGGCCCTCATCCGCCGGCCGGACGGCTCGCCGGCCGCCGCCGGGGAGCAGGGCGAACTGTGGGTGCGCGGCCCACAGATCTCCGGTGAGTACCTCGGTACGGGGTCGGTTCTGGACGCGGACGGCTGGTTCCCCACCCGTGACCTCGCCCACCAGGACGCGGAGGGCTATCTGTTCGTCGTCGGACGGACCGACGACACCATCATCCGCGGCGGCGAGAACATCGCCCCGGCCGAGATCGAGGACGTCCTGGTGGAGCACCCGGAGGTGAGTTCCGTCGCCGTCGTCGGGGTGCCGGACGCACAGTGGGGCCAGGCGATCCTCGCCACCGTGGTGCCCGCTCCGGGGGCCGTGGCGCAGGCGGAGGAGCTACGCGCCTACGTCCGCGCGCGACTGCGCGGTTCACGCACCCCCGACCACATCGTCTTCCGGGAGGAACTGCCGACGACGGCCACCGGAAAGATCCTTCGCAAGGACATCGTCGTGGGATTCATCGCCGCGGCAAAGAACGGAGAGAACCAGTGCTGAAGCCCGGAGTCCGACTGCGCAGCCAGTGCTGTGCGACCGAGGTCATCGTCGTCCGCGTGGCCGGCGACCCGGAGGTCCGGTGCGGCGGGCACCCGATGATCGACCTGACAGCGACGCCCGCCCAGGGGCTCGTCCTCCACTCCGCGTTCACCGCGGGCAGCGCCCTCGGCAAGCGGTACACGGACCCGGACGGGAACCTCGAACTCCTCGTCACCCACGCGGGGGCAGGCTCCCTGTCGCTCGGGGCCCTCACCCTCGTACAGAAGACCGCCAAGCCGCTGCCGTCCAGCGACTGACTCCCCCGTCGGAAGATGCGCGTGCGCGGGCCAGGAGGAGAACTCCCGGCCCGCGCTCACGCGTGGGCGCGCTCAGCCGACCGCCGCCGGGGCCTCCGGTTCAACGGTGGGCACCGGCTTGTGGATCGCCGTCGCGCTGCGCCCGCCGAGCGCGAGGACGACGACCGAGATGAGCCCCCAGGCGAGGAAGCCCAGCCACCCGATGGCGTTGGTGCCGAGCGCCCCGAGAACGCTCGCGATGGTGAACGGTGCGATGACGTTGGTGAGCCGTCCGACCGAGTAGCCGATGCCGCTGCCACGCGCACGCAGGTCGGTGGGGAACTGCTCGGCCGCGTACGCGGCGATCATCGGCAGCCCCGTGCCCACGGTGAACTGGACGACCGCGCCCGCGAGCACAATCGCGACCTGGTTCGTCGAGAGCCCGAAGACGGCCATGGCGACGGCGGCCACCGACATGAAGCCGACGATGGCCGCGCGGCGCGGGAAGCGGTGCCCGAACAGGACGGTGACGGTCGAGCCGAGCACTGTCCCGTAGAGCATCGTCGAGGACATCGAGAGCGCCTCGTCCGGGGTGAAGCCGCGCAAGCCGAGCAGGGAGGGCGTCCAGCTGTTCATGATCTGCATGCCGAGCGAGTGGCAGACCCACACGATCATCACCATGACCATCCCGAACAGCAGCCGTCCCCGGAAGAGTTCGCCGGGCCCGCCGTCCCCCTCGGCCTCCGGCGTCTCGAGCGGTGCGGGCACCGGGACAGGCAGCGGGGCTCCCTTGCGCCGCTCAAGGTCGCGCTCGATGGCGCCGAGCACCGCCTCCGCCTCGTCCTCGCGGCCCTCGGCGGCGAGCCAGCGCGGGGACTCGGGGATCGCGCGGATCGCGGGCAACGCGATCAGCCCGAGGATGCCGACGGCGAAGATCACGCGCCAGCCGTTCTCGCCCATCGGGATCACAGCGCGCGCGAGGTGGGTCAGCCCTATCGAGCCGACGGCGCCGCAGCCGATTCCCAGGCCGAGGCCGAACGCCCGGCGGCGCGGAGGGAACACCTCCGCGAGGTAGACAATCATGCTGATGTAGGTGAGCCCGAGGCCGATCCCTGCGATGAAGCGGATCCCGACGAGCATCGGCACGTTGACCGAGAGCGAGCTGAGTCCGGAGAAGACCGACATCAGGACGATGCCCCAGGTGAGCATCTGCCGTCGGCCGTACCGGTCGCCCCGCCCGGCGATGATCGAGCCGACGAGGAGACCGAGGTACATCGAGGAGATGACGAAGGCGACGCCGTCGAGGTTCGTGTGGAGCCGCTCGGGCAGCGAAGGGGCGACCATGCCGGCGGCGGTCTGGTCGCCGACCTCGAAAAGGAAGGCGACGACCGCGCAGACCAGGACGCGGCGGTGGAACGGGCCATAGGGGAGGCGGTCGAGTCGGGCCGCGGTCAGCGCGCGGTAGTGCGGGGGTGCGGAGCCGGTTGGCATGACACTTCCCTTCGAGAGAAAAGAACACACAGAGTCAGAAGTGCGCTGCGTGCAGAAAATAGCCTCGCGCGGGACGGCCGAGCAAGACCCGTGCACATCAGCAGCGTTTTCCCGATGCAGCCCCTCTCCACAAATGACGTTCCAGTTAGATATGTTGTGGGGATGACAGATACCCCTCAGCTCCCCGCGCCGGTGCTGCGCGGCTCGTACGCCTCCCTCGGCGAGGCGCTGACCGCTGCGGCCGCGCAGTTCGGCTCCCGCGAGGCCTATGTGGACGGCGGCGAGCGGATCAGCTTCGCCGAGTGGGACCGGCAGGCGGACGCGGTCGCCGGTGAGCTGGCCACGCGCGGCGTGGAGCGGGGCGACGTCGTCGCGCTCATGCTGCCCTCGGGCGCCGCCTACGCGGTGGCCTACGCGGCGGTGGTGCGCCTGGGCGCCGTCGTCACCGGGCTCAACACCCGCCTCGGCCCGCGCGAGACGCACGCCGTGCTCGACCGCTGCCGCCCGGCGCTCGTCATCCGGGACGAGGAGGACGGCCTCCTCCCCGACGTCACGCAACCGGTGTTTTCCGCAAAGGCGTTGAACACCGCACGGCACGCAGGCACGCGTCCGCGCGCTCTTCCCCAGCTCACCCGGGCGGACCCCGCGGTGATCATCTGGACGAGCGGGACGACGGGCACCCCCAAGGGTGCCTGGTACGACCACGCAGGCCTGGAGGCCGCGGTGCGGACCTCGGGTGTGATGAGCACGCCGTTCGACCGCAAGCTCGTCGCGACGCCCTTCGCGCACGCCGGCTACATGGCGAAGGTCTGGGACCAGCTCGCCTGGGGGGCGACCCTCGTCATCGGCCAAGTACCGTGGAAGGCCGCGGAGATGGCAGAGATCCTGGGCGCCGAGCGAATCACTGTCGCGGGCGGGGTGCCCACCCAGTGGACCAAGCTGCTCGAGCTCCCGGACTCGGCGCGTGCTCCGTGGCCGCACCTGCGCCTGGGGATCTCGGCCACCGCCCCAGCCGCGCCCGAACTGGTGCGCAGGGTCAACGAGGTCCTCGGGGTGCCCCTCGTCGTGCGCTACGCCATGACGGAGTCGCCCAGCATCAGCGGCACGGAGCCACAGGACCCGCCCGAGGTGCAGTTCCGTACGGTGGGGCGCCCGCAGAACGGCGTCGAGGTACGGGTCGTGGACGAGGAGGAGCATCCGCTTCCGCCCGGCGGGACCGGCGCCGTGCGGGTACGTGGAGCCGCGGTGATGCGCGGCTACTGGCGCGATCCCGAGCGGAGCGCGGCCGCGCTGGACGCCGGGGGGTGGCTGCATACCGGTGACGTGGGCCACTACACCGAGGCGGGTCACCTGGTACTCACCGGGCGGTCCTCCGACGTCTACATCCGCGGCGGCTACAACGTCCATCCTCTGGAGGTGGAGAACGTGCTGAGCGAGCATCCGGAAGTCGCGCGGGCGGCCGTCGTGGGTACCGCGGCACCGGTGATCGGCGAGATCGGGGTGGCCTTCGTCGTGCCGCGCGACCCGGCCGCCCCTCCGGACCTGGCGGAACTGCGGCAGTTCACCCGCGGTCACCTGGCCGACTACAAGTCACCGGACCGGCTCGTGATCGTCGACGCGCTCCCGCTGACGCCCATGCTCAAGGTGGACCGTCGCGCCCTTCGGACGAGTGCGGCGGCAGGCTGAGGCATCGGTCCCACGGCGGGCCGGCGACGCTGCCGGCCCGCCGAAGGCCCTGGGGACAGGTGGGCCCGGCGAGGGCGGTTCCCTCACCCCGTCGCGGCCACCGCCATCCCGGTGATCCACTCCTCCACGACCTGGTAGCGCAGGGTCCGCAGTCCCCCGCCCCCGGTCGCGCCGGCTGCGAGCCAGGTGCGTACCTCGTTCGCGCCGACGCCGGCACGCTCGGTCGCCTCGCCGGTCAGTTTCACGAGAGCGGGCTCGTCCCAGGCGGCCACGGCATCCAGGAACGCGGCGTCCCACTCCGGATTGATCTTCTTGCGGGCGTCCTCGGCGCCGACGGCGATGAGCCGGGCGCGCTCCTCGTCGGCGAGCTCGAAGGTGTCCACCTCCAGGCTGGGCGGTGAGTGGGAGAGACCGCCGGTGCCGATGACGAGGACCCGTTCCGTCAGGCCGTCCAGGAAGGAACCCGCGGCGCGGCCGAAGGCGAGGGCCCGCTCGGCCGGGGGCAGCGGCGGGGTCGCGCAGTTGACCGGCAGGGGGATCACCGGCGTCCGGTCGAGGCCGCCGAGCAGGTCGCGCAGCGGCTGGGCGAAGGCGTGGTCGAGCTCGATCTTCCGGCACACGGCGACGTCGATTCCCGAACGCAGCAGGTGCTCGCTCATCGCCCGGGCGGTGTCCCCGGGAACGTCCAGGGTCGCCGCGGGGTGCCCGGCCTCGGCCATGACGCCCGCGGACAGCGCGATCGCGAAGGCGGGGACCACGTGGCGAAAGGCCCTGCGGTGGTCGCCGCCGAAGAGGATGACGAGCTCGGGGTCGAACGCCGCCACCTCCTCGCGGGCTCGGGCGAGCCCGTCGCGGAACTCCCTGCCCTGCGCCTTCTCCGTGTCCCGCTCCATACCGGGGCTGTGACTGGCGCACACCACCAGTCGTCGGCCTGTCGTCATCGTGTCCTCCTCGTCGTCGACATGGATATTCAGTGGGTGGCTCGTGCGTCGCCGGCCGTGCGGGACCGGACCTTCGCGGCGACCTCGTGGGCGAAGTGCGCCACGGCCTCGGTGCTGCGCGGATCGTGGAGGCGGACGACGAACAGTTCGACGCCCTCGGCCCGCTCCGCGTGGAACAGCTCGACCAGTTCGCCTGCGGTACCCACGAAGGGCCGCCCCCATGACGGTTCCGGCATCCGCCGTGCGACCGCGGACTCGACCTGTGCCCGGTCGGCCCCGGAAGCGACGAGCCCCACGGCGTACTGGGCGGAAATGCGCGCGCCGCCGCGCAGGGGCGCGAGTCGGGAGAGCCGGTGGCGGGCGGATCCGGGGCAGTTCCACCAGTCGGCGTGCGCGGCGACCAGAGGCATCGTCAGGGCCCGTCCCGCTCCACCGATGTGCACCGGGATACGGCCCTGCACAGGGGTGGGCAGCCCGTAGGCGCCACGCAGCGTGAACGTCTCACCGATGTGGTCAAAGGGCTGGCCCGTCCACATCTTCGCCAGGATCTCCAGGGTCTCCCCGAGCTCCCGTGACCTGCGACCGCGGGACCTGTCACCGAGCCCGAAGGCGACGAGCTCCTCGTCGACCGAGCCCCAGCCCAGGCCGAGGTCCAGCCGGCCGCCGCTGATGTGGTCAACGGTCGCGGCCATCTTCGCCAGCAGCGCCGGCGGCCGCAGCGGGTTGCAGCCGACGAGGTGGCCGAGGCGCACTCGGCGGGTCGCGGTGGCCAGCGCGGTCAGGAGCGTCCAGCTCTCCAGGACGTCGGTGGGCGGGGCGCCCGGCGTCAGGAGGTGGTCCATGAGCCAGAACGAGTCGAAGCCGTGGGTGTCGGCGGCGACGGCCAGGGACCTCACCGTGTCCACGTCCGTCCGGAACTGCGGGACGTACAGCCCGAACTGGGGCGGGCCTGGTGCCGGATGGGTGCTCACGGCTGGCCCGGGAGCAGCCTGACGAAGAGGGCTTCGACATCGGCGAGCAGAGAATCCCCCTCGTGGAGCCGGCCGGTGACGTAGGTCTTGCGGCCCTCCGTCCGGTCGATGACGGCGTCGATCCGCAGAGGCCGGTGGATGGGAGTGACCCTGCGGTAGTTGACATGGAGGTAGGCGGTCCGGCAGCGGTATTCCTCCTGGCTGGCGACGAACACGCCGAGCACGTCGTCGAAGAGCAGCGGAAGCATGCCGCCGTGCACGGCGCCGTTGCCGCCGACGTGTGCGGGTCCGAACTCCACGGCGGCGCGCAGGGTGCGGTCCTCGCAGGAGATGATCTCGTACGGGATGAGCAGCGGGTGGCCGGGACCGCCGGAGGCCGAACCGCCGGCCAGGCGCTCGTCCTCGCCGACCCGGTGGGCGGCGAGGTGGTCGGCGATCTCCTCCAGGGGACCGACGAGTGCCGAGGTGAGGTCGGCGGGCGGCGCGCTGAAGGCGGCGGTGGCGTGGACACGCCGCAGCGCTCCCAGCAGCTCGCCGAAGGATTCGGCGTCAGGTGTGTCCCAGGCCGGGTTGTGCCTCCACGGGACGGGCCCTTCGGGCGGCAGGGCCGCTTCGGTGTCGACGACGGTGTGCGACATATTCGTCAAGTGTCCTTGTCCTTCGGAGCGTTTTCCGTGGGTGGTGCGGGTTCTTCCTGTCGGAGCGGCCAGGAAGCCGGGACTGCCGGGGCCGTCGGAGCATCGGCCGGGAAGCCGGGGTGCTGTTCAGCGCGAGGCAGGTCCGGACGGTGTGCGATGGCGCAGATAGTCCGGCGAGAGCTCGGGCACGGGAAGGCCCAGACGCCGGGCGAGACTCCGGGTGACGGCGTTGCCGCGCCCCATGTCGGTGCCGGCGGGAAAACGGCCCGCGCTCACGCCGAGGTCGGCCTGCCGGATCAGGGTGGTGGCGAGGAAGAAGCTCTGCAGCACCTCGAAGTAGTCGAGGCAGTACGGGGTGCGGCCGGACACTCGCGCGTAGCGGTCGAGGATCTCCTCCCGGCCGGGGAAGCCGGGCAGCCGTGCCACCCCTTCCGGGGTGGCGAATTCGTCGAAGACGAGCCAGTGCGCCACATCGATCTCCGCGGGCCCGATCGCGGCGACCTCCCAGTCGATGACGGCGGCGGCCGAGAGATCCGCGCCGAAGATCATGTTGCCGGGGCGGGCGTCACCCCACAGCAGCACCGGCTCACTCCCCCGTACCTCGGGCAGCCGTGCTTGCAGGTACTCCCAAGCCGCGTCGGTGACCGGGAAGGGCCGGCCTTGTGTGGCCCATCGGTACCAGCGCCCGAGACGGCCCACATGCGCGGCGAGCGCTCTCCGTCCCGCCGCCCTGTGACCCGGCTCCCCCGCCTGCAGTGCCTCGTCGGCACCCGGCAGAAAGGTGAGAGCGTTCCGCCAGTCGGTACGGTGCACGGCGGCCAGTGCGTCCAGCGCGGAGCCCCACACATGGTGCCGCTCGGCCGCCGTGAGCGTCGGCAGCCAGCCGGCGGTGTGGATCGACGGCTTCCCCGTCGGTACGGTCCCCGGCACCCGGGCCATGACGAAGAAGCGCGCCCCGAGCACCGCGGGGTCCTCCTCCGCTCCGATCACCTTCGGCACCGGTACCCCGGTACCGGCGAGCGCGCGCAGCGTCCGGTACTCGTCGAGGACGTCGGCTTCCAGGAAGATCCCGTCCGAGGGCGGCTGACGCTTCATCACGAAGGCGTCCTCCCGGGGGATTTCGGTTTGCTCCCACTTCACGTCGAAGATGAGGATGTCGCCCGACTGCCCGGCGCCGGGCAGACGCGACTCGCCCACGCGCACGTCGTGGACGCCCGGACCGAGTCTTTCCGCCAGCCACGGTCCGAGACGAGCCCGCAGGACCGGGTCCGTCCGCCCGGCCTCAGCGGAGCGCACCGGTGCTCCCGCCCCACACCGCCGAGTAGCGGGCCGACAGTGCGGCGACCTGTTCCCCGACCATGCCGTGCAGAATCAGTTCGTCGGCGCCCGCCGCCGTGTAGTCGGCGAGCCTGCGCGCGCAGTCGTCCGCGTCGCCGAGTGCTGCGGAGGCCGGGATCCAGTGGTCGGGCATGCCCGCGCACAGGGCGATGAGTTCGGGGCGGCCGAGGTGTTTGTCCGCGGGAAGCCCGCCGAGCGCCGTGAGGGCGGGCTGGTCTCGGTAGCGGGCCAGGTCGGCGGCTTCCCAGCCGTTCGCACGGACCAGTGCGTCCCCGAGCCCGGGGACGGAGAAGTAGCCGGCGGCACGCGCCCGGACGGCCAGATCCTCCTCGGGCGGCGAAGCGTCGGGGGCGACGACGACCGTGGCGACGCAGCGCACCGCGTCGGGGTCCCGCCCGGCCCGTGCCGCGACCTCCCGCACTCGCCGAACCGATTCCCGCACCCCGTCGACCGTCAGGAACGGGTGGAGGATCACCCCGTCGTAGGAGGCTCCGGCGACTTCGAGGGTGCGCGGCCCGACCGCGGCGAGCAGCAGGGGCGGCGGTGCGACATCGGGGCGCCGGGGCAGCCGGAGACCCGGATAGCTGCCCGCGGGTCCGTCGTAGGAGACGGTCTCACCGGCCCAGAGCCGGCGCAGGATGTCCGCGGTGTCGGCGAGGGAGCGCAGGGTCGGCGCCGGTACGCCGTAGGAGTCCCAACGCCAGCTCGCCGAGCGGCCGAACCCGAGGACGAAACGGCCCCCGGTCAGCGACTGCAGGGTCTGCCCCATGGACGCGAGCACCATGGGGTGGCGAAGCCCGGTGTGGGTGACGGCCGCCCCGATCCGCACCCGCGAGGTGATCTGTCCGATCGCGCCCGCGAGGGACGGCAGGTCCTTGCTGTCGTACCGCTCGCCGATCCATACGGCGTCCAGGCCGAGGCGCTCGGCCGCCCGGGCCTGCGCCAGCCCCTCACGGGGGTCGTCGACGCCGCCGGGCAGGACGTAACAGCCGAGTCCCCCGGCCGTCCGACGGAGCTGGTGGTTGCTGATGACTGCCTCCCGAGGATGCGACTCTGCTTGCATGGAAAGCTATACATCTGACATCACTGTCGCAATGGACGAAGCAGGCTTGGCTTCTCAGTCCACCAGGATTTTCAACCACAAAGCGGACCGTCGGCTCTCTCACGCAATTATTCGCGACATGGACGTTGACCCATATCTGACAGCGAAGTTATCTTTCACCCACCGTATCGGCTGTGTCGCTCACGCCGGGACCGAGCCGTACCCGCGAAAGCGAGGATCTCTTCGTGCAGGACCATCAGAAGCTCTTCATCGACGGTGCGTGGACCACCCCAGGGAGCACGGAACGGCTGGAGGTGTACTCCCCCGCCACCGAGGAGCGGATCGGCAGTGTGCCGCTGGCCTCGGCCGCTGACGCCGACCGGGCCGTCGCCGCGGCGCGGCGCGCCTTCGACGACGGCGGCTGGACCGGCCTGGACGTCAAGGAGCGGACAGCAGCCGTCGGCCGCTTCGCGGACGCCGTCACGGCACGCGCCGACGCGTTCGTCGACGTACTCACGGCCGAGGTCGGCCTGCCCCGCGCTACCCTTCCGGCCGGTCAGATCGCCAAGACGCAGGGGGTTTTCGCGGCGTACACCGAGCTCGCCGAACGCTATCCGTGGGCCGAGACCCGGGACGGCTCACGCGGACGCACCCTGCGCGTGCACCGCAGGCCCGTCGGCGTGGTGGTCGCCATCGTGCCGTGGAACGCGCCGCTGTTCATCAGCGCCCTCAAGCTCGCCCCGGCGTTGATCGCGGGTGCCACTATCGTCCTCAAGCCATCGGAAGAGGCCCCGCTGCACGCGCAGTTGCTCGCGGAGTGCGCCCTCGACGCGGGTCTGCCGCCCGGGGTGCTGAATATCGTCCCCGCGTCGGCCGAGGTGAGCGAGCACCTGATCCGCCACCCGGACGTCGACAAGGTGAGCTTCACGGGCTCCACCTCCGTGGGCCGCCGAATCGGCGAACTGTGCGGCCACGACCTGCGACGCTGCACGCTGGAGCTGGGCGGCAAGTCGGCGGCGCTGCTCCTTGACGACCTGGAGCCCACGGCCGACACCGCCAAGGCCCTGGTCATGGGGGCGATGGCCAACAGCGGCCAGATCTGCGCCGCACAGGCTCGCATCCTGGTGCCCCGCCGACGCCACCGGCAGACCGTGGAAGCCCTGGCGGAAGCGGTCGCGGCGCTGCGGGTCGGGGACCCGCAGGACACCGCCACACAGATCGGCCCGGTGATCTCCGAGCGCCAGCGGAGCCGGGTGGAACGCCTGGTCTCACTGGGCCGTTCGCAGGGAGCCCGGCTGGTGCACGGCGGTTCCCGTGCGGGCCTCGACCGCGGCTGGTACGTCGAGCCGACACTCTTCGACGAGGTCACGCCGGACATGACCATCGCCCGCGAGGAGATCTTCGGGCCCGTCGCCACGGTCCTCACCTATGACGACGAGGACGAGGCGGTTGCGCTCGCCAACGACTCCGACTACGGCTTGGCGGGCGCCGTGTGGAGCAGCGATCCCGACCGTGCGGAGCAGGTCGCCGGACGGTTCCTGGCGGGCTCCGTGGCAGTCAACTCACCGTCCCCGCTGGACCCCTTCGGGCCGTTCGGCGGGTTCAAGCAGTCGGGCCTCGGCCGCGAGGGCGGCCCCGAGGGCTTCGACGCCTACATCGAGTTCCAGACCATCGTCCGCGCCTGAGCGGCCTCACCCGGCGGGCCTCGCGGCCCGCCGCCATCGGGAGACAGCACATGTCCATTCTTGTTCTGGGAAGTTCCGGCCTGGTGGGCCGCGAGCTCGTGCACACCCTCGCCGCCGCCGGCCACCACGTCGTGGCCTGTGACGTGACCGCACCCGTCGACGCGGAGGGCCGTGCCGGTGAGTCGATCACATACGCGCGCGGTGACATCTCCCGCCTCGACCAGATGGTCGACCTGATGCAACGCCACGAGATCTCCGAGGTGGCCTGCCTGTCGTACGTCATGGGTCCGCTCATGTCACCGGACTTCTCCGACTTCCTGCTCGCCTCGCAGATCAACGTCATAGGCATCACGAACGTACTGGAGGCGGCACGGCTCACCGGGGTGCGCCGGCTGCTGCTGGCCAGCACGGTGGGCACCTACGGCCCCCAGGAGTTGTACGGCGACCGCCCGGTGACCGAGGACGATCTGCTCGCCCCGCGCAGCATGTACGGCCGGATGAAGGCACTCAACGAGGCGGTCGCCGACCGCTACGCACAGGTCCACGGCATGGAGGTGGTGAAGGTCAGGCCGTCGTCGATCCTCGGTCCCGGCAGCACCATCTGGCCGTCCCGGCTGATCGAACGGCTCGCCGTGGGCGAGACCGGTCTCGCCCCGTACGGCCCGCAGGCCAGGGACAACGTCATCGCGGTCCAGGACCTGACCGCCCTGCTCACCGAGCTGCTGACTCGGCCCGCACTCCGCCACGACACCTACCTCGCCTGCGGACACAACGTGTCGATGGCGGAACTCGTAGCGCTTCTTGGTGAGTTGCTTCCCAGTGGGGTCATCGATTACCCGGCGAACCCGGACCGCGCCCCCAGTTACGCACAGGTCTTCGACAACAGTCGTGCCGTGTCCGAGTTCGACTGGAAGCTGAGGTCCGTCCACGACTCGGTCCGTCTGCACATCGACGGCGTCCGCCGCGAGGCGGGCCTCGGTCCCATCTCCTGGTGAACGTGGCCTGCACCACCGTGACCTCCTGAACCGCCTCCGCTGGAGCCAGCCATGCCGATCACCACCACCCCCGCCTTCCAGCCCGATCTGACCGCCCCCGACTTCTTCTCCGGCGACCCCCATCCCGCCTATACGCGGCTGCGGGCCGAGTCTCCTGTGCACTGGTGCGAGCAGGGCGACTTCTGGGCCCTGTCCAGGTACGAGGACGTCCGCGCCGTCGGACGTGACACCACCCTCTTCTCGTCCACGCGCGGCACCCTGATCTCCGACGCGCACGACCGCGACGGCAACGGCCCGCACATGCCCGGCGCCTCCCACATGATCCGCAGCGACGCGCCCGACCACACCGAGCTGCGCAGACTCGTCTCCGGGGCCTTCACCCCGAAGGCCGTCGCTGCCATGACGGACAAGGCACGCCGAATCGTCCGGGACCTCCTGAAGGGGATCGACGCCGACAGGGTCAGCAATGCAGTGGAGGCCCTGTCCGCTCCGGCCACCACCTACGTGATCGCCGAACTCCTCGGTGTACCCCGCGACCGGTGGCCGGAGTTCTGGAGGTGGACCAACAGCGCGATGCTCCAGACGGACGCCCGCACAGAACCTGAACACGCGTCCAACATCGCCGAATTGCTGGAGTTCTTCCGCGAACTGTGCGCACTGCGCCGGTCCGATCCGAAGGACGACGTCGTATCGGCCCTGGTGCACGGGGAGTTCCGTGGGCAGCCTCTGTCGGAGGTCAACCTGCTGACCTTCTGCAAGCTGCTCCTGGGCGCCGGCACCGAGACCACCCGCGGGCTGGTCACCGGTGGCCTGCAACTCCTGTCCGAGCACCCCGACCAGCGGGCGCTGCTCGTCCGGCAGCCGGAGCTGATGGCTCCGGCCGTCGAGGAGATGCTGCGCATGGTCAGTCCGGTGGTCGCCTTCGGCCGGTCCGCCACGGCCGACACCGAGATCCGCGGGCAGTCCATCGCCCAGGGCGACTACGTCGTGATGCTCTACCAGAGCGCCAATCGCGACGAGGACGTCTGGGAGCGCTCCGAGGAGTTCGACATCACCCGGCCGGTGAAGCGCAACGTGGCCTTCGGCTTCGGGCCGCACATCTGCGTCGGTGCGCCGCTCGCCCGGATGGAGGCCGCCGTCATTTTCGGCGAACTCCTCGCCAGGTTCCCCGACTTCGAAGTGGTAGGGGCACCGCACAAGCGGGGTTCCACGCTCGTGTCGATGGTGGACGACCTACCGGTCCGGTTCGGCGGCCGCTGAGCCGGTGGAAGGGGCGGGGCGAACTCGGCGTCGACTCTGTCGCTCCACGAGTCCCGCAGGCACTCGACAGCGGTCCGTCCGCGTCCTGACGCAGGTCCAGCATCAGCCCGGTCCATGGTGCCGGGGCCGGACACCAGCTCCTCGCGCCGGCCGGCCGGGTTGCGCAGCAGCTCCGCCGCCGGCGGGACCGGACCGGCGGCCCTGGACTTCACGCGCTGCGAGAATGCGACGGGGGAGCAGGGACATGGGCGTGGTTACGGGTGTGAGCCGCGCCCCGGGCTTGGAGCCGCCCCTGATCTCCGCGGTCCGGGCCGGGGACGCCAAGTTGGTGGAGAGCCTACTTTTGGGCGGCAGTGATCCCGACGTGCGCGACGCCGACGGAACGCTCGCGTTCTGGCTTGCCGTCGGGTCGTACTCCGCGTCGAGCGCCCAACCGCTGCTCGATTTCGGCGCCGATCCCGGGCAGTGCGGGCCGGACGTGTTACCGCTGTACGAGGCGGTCGATTCGGCCCGGCCGGCGCTGGTCGAGGTGCTTGTGGACAGCAGGGTCCGTGGGCGGTACGCGAGACCGAGCTTCTGGAGGCGCGGGACCTTGCCCGCCATTGGCACGAGACGGGGGTCGAAGCCGAACTGCGGCGGCGCGCGGGGACCCGGGATGCCGTCGTCCGTACCCGGATTCAGGACGCCGAGTTCAGCGGCGTCGACTAGCTCGCCCTCGGCGGGTTGACCGTGCGGGACGGGCACGCGGCGATCCTCACACGCCTGGAGGAACTGCTCGGTATCCGTACCTCCTTCGAGGAGCTCATGGACCGGGCCCTGACGTACCCCGACCAGGACCACACCGCGTGGTGCAATGCCACCCTTTTGCTGGCCCACCGGCGCGATCAGGAGACCTGGACGGCTGCCGCGGCGCTGTGCACGCATCCGGACCCATCCCGCCGGTTGTTCGGTGCCGAAGTGCTGCGGCTGACCCATCTCTTCGACGACAGCGACGAGGACCCGTTCGCCGGCCCGGCCCTGGACATCTTCACCGACTGGTCGACCAGGGAAACGGACGGGCTCGCTCTCCACAACGACGAGCGGTGTGTGGAAGCCGCCCGCCGCCTTGGCCCGGCGCAGCCCGGCTCCCTTGACGGGGTAGCGTACTGGTAGGAGTCTGTGATCAGGTGACCTGTAATCGAGGGCTTGCGCTGCTTCCGATTACCGTCTGTCAGGGCGGCCTCAGGTAGCCCTTTGTGTTGCGGTGTCGGGGTCGATGTCTCGGTGCCATAGCCGCGCGCGGACCCTCTCCCACCGCTCAGCAGGCAGCCTCCACCCGATCACCGTTCCGGTGTCGCTTGCGGAGAAGGAGACTCCGGATCCCGTCGGCCCCCAGATCTCTGCGGAGATGGTGTGCGGCACGAGGGTGATGAACCATTCGCGCTGCCGTTCGTCCGTCAGGTCCAGGACTACGGCAGTCTCCCCTTCCCGAGCCCCCGTCGCATCGACGATGGCGGCGAGGGCGGCCTGGGCATCCGAAGGCCAGGGGAGGTCGGAAATGAGATCAATGTCCGTCGAAGCCGCGTCAGGTGCCACCTCCCGGATCACCTCTTCAACGACTATCCGCGCTGTTTCGGGCGCGGTGCCTTCCAGAAGGAAGAGGTCAAGCGGACGTGGCCTCTGGCCACTGCGGCTTCCAAAGGGCCACGCGAATTCGGTGAGTGCGCGCGTGAGTGAGCGTTTGGCGGACATCGGACTGCCCTCTCCTCCGGTGAGGTTCTGCGCGGATCGTTTCATCGGGTGTGGTCGCCGGGGGCGTACTTCTTCCAGGCCCCTCCGACTTGGGCGGCGACGGCCTCGGTGTGGACGGCGTGGTAGCCGAGCATCCCCGCTATCACCGATGGCGGCGCCTGGAGGACGAGCTGCCTCAGGGTGGCGGTCCGGCCGTGGAGAGTGGGGATGCCTGCGGCAGTGAGTCGCTTGCCGAGGGCGGCGGGGTCCATGGGCTGCCCGGCCCGGCGTCCGGGGAAGAGCCAGTCGCTGGCGGGAAGAGTGCCGCCTGGCCGGTTCGGCCGTCCGGTGCGTAGGTAGTCGAGGAGCATGCCGGCGAAGGGCTCGGGGACCGGTGTGGGCGGATCGCCGAGGCGGAGTACGACCTGGTCAACGTCGTGCTGAACGTCATGAACGGTAAGCCGGACGAGCCGACGGACCGGCTGGGCATAGAGGAGGATCAGGGCGGTTGCGACCCGTTCCATGAGCGGGAGGTCATCGCTGGTCATGGCCTCGCGGATCAAGGCGATGCGGTGGTGCTGGCTGATCGGGGCCGGGTTCTCCGTGCGCATCGTGGGGACCTTCAACCGGGGCATCACCTGGTGGTCCATGCTCCAGCGCAGGAATGATTGGACGACGCGGCGGACAGTGGCCTTCTCGGCGAACCATGCGTCGAGGTCGGCCTGGGTGCACTCGCTGATGGCGCGGTCTCGGTCTGCGAGCCAGGTGAGGAAGGCGGCTGCCTGGATGAGCCGGGCACGGGCGGAGGTGACGGCCCCGGGGCCGAGGGGCCGCTTGGCGGCGGTGGCCCGGAGCTTGCGCAACAGGTGCCAGGCAGCGAAGCGGTTCAGGAGCTGACGGTGTTCAACGTCCTCGATGGTGTCGAGCCATTCGGGCAGTCGGCGTTCGAACAGCAGAAGGTGCCGGTCGCGGTGCGGCAGGACGCCGGTGTGCATGAGCAGGTCACGGACGTGGGCGACCGACCGCCAGGGCGACAGCGTGCTCAATCCCTCGTGAGTGAGGGGCACTTCGCCGAGGGCGAGGGCGCGCAGGATTTGCTGGACGTGTGGCTTGCCGACCCAGGTCAGCGTTGCCTTGGGGCGGGGCACGGACCTGACCTCTTCGAAGAAGGGAACAAGTTCGGGCCGGACGCGGCTGGCGCCGTTGTCAAGGAGCTCTTCCAGGCGTTCGGCCAGGACGCAGTTCCCGCATACTCCGCGCAGGTAGCGGCGGGCTTCGCGGCCGCAGCGTTCGCAGTGGAACTCGCCCAGGCCGCCCGCGCAGTTGGTGCACCACCGGCCGCCGTCCGGTGCGATGCCGGGGGTGAGACGGTCGACGCCGCAGCCGACACACTGCCCGTAAGTTTCCAGCGCGTGGTCGTAGCAGGCGGAGCACAGGTAGCCCTCGGGCCAGTGGGCGGCTCCGAGACGGACGGCCCGGTGACAGCGTGCGCAGAACAGGTCCTCGGGCCGGATGCGGGTGCGGCTCATTTCTCGGGGCGGACCCGTGCCCGCTTGGGACGGACCGTGGCCGCGAGGTCGACCACGTCGGCGCCGCCGGAAGCTGCGGTGCGGCGCGGGGCCGCGTTCTCCGCCTTGGTGGCGATCAACTCGGCGGGAGTGACGTCGAGGATGTCGCAGAGGGCGGCGAGGACGGGCAGGGACAGCCGCTCGGGGGTCTGGGTGACCAGTCGCCAGACCTGGACCGAGGACAGCTCGATGCCGCGGTCGGCCAGTAGCGGCGACAGGTCGGAGGCGACGAAGATGCCGCGCGTGGCCATCACCTCGCGCAGCCGCCACTGGTAGCTGACCTGGCGCTTCATCAGGCTCTCCTTGCCGGCCGCAGGGCGGCCTCCATCGTCGCGTCCAGCGCTCGGCGCAGGGTGCGGGTGCGGAAGTCGGAGGATACGCAGGTGTAGATCGCGGTCGTGGACGCGTAGTCGTGACCGACTTGTTCCTGGACGAACCGGGCGTCCCAGCCGTCCTCGATCAGGTGGGTCACGTACGACCTTCGAAAGGAGTGGAAGTCCAGTCCCTCGTCCAGGCCGAGCGCGTCCCGGTAGGCAGCGAAGCGGGTGTTCATCTGGGAGAAGCCGATGCGGGCCGAGCGTTCCGAAGGCCACAGAGCCCCGGTGCCGGAAGTGGCGAACAGTGGCCGGACCTCCTCGTTCCACTGCTGGAGGATCTCCGCCGACCAGTCCCAGACCGTCAACACGCTGCGGCGCTTCGGGGCGAGCCCTTTTTCGCCTTGCCGTGGCGGACGTAGCAGACGCCGTAGTCGCCGAACTCCGGGCCCTCGGGGTTGCGGCCGAAGTCGACCGTGTCCAGCATCCGGGTCTCGTTGCGACGCAGGCCGAAGGCGTACGCGGTCTTGAAGAGCACTGCGTCACGGAACGCGGGCAGCCAGCCCTTGCGGCCCCGGCCGCGAACCTTGGTGACCTGGTCGTCGGCGTAATCGAAGAACGCCTGCAACTCGTCCTGGGTAAAGGGCCACTTCGCCGCGTCGGCTTCGGCGTCCTCCACGTGCACCGCGGCATTCCACTCGTGCACGACCTGTATGGGATGGGTGCCGAAACGTTCTTCGCAGGTCGCCGCCCAGCCGTAGGCGGGGTCGACGGCGAACTCGCAGAACGAGCGTACGGCGCCTTGATAGTTGCGCAGCGTGGAGCGCTTCAGCCCGCGGACCGCTCGCAGATCGCCCATCCACTCGTCAAGCATCTGCGGCGACCAGGTCCACGGGAAGGCATCCGCATGCCGGGCGAACGCCCGCACCGTCTTCTCCCGGCCCTCGATCGTGGAGAACGCCAAGTTGCGTGCCAGCTGCTGATTGCGCCAGCCGTCCAGCATCGCGGTGAAGACCTGCTCGTCGGGCCGCAGCAGCGGCAGATCGCTGACCAGATGCAGCCCCGCTGCCCCCGGTGCGAGGCTGTTTCTGCTCATCAAAAGCACTCTCCGTCACTTACATCAGGCGAAGGAATCTTTCATCAGATGAAAGCTGATCGCAAACGTGCAGGTAGGAAGCCTGCCCCTGGTCGCGTTGAGGGCTACGGAATCGACTTGCCCGGCTGGAGAGACCGCATGCACTGAGGCCCTGGCCTGCGTCGATGAGTGACAGATCCTCCGGTGTGCAGCCCAACCGCAGTGCTGCATCAGATGAAATTGCGGTCGCTTCCGAGGTAAGCCCAAAAGCCGCCAGTACTTGATCTTGGCGCCCTGTGCAGTAGTGGCCGTCACCCATTCGGCCGAAAGTCGTTGGTGCTGATACTGACTGATCTCTAGGCCTGGGGCGGGACTTGTGACCTCGATCGAGCGGACCGCGTACCCGCGGTTCAAGCGGCTGATCACCGCGCATGAGCTGCATCTCTTCTTCGCGCCGACGCGGGAGGAAGCTGCGTGGGCGGCTGAGCGGATGGACTCCGACGGGCATCAGCTCGCGCTGCTGCTGACGCTGAAGTCGTATCAGCGGATGGGCCGGTTCCCGAAGCCGGACGAGTATCCGGAGATGGTGGTCGACTTCGTCCGCCGTACGGTCGAGCTGCCGGAGGGCACGCTCCCGTTGTACGAGACGGGCCGCACCGCTGAGCGGCAGCGTACGGAGGTGCGCCAGCGGGTGGGGACGAAGTACCAGCAGTCCCAGGCCCGGCAGATCGCTGAGGCGGCGATCCGCAAGGAGGCCGCTACGAAGAACCGCCCCGCCGACCTGATCAATATCGCGCTGGAGAAGGTGGTGGCGGCCGGGCTGGAACTGCCGGCGTTCTCCACCTTCGACACGATGACCTCCACGATCCGCACCGAGGTGAACGCCTCGATCTGTTGCGGCATCCACGACCGGATGAGCCTCGCCGAGCAGGCGGGGATGCTGCGGCTGCTGGAAGAGCGCGACAGCGACGGCACCACGCAGTTCAACCGGCTGAAGCAGACCGCCCAGGGCCCGAGCTGGTCGCACTTCAAGCGCCTGTTCACGCACCTGGAGTGGCTGGATGAGCTCGGCGACACCGCGGTGTGGGTGGACGGCGTCGCGGCGCCGAAGGTCACCGACTTCGCCGGGGAAGCGGACGCGGCAGACGCCTCCGAACTGCGGGACTACGCGCCCGTCAAGCGGATCGCGCTGCTGGCCTGCCTCGCCCACAAGGCACGGATGCGGGCACGGGACGATCTGGCGACGATGTTCTGCAAGCGGGTCGCCATGAAGATCAAGAAGGCCAAGGAGGAGCTGGAGGAGATCCGGCTCGCCGAGCGGGAGATCGTCGAGGCCCTGATCGGGAACTACCGCACCGTGCTCAAGAACCTCGACGACGGCGGCCCCGCCCAGGAGGCGCTGGCGAAGGCCGCGGCGATGACTGCCGAGGCCGTGAAGGCCCTGGAAGGGCTGGACGAGGCAGCGCCGGTGGAGGAGGTTGCCCGGCGCCTGGGCGGGGAGGTCTCCCCGACCGTGCTTGCCCTGGCCAAGGCCCAGCTGGTGCAGGCCGGGGGCCTGGGGGCGGTCACCAAGGCGGTCGAGGGCTTCGGCGGGTTCGCGGGGCAGTACGAGCAGATCGAGAAGGTCTCCGCGCATCACGGCAACTTCTGGGAAGTGCTGCTGTACGGACAGCTCGGCCGGGACCGGTCGGTGATGTTCGACCTGGCGGAGAAGCTGGAGTTCACCACCACGTCCGAGGACGGGCGGGTGCTGACCGCGCTCGCGCATGCGATGCGGCACGTGAGCGCCCGCGGCGAGTACATCACCGCGCTCGGCGAGAACGGCAAGACCATCGACATCTCCTTCGCCACGCAGAACTGGCGCAAGGCCGTACTCGACAAGACGCGGCCGGGCCGGTTCGTCCGCAAGCACTTCGAAGCGATGGTCTTCACCCACCTCGCCGAGGAGCTGCGCACCGGGGACGTCGCGGTGGTCGGCTCGGAGGAGTACGCCGACTGGTCCGAGCAGCTGCTCGCGTGGGAGGACATCCAGGAGAAACTGGCCGACTACCTGGTGGAGGTCGGGCTGTGCGAGGAGGGCGAGGCCCGTGCCTTCGACGCGGCGTCCTTCCGCCGGCAGCTGGAAGACAAGCTGCGGAACGCTGCCGCGGCGGCGGATGCCGGGTACCCGGACAACGAGGGCCTGGTCATCGACCCCGAGACCGGCATCCCGTCACTCAAGCCGCACCGCTCCGAGGGGCAGCGGCCCTCGGCGAAGCGCCTGGAGCAGGAGGTCAAGGCCCGGATGCCGGAGCGCACGCTCATGGGGATCGTGGCTCGCACAGCGTACTGGGTGGAGTGGTGGCGCCGCTTCGGTCCGCCCTCGGGCAACGACCCGAAGCTGAAGGACCCGTTCGGCCGGTACGTGCTCACCACCTTCGTCAAGGGCACCAACATGGGCCCGTACGAGGCGGCCAAGCACATCCCCGGGGTGTCTGGGCACGAGCTGTCGTACGTGGCCAACAGGCAGTCTCCATCGCGTTGCTGAACGAGGCCGTCGCCGACCTGGTCAACGCGCACGCCCGCCTCGACATCTCCCAGGCGTGGGGCGACGGCACCGCCGTGGCGGCGGACGGCACCCACATGGACACGTACCTCAACAACCTGCTCGCCGAGACGAGCGTGCGGTACGGCAAGGCGGGCGGGATCGCCTACCACCACATCTCGGACACCTATATCGCGCTGTTCACGCACTTCATCCCGTGCGGGGTGTGGGAGGCCGTCTACATCATCGAGGGCCTCCTCAAGAACACCTCCGACGTCAAGCCGACCACCGTGCACGCCGACACCCAGGGCCAGAGCGTGCCCGTTTTCGCCCTGGCGCATCTGCTGGGCTTCGATCTGATGCCCAGGATCAGGAACTGGAAGGGCCTGACCTTCTACCGTCCGTCCAAGCGATGCGAGTACGTCCACATCGACTCCCTGTTCGGCGAACCGGGCAAGAACGTCATCGACTGGGATCTGATCGAGTCCCAGTTCCGGCACCTGATGAAGGTGGCCGTGTCCGTGCGGGAGGGCGCCATCTCGTCCTCGACGCTGCTCAAGCGGCTGCGGTCGGGCTCGCACAAGAACTCCACCTACACCGCCTTCCGTGAGGTCGGCCGCGTGATCCGCACGGTGCAGCTGCTGCGCTACCTCTCGGACGCGCCGCTTCGCCGGCGGGTGACCGCGGCGACCAACAAGGTCGAGTCGTTCAACCGGTTCTCCCAGTGGGTCGGCTTCGGCAATCAGGGCGTCCTCGCCGACAACGACCCCATCGAGCAGGAGAAGGCGATGAAGTTCAACGCCCTGCTCACGAACGCGGTGATCTTCCACAACGCCCTGGATATCGCGGAGATCGTCCGCCAGCCCCTGGAGGAGGGCTGGGAGATCGACCCGGAGGACCTGGCCCACATCTCGCCGTACCTGACCGCGCACATCAAACGATTCGGCGAGTACTCCACCCACGAACTAGGTATCCAGCCCGAGGCGTACGACCCGAAACTCGACGTCGACTTCACCCAGCTTCGCGACCAGGACCCGGCCGCCTCCGGCTTCAGCACAGCCGCCTGACCGTCACCTCTGTGAAGGACCCTGTCATGCCCGTTGAGCAGTACGACCCTCGGCCTCGCTCGCATTCGGCAGGAGCTGAGCGTCACGCCGGCGGCCGGGCGAGTTTGGCGGCCACGGCGTCGAGGACCCAGTCCAGGCCGGTCGCGAAGGATGCCTCGGCGTCCACGTCCGTGCCCTCGTACACGGCCTTAGTCAGCGCCGGGAAGCGGCCCGTGGCCAGCATTCTCGTCAGGTGCGGGCCGCGGGCGCGCTGCCAGTCGTGCTTGGACAGGCCCGTGGTGCGCTCGGCCCGCAGATTCGTGATCTCGCGCCTGATCGCGCCCGTGAAGTAGGCGCTGACCGTCTCCACGGCGCGCATGACGGTGTCGATGTCGGCGAGGCCGTCGAGGGCGGACAGGGTCGACTCGGCCACGGCTAGGCCGTTCGGGCCGAAGGCCGGGCGGCCGCCGAGCAGGTCGGCCAGCCATTCGTGACGGAGGGCGGCCTGCCTTGTGCGGTGGGCGAGGACGCGCAGCGCCTCCCGCCAGTCACCGGGCTGTTCCTCGGGCAGAATCTCGGCCTGGACCTCGTCCACCATGAGGTCGAACAGCTCCTCCTTGGTGGAGATATATCCGTACAGCCGCATCGGGCCGGCCTCCAGCCGGGCGGCGACCTTGCGCAACGACACCGCCGCAAGGCCGCCCTCGTCGGCCAGCGCGATGGCGGCGGCGACGATCCGCTCCCGGTCAAGCGGCACGGGGCGAGTCGGCGGCTCCGGCCGGTCCCACACGGTCATGGTCACTCCGAACTGTTGCGATGCATCGTAATGAGCAAATACAGTGTATCGATATGAGACACCGTATCGCTGTAGTCGGGAGCGGCCCCGCCGGCCTTACCTTCGCCCGCGTCCTGCACCGCCATGGCCACCCCGTCACCGTCCTCGAACGCGATCCCGCCCCCGACGCCCGCCCCCCGGGTGGCACCCTGGACCTGCACGAAGGGCTGGGCCAGCTCGCGCTGGACAAGGCGGGGCTGCTGGCGGAGTTCCAGGAGCTGTCCCGTCCCGAGGGACAGGCCATGCGCATCCTGGACGCGGACGGGACCGTCCTGCGCGACTGGCAACCCCGTCCAGATGACCGGGCCAATCCCGAGATCGACCGCGGGCAACTTCGTGACCTGCTGCTCGGGCCTCTGGACGTTCAGTGGGGGCGGGGCGTGACGGAGGTGGTGCCGGGGACCCGGGATGGCGTACTGGTCCATTTCGCGGACGGGCGGCAGGAGACGTTCGACCTCGTGGTCGGCGCGGACGGCGCCTGGTCCCGGATCCGTCCGGCGGTCTCGTCGGCGACACCGCACTACACCGGCGTCACCTATGTCGAGACCTTCCTCGACGACGTCGACACCCGCCACCCTGACCTTGCCCGGCTGATCGGCGACGGTTCCGTGGCTGTGTACGGTGTGAACCGAGCTCTCGTCGCCCAGCGCAACAGCGGCGGCCACGTCAAGGTGTACGCCCAGTTCCGCGCGCCGCTGGACTGGCACACGAACCTGGACCTGGCCGACGTCGACGCCGTGCGATCGAGCCTGCTGGCTCTGTTCGACGGCTGGGCCGCTCCCGTCCTTGACCTCCTCCGCCACGGCACCGCTTTCGTCCACCGCCCCCTCTACGTCCTACCCGTGTCCCACACCTGGGCCCACGTGCCCGGGGTGACGCTACTGGGCGACGCCGCCCACCTGATGCCCCCCTTGGGGGCGGGCGCGAACCTCGCGCTGCTGGAAGGCGCCGAACTCGCCGAGTCCATCGCCACCGGCCCTGGAGATCTGGACGAGGCCGTCCGCGCCTTCGAGGAACAGATGTGGGCACGGGCCGGCAGGTGGGCGAAGATCACGACGGCCGGTCTGGAACGCCTCGTGAGCCCGGACCCTGCCGAAGCCCTCGCCCTCTTCGACCAAGTCCAGCCATCCTGACTGCCAAGCGCGAGAGCACCAGTATTAATAGCTCGCCACGGCTTCACGGGAAGGTACGGCACCGTCGCGGTCCCTTCCGGCAAAACCACCGTTAGACGAACGCACGGACGCCTGTACCGAACGCAGCCCTCAGCCCGCTACCGCGAATCCGGTCCGATCCTCCTCGCACACATAACTACCAGGTGCGCGAAGAGTGATGGGCTCCGGCAGGGACGTCCTGGCCCTCCTCCGTGTCGTCAAACGAACGAATGACGACAGGCGCGGCGGGCGTCCAATGAACCCGGGCTTTCCGGGGCCCGACGGCGGCGCAGATCCAATCAGATCCGATGACGGCTGATGACAGGGTTTGCTGACAGCTAGGGTCGAATGCGACCACCACAACGGGGAGCGGCATGGCCAACCTGGTCTACAAGCGGGTGTCGACCGACCAGCAGTCGACCGACCGCCAGAACCTGGTGCTGGACGAGGCCGGGATCGAGGCCCCGGTTGTCTTCGAGGAACAGGCCGGGACCTCCAGCCGCCTTCACCCGCTGGAGCGGCCGAAGTTCGGCGAGCTGCTCGCGTACGCGCGGCCGGGCGACGCTGTGCACATCTCCGAGATGTTCCGCCTGGTGCGCGGCACCGGGCACATCCTCGACGTGCTTGACGTCCTGCACCGCGACCGCCTCGCCCTGCGCATCCACGATGGCGCGTTCTCCGCGATGGACCTCACCGCCCGCCACCCGCGTACCGGCGAGCTGCTGTCCACCGTGAAATTCATGGTGCAGACCCTCGCCGCCGCCGGCGAACTCCAGCGCGACCTCCAGCGCGAACTGACCTACGACGGGCTGCGGGCCGCCGAGGCGAAGGGCAACAAGGGCGGGCGCCGCCCCGCCGTCCCGGCCGCGAAGACCGACGCCGTACGCACCGCGTACCTGGAAGGCCGGTCCATCGCGGCCCTCGCCCGCGAGCACGACGTCAGCCGCGGCGCCATCCGCACTGCCGTCGTGGACCTCCTGCCCGAGTAGGGGTGCTGGTAAGAATCCTGTCACCAGCCGCAAACGGCGGTGATCAGTCCTCTGACCTGGAGGGCCGGGGCAGTTCTGCCGTGTTCGTCGTCTCGGCGAGCGCGAGACGGCCGCCCTTCAGCTCAGGCACGTAGTTGTAGATGGTGTTGCGGGAGACGCCGAGGAGCTTCGCGATTGAGGTGACGGTGTTCTCCGGGCGGGCGAGCAGGTCGCGGGCGTGACGCACCTGTTCCTCGGTCATGGCCGGCGGGCGGCCGAGGCGGGCGCCTCGGGCGCGGGCAGCGTCCAGACCCTCGTTGGTGCCCTGGACGATGAGTTCGCGGATGAACTCTGCGAGCGCTGCGAAGACATGGAAGACCAGGCGTCCACCGGGCGTGGTGGTGTCGAGGGCCTCGTGCAGCGAGGTGAAGCCGATGCCGCGCTTACGCAGGCCGGAGACGATCGCGATGAGGTCCTGGATGGAGCGGCCGAGCCGGTCCAGTGACGGGACGACGAGGGTGTCCCCCTCGCGCAGGTAGTCGAGCGCCTTCCACAGTTCCTCGCGTTCGGCGTTCTTGCCCGACTTCTTGTCGGAGAAGATCCGGATGCACCCTGCCTCGGTGAGTGCGTGGATCTGCCGGTCGAGCAACTGCCCCTTGGTGGACACGCGTGCGTATCCCACGAGGCCGCCGGTCCGTACGGCTGGAACGGGGGCGAGGAGATCGGAGGTGTCGTCATCTTGGGGTGGCTGCACCCGCCAGATCGTACAGAAAACGGTGTTCCTCAAGTTTTTGAGCACATCGACTTTCTGACACCGTTTTATGGGCATGATCCGGCGCCGATCCGGCCGCGCACCGCCGCTTGCCGATCTTGCTCATCAATCGGTCGGTTGATGAGCAGTGGCACCTTGCAGGGCAAATCGCAAAGACTTCTTCGCGAAGGAACCTTTACGAAGAACTCTTTGCGGTCTAACGTGTGCGGTATGACCGACGCATCGAAGAATCCGGATGGCCCGAGGGCTGAAGAAGACTCGATTGTGCTGGATGCCAAGGGGCTGCGTGCCCTGGCACATCCGGTGCGCGTGCAGCTGGTGGAGCTGCTGCGGAAGTACGGCCCGTCGACGGCTACCCGCCTCGCCGAGCGGCTGGGCGTGAATTCCGGGACGGCTAGCTACCACCTGCGCCAGCTCGGCGCGGCCGGCTTCGTCGAGGAGGATGCCGAACGCGGCAACGCGCGAGAGCGCTGGTGGCGTTCGGTACATCAGACGACGGAGATCAACGACCGGGATCTGGCCGATCAAGAGCCCGAGGCCGCGCTGGCGTATCTGCAGTCCGTCGCCGCCACTTACACCCTTCGCACTCAGCAGACGCTGAACGAGCTGCAGACGATGCCCCGTGCGTGGCATGGCACCTTCGACATGAGCGACTGGGCCCTGCGGCTCACGCCCGAAGAAGCCGTCGCCCTGCGCCAGGAGTTGAGGGCCGTCATCGCCCGCTACCGGCGGGATACGCCAGAGGCGGCGGCGAGTGCCCCCGAGGGAGCCGAGCGGGTCGCCGTGATCACGCAGGTCCTGCCCGAACTGGACGTGCCTGCCGCGTCGTCGCTCCCTACCGGCCCTCAGGAAGCGGAAGGAAGCCCGACGTCATGACCGACGACGCCTCGGAGGCCGGCGGCATACCCGGCAAGAGGTCCTTACGGCCGCTGGCCGGGGTACTGGCGGCCATGGCCGTGTCGCTCACCGGTACACGGATCTCCGTCGTGGCACTGCCCTGGTTCGTCCTCGTCACGACCGGCAGCGCCACCCAGACCGGACTGGTCGCCTTCTGTGAGATGACCCCCTACGTGCTGGTTAAGGCGTTCACCGGACCACTGGTGGACCGGATCGGCCCCCGGGCCGTTTCCTGGACCACCGATCTGGCCAGCGCGACCGCCGCCGCCGCGGTTCCCCTGCTCCACGCCCTGCACCTGTTGTCCTTTCCCCTCCTGCTGGTTCTGGTCGCGCTGATCGGCGCGGCCCGCGGCCCCGGCGACCTGGCCAAGGAGGTGATGGTCCCGGAAGCGGCCGAGCACGGCCGGGTGCCGCTGGAACGGGCCACCGGCCTGTCCGGCGTGACCGAACGGCTCGCCTCCACCATCGGCCTGGCGGTCGGCGGATCCCTGGTGGCGCTGCTCGGTCCTCTGACGGGACTTGCCGTCAACGCGGGCTGCTTCGCCCTCGGATCGGTGATCATCAAACTCACGCTGCCGCACGGCATGGGGCACCCAACCGTGGAAGCCCCGTCACAGGCCGACGAAACGGAACCGGGCTACTGGCGACGATTCGGCGAGGGCTTCACCTTCCTTCGCGGCGAGCCGTTGCTGCTCACCGTCATTGTCACGATCGGCATCACCAACCTGCTGAACGCGGCGATCACCACGGTGCTCATCCCCGTCTGGGCCAGAGAGTCCGGCAACGGGCCGGCCGCGATCGGTCTGATGGGCAGTGTGATGGGGGCCGCGGCGGTCGGCGGGAGCCTGATCGCCGCGGCGGTCGCGCACCGGCTGCGGCGGCGGATGGTGTTCTTCGCCGGGTTCCTGCTGGCCGGGGCACCGAGGTTCCTGATCCTCGCCTTCGATGCCCCGCTGGGGGCGGTACTGGCCGTCTTTGCGGTCAGCGGATTCGGTGCCGGCTTCATCAACCCCGTGCTGGGGGCCGTCCTCTTCGAGCGAGTGCCGCGCCGGATGCTGGGCCGGGTCAACGCCCTCGGTGACTCTCTGTCCTGGGCCGGTATCCCTCTCGGCGGCCTGCTCGCCGGGTCGGCGGTGGCCGCTGTCGGACTCGCGCCGGTGCTGCTCGTCTGCGGGGCCGCGTACTTCCTCACCACGAATCTGGCGGGACTGCGGCCGGAGTGGCGGGAGATGGACCGTACGCGTGGGCGGGGCGTCCGGAAGCCGCATTCCAAGGAAGACGCCTCACAAGGCAGTGCGAATGTAGCGACATGACGTTTACGGGAGGGAGGTGGACCATCTGGTTTCCTTCTCCCTCCCACCGCTCCCTCTGACCTCGCCCACGCTTCACGCACGCTCAGATGACTGCTGATCGGCGGCGTCCGTCGGAACTCGGGGGCCCGGAAGTTTGACCGCAGCAAGGTCGAGGCGGGTGTCCATGTCGAGGTTGACCTCCCCGTACGGACGCACGTGCGACCAGAACAGCGGGGTCAGGCCGCGCCGATCGGCGGGCGTGAGAAGCCCGGCCCACTCCGGTTCGCCGAGGATGTCCTGAAGCATCAGGGTGTTCACGTAGACCAGGGCCGATTGCAGAATCCGCAGGCACAGCACGAACATCTCCTGCTCGTCCCGCCGGTTCGAGGCGATCTCCCCGCCCTTGCCGTAGGCGATCACGGAGTTGGCGCCATTGGAGGACTCCATGACGTTCAGACCTTCCTCGATCTCCCGCTGGAGGTCACGCAGCCGCAGGTAACGGGCCACGAAGGTGGTCTTTGCGCCCGCCCGACCTCCAGCATCGCCGCGTAGGTGGGATGGGAGGCGTTGCGGGTGAAGCGGCGCAGGATCGCCTCGGTCGACGCGGTCCGCGTGCGGATAGCGTCGCATACTTGATCACCTGGTCGTACTGCTGGGCGATGAGTTCCCAGCGGATCGGGCGGGTCAGCGCCGGGGTCAGCTGCGGGTAGGCGTCCGGTTCACCGGCCACCGGCCGGTACAGCTTCACCTTGTTGATCCGCTTGATACGCGGTAGCAGGTCGAAGTTCAGCAGCCTCGTGATACCAAACCCGATTTCCGACTGGCCATGCGAGTCCGTGTAGTTGGCCTCGACGTCCATGGTGGTGCCGTGCCGCATGGCGCCCTCGATCATCGCGGCGACCTCGGAGGCGGTGCAGTTGATCAGCTGGGAGTGGATGGCCAGGGACTTCTTCTCCACATGCCAGTAGATGAGCACCCCGCGGCCGCCGTAGCGCGAGTGCCACTCGGTGAACAGGTTCTGGTCGTAGGCACTGACGTGAGTGGAGTCCGAGGCGACGGCGGTCGAGCCCTGGCCCCACAACTCGGTGCTACGGGCGGCGAAGGTGGCGTTCGCGATCTGGACGGCGATGGCGCGGGCGGCCTCGGCGGACAGGTACCGGCGCCGCACGTACCGCAGCTCATCCTCGGTGTGCCCGTGGCCGCCGGAGGCCACGGCCTTGATCCCGGTGTTCGTGCCGTACGCGTAGATGACCAGCAGCAGGCGTTCGGCCAACACCTCCGGCGAGAGGCTGCCGCCGCCGCAGACGGAGGTGACCGCGTCCAGGCAGCCGGTCCGCAGCACCGCTTCCTTCAGCATGTCGACGAGCGGCACGATGCCCCAACGCCTCTGTACCTCGGCCTTGACCCTGCGTAGGTTGCGCGGCTCGGGCTGGGCCTCGGCCGCCGTGAGCCGGATCGCCCCGGACTTGCGTTCGGCGATGTCCAGCCAGGGCAGCTTCGGCATCCGGTCATTCAGGAGGGTCAGTTCGGCCGTCATCTGCTCGCGTAGCTCGTCGACGAACACCGCGGCGTCCAGCGGCTTGCGCAGCTCCCGGTAGTTCTCCGCCCGCCTCGCATCGAAGTCCTGCGGCAGGTCCTCATCCGGGTTGCGCCACTTGTCGGCGCCGACCACCCAGATCTCCTTGCACTTGAGCTGATCGCGCAGGGCCTGGAAGGCGACGACCTCGTAGACCATGCGCACCACCCGGCACCGGCCCCGCTTGTCGGTGCGGTGCACGACCTCCGCCCAGTCCCCGCCCATCGCCTTGTGGACCGGCACCGTCTCGCCCAGCGGGTAGTACGTCGTGTTTCCCGCGTTCGCGTACCGGGCCACCAGCGCCAGGGACTCGATCACCGGCCGGTGGGCGTGGTTGGAGGAGCGAAACTCCAGCACGTCCAGCAGCTTGATCAGCCCACGCCGGTAGTGGTTGGTGTACGAAGCCTTCAACGTGGTCTGCACCGTACGCCGGTAGACCGGCCCCCGGGTCTTGAACTCGTGCACCAGCTCCCGCAGCGTCGCCTCGCCCCCTGACACCGCCGGGAACACGACCTGGCGGACCGTCCCCTCCGGGGTGCCCAGCGACGCCTCGGCGAGCTTGAAGAGGATGTTCTCCTTGCCCGACACCTTCTTGAACGCGTTGATCAGCTGCTCGGTGACCTTCTTCTCCGCCCGTGCCCCGATCCGGTGCACCGTGGAGATCAGCAGCTCCACCAGCGTGTCGGTGATCTCCCGCTCCCGCTCGTGCAGCAGCGCGGCCAGCAAGGTCACCCGCAGCGGTACCGGGTGCGTCCGCAGGTGGGAAGGCGACTCCACCGCGGCCCGCGCCCGCCAGCCGGCCACCACCTTCGGCGCGACGTCGATGAACAGATCCCGTGGCAGACCGATCGCCCGCACCGCCAGGAGCTTGTCGATCTCGGTGAGCATTGTTTCCAGGCTCACGTTGCCCGGCGCTTCCTTGACCTTCGCCAGAACCGGCGGCGCGTTCTCACCCTCCGCGCCGCCGCCCGCGGGTCCGTCGTCGTCCTGGTCGGCGCCGGCCACCAGAGCCACGATCCGCTCGATGCTCTCCGCGGTCAGCCGAGAGGAGATCAGGGCCGTCAGCGACTCCTCGGCCGCCCGCAGAGCAGCCGCCACGATCCGGTCGCACCGTCCCGACGTGGGAGGCTCGACACTGTCCGCGCGGCAGCGGACCAGCAGTTCCACCCGGACCTGCTCGGGCCTGCGCTCCTTGTGCGCGACGTGCTCGGCCAGATACGCCGTCAGCTTCTCCGCGTCCGCGACGCTGCACTCGCGGAAGCCGAGGTGCTCCCGGATCTGTGCGCGGTGGTACTCGACCGTGCGGCCTGCCCAGTCGTAGGACTCCAGTTCCGAGGCGGGAACCTGCACCTGCCGGGCGACGAACTCCACGGCCTCGCCCGGCAGCTCTGCCCGGTTCCGGGCGAACCGGCCGTACTGCGTATAGAACTTCAGCAGCATGGCGAAGCCCAGTCGCGTCGCTCCGCGCTTGCCGGACACGAGCGCCTGCTCGTCCTTCAGCAGCGTCCAGTGCTCGACGAGTTCATCCAGGTCCAACGGAGTACGGGCCACGATCGCCGATCGTCCTCGTGGGGCCTCACTCACCGCAGCCGTACAACCCAGGACTCACCCACACGGGTCACACCGTCGCAAGATCACTGCCGTTTGCGGCTGGTGACAGCGTTCTTACCGGCACCCCGAGTACACGCCCGCCGACCCAGGCGCCCCGGCCCCGGAACTGCCGGTCGTCCTCGACATGCCGGGCAAGGTCGCCGACTTCCTCCGCGCCGCCGAGCTGGAGCCCGTCGAGCGCGTCACGCTCGACCAGGGCGTGACCGTACGGCGCGGCCAGGGCTACACCCTTCGCGTCACTGCCGTGCCCGCGGTCCACCGCCAACTCCTCGACCGCTGCCAGCCCCTCGACGGCACCATGGCGGTCCCGGCCCAGCGCAAGGCCCGCCGTGAGTACGAAAACCGCGTCAACGCGCTCCCGGTTGCCGGCCTGCGTTGAACGGACCGAGCACCACACCCACCAAGATCAAGTACTGGCGGCCTTTGGGCTTACCTCGGCGCTACCCTTTGACGAGGAGATCCTCCTCGGCGCGGCGTGGCAGTACACATGGCGCCGCGACAGCCTCTGATGCCCCGTCATGCGCACCGGATCGGCGGGGAATGCCGCACGGTCGAATGACACTCCCCGCCGGCCGGTGGTGTGCTACTCTCCGCGCCAGACGGGAGGGCGCTTCTCGGCGAAGGCGACCGCGCCCTCCCGGGCGTCGGCCGAGGCGAACACCGGGCGCATGAGGGGTTCCTGGAGTTCGAACGCTTCTTCCGCGGGCCAGTCGACGGCCCGGGCGAGGATCTCCTTACTGGCCGCGACCGCGAGCGGACCGTTCGCCGCGATGCGAGCGGCGAGTTCCCGTGCGCCGTCCAGCGCGCCGCCCGGCGGGGTGATCCGGTTGACGAGGCCGTAGGCGCGGGCGTCGGGCGCGTTGAGGAAGTCGCCGGTGAGCGCGAGCTCCATCGCCACCGCGTACGGGATGCGCCGGGGCAGTCGGAGCAGGCCGCCGCCGGCCGCCACCAGGCCGCGCTTGACCTCGGGGATCCCGAACCGAGCGTTTTCCGCGGCGACCACCAGGTCGCAGGAGAGCACCACCTCGCAGCCGCCGGCGAGCGCGTAGCCCTCCACAGCGGCGATGACGGGCTTGCGCGGGGGCTGCCGGGTGATGCCGGCCAGGCCACGGGTCTCGTGGATGACATTCTCACCGGCGACGAACGCCTTGAGGTCCATCCCCGAGCAGAAGGTGCCGCCCGCACCGGTGATGACGGCCACGGTGAGGTCCTTGCGCGCCTCGAACTCCTCGAACGCGGCCGCCGCACCCTCGCTGACCGCCCGGTTCACGGCATTCCTCGCGTCGGGGCGGTTGATGGTGATCACGGTGACGCCGTCCGCGTGCTCGACCAGCACCTCGTCGGACATGAAATCGTGCTCCTCTCTCAGTGTGCTCACGGTCTGCCCGGCAGGCGGACCGATCGGTGGGACCTGCCTCAGGCGGCGAGCCCGTCGGACAGCAGTCGCCGCAGCAGCTTGCCGGTGGGGGTGCGCGGCAACCGCTCGGTGAACTCGATGGAGCGCGGGCACTTGTAGGGGGCCAGTCGCTCGCGGCAGTAGTCGATCAGCTCGCGTTCCAGCCCCGGCCCGGCAGCCGACGGATCGGCCGGCTGAACGATCGCGCGCACCCGACGGCCGAACTCGGGGTCGGGTGCGCCCACCACGGCGACGTCGGCGACCGCGGAGTGCATGGTCAGCGCGTCCTCGATCTCCCGCGGATAGATATTGACACCACCGCTGACGATCAGGTCGACCCGGCGGTCGGCCAGGTAGAGGTAGCCGTCGGCGTCGATCCGTCCCAGGTCGCCGAGGGTGGAGCGGCCCTTCGTGTCGTGGGCGCTCGCAGTCCGGCCGGGGTCGTTGTGGTAGCGGAAGTCCGGGGTGCCCTCGAACCACAGGGTTCCCACCTCGCCGACCGGCAACTCCCTGCCGGAGTCATCCGTCACGACGGCCCGCCCGAGCGTGGCCCGGCCCACGGAACCGGGGTGGGCGAGCCAGTCCATGGAGTCGATGGAGAAGAAGCAGTTGCCCTCGCTGCCGGAGTAGAACTCCAGGACGATCGGGCCGAGCCAGTCGATCATCTCCCGTTTGACCTCGACGGGGCACGGCGCGGCCGCGTGGACCACGGAGCGCAGACTGTCGGTGCGGTACCGGGCGCGTGTCCCGGGAGACAGTTTGAGCAGGCGGACCATCATCGTCGGCACGAACTGAACGTGGGTGACCCGGTGGCGCTCCACGAGTTGCAGGGTCCGCTCGGCGTCGAAGCGGTCCATGAGGACGACCGTGCCGCCGTGGCGCATCGTCGCGAGGGTCCAGCCCGCCGGCGCCGCATGGTAGAGCGGTGCGGGGCACAGATACACCGTGCCGGGGCCCAGTCCGGCCAGGCCCGTCAGCGCCTGGTCGAGGGGCAGTCCGGTGCCGAAGGGCTCGCCGGAGAGCTGTCTCAGGATGCCCTTGGGCCGGCCGGTTGTGCCCGCGGAGTAGAACATGGGGCTGCCCTCGCGCTCGTCGCCTGCCGGTTCGGCGGGGAATCCGGCGGAGGCCTCACGCTCCGGCTCGAACCCGGGCACGGGCCCGCCGAAGGACAGCCGGGTCTCCACCGCGTCCACCCCTCCGGCGACCGCCTCGGCCAACTCGGCGACCCCGTGCGCCGCGAGGAGTAGTCGCGCTCCGCAGTCGCGGACGATGTAGGCCGCCTCGTCGGGGTTCAGGTGGCGGTCGACAGGGGTCCAGTGCAGGCCGGCACGCTGGCAGGCCCAGGCCGCGACGTGGAAGTCGGGAACGTTGTCGAAGAGCAGCGCCGCGTGGTCACCATGACCGATGCCGCGGTTGGCGAACAGCCGGGCCAGGCGCACCGAGCGCTCGTCCAGCTCACGGTAGGTCAGCACATCCCCTGTCGCTGCGGCGACGACTGCGGGATTGTCCGGGTGACGTCGAGCGATGTCCGTCAGGTGCATGCTTCCTCCGGTCTCCCCGCTTGCCTCCCACATGGCCGCACCCGCCACGCCTGCCGCACCCCCAAGGGCGAACGTTACGATCTGACGAATGCGTTGCTGATCGTAACGCGGAAAACGCGAGTGCAGCCCTCACCGTTCAATATTTTTCTGACTCTCACGTCACTCAACGGGGAAGGGTTATGTCGACGCCGGTGCGCCGATCCGCCCCGCCGGCGTCACCGTGTTCAGTCGTCCTCGCTCACATCGAGCACGACCTTGCCGAGCGCCGAGCGGTCCGCGACGAGCCGCAGCGCCTCGGCGGCACGTTCCAACGGGTACCGCGCGCCGATGTGCGGGGCGATCCGCCCCTGCGCGAGCAGCGCGTGCAGTTCCGCCATGTCGCGGCGGGACTCCTCGGGTGCGTCCTGGGCGAAGGTACGCACCTCGAGACCGCGGATGGCCACACCCTTGAGCAGGACGAGGTTGAGCGGGATCGTGGGGATGTCACCCGCCGCGTAGCCGAGCGTGACGAAGGTTCCGCCGCGCCGCATTCCGCGGAGAGCCTGCTCGGCGTACGGACCTCCGACGGGGTCCAGGACGATGTCCGCGCCGCCCTCCGTGCACTCCTTGATACGGGTCTTCAGGCCGGGCTGCGTGTAGTCCAGGGCGTGTTCGGCACCACGCGCCCGGCACAGGGCCAGTTTTTCCGGCCCAGAGGCAGCGGCCACCACGCGCGCTCCGAAGTGGCGAGCCAGGTCGACCGCGGCGGAGCCGACCCCGCCCGCGGCGCCGAGCACCAGGACCCACTGTCCGCGCCGCACCCGCGCGATCGACCGCAGCGCGTGGTGGGCGGTGCGGTAGGTGACCCCGGCCGCCGCCGCCTGCGCGAAGGACATGCCGCCGGGAATTCGGGTGAGCGAGGCGGCAGGCACCACGGCTCGTTCGGCGAACGCCCCGGTCGGCAGCGACGCGTAGACGCGCTCGCCCGGGCTCAGTTCCGTAGTGCCGGGCCCCGTCTCCACGATCCTGCCCGACAGTTCGCTGCCGGGCACGAAGGGCAGGGGCATCGTCACCTGATAGCGGTCGGCGGCGATCAGCACGTCGGGGAAGTTCACTGCTGCCGCCCGCACTGCGACGACCACCTCTCCGGGTCCTGGGCGGGGTGCGGGCACTTCCTGCACGACCAGACTTTCCGGAGGCCCGTAGGCCCGGCAGACGACAGCACGCACGGGAAGAGCCTTTCCGTCAGGGCAGGAGGGTCCACGCAGGGTCGACGGGTCAAGGCCGCACGGGCTCGCCGTCGGCCGCAAGGAGCCGCCTTGCGCGCTCGCGCACGGGTCTGTCGACCATCACCCCGTCCACGGCGGAGACCGCCTCGCCCGCCGCGAGCACCGCGCGTGCCCATCTCAGTTGGTCCGCTGTCGGGGCGAACCCGTCCTGAACGCGAGAAATTTGCCTGGGGTGGACGCACAACTTGCCCCCGAAACCGAGCCGCCGGGCATGCCGGATGTCCTGATCCAGCGCGCCGGCGTCGTCGAGTGCGGTGGTGACACCGTCGACGGGTGGGGCGATCCGGGCGGCGGCGCAGGCGACGACCAGCCGGGTGCGTGCGTACGCCAGGGCGAGGGTGTCGTCGTGGTCGACGCCGAGCTCGGTGGCGAGGTCGACGCTGCCGAAGGCGGCACGTACGACGCCCGGCGCGCGGCACACTTCCAGGGCGCGCTCCACTCCGAGTGCCGTCTCGACGAGCGGCACGACCGCGCAGACGGCGCCCACGCGTCCGATGAGGACGGGATCCTCGGCCTTGGGGATCACCACGGGGCAGCCGTATGACGTGACAAGATCCACGTCCTCGGTGTACCAGGGGGTCCCGGGAGCGTTGATGCGAATCATCGCCCGACCCCCGCCTGCCAGCCAGTCGCCGGCGCTTCGGCGGGCAGCGTCCTTGTCCGCGGCGGCAACCGCGTCCTCCAGATCGATGATCACCGTGTCGGCGTGGGCCGCCGCGGCCTTGTCGAAGCGGTCGGGCCGGTGGCCCGGTACGAACAGGAAAGCGCGGGCGGCCGCAAGGCGCGCCGAGGTTAGCGTCACGCGAAGGCCACCTCTGCGCTCGCGTGCTGCGCGTCGCGCCGGGTCGCGATACGCAGCCGCGCAGACCCGCCGGGCTCCGGGTCACCGAGGACACGCACGTGCTCCCCGGCGAAAACCGGCTTGCGCAGCCGGTACGACAGCGTGCGGACCTGCCGTCGCGGTTCGTTACGGCGGGCGAGTTCCAGCATGAGCTGGACCAGCAGGGGCCCGTGCACCACGAGGCCCGGATACCCCTCGTCGTCGCGGGCGTACGGCAGGTCGTAGTGGATGCGGTGCGCGTTCGCCGTGAGCGCGCTGTAGCGGAACAGCAGGGCCGGCGTGGGACGCAGCGCGAACTGCCAGGCAGTGTCCGCCGGTTCGGCGTCGCCGAGGTCCAGCTCGAACCCGGCGCGCCGCTGCTCGTCCGCACCGCTGCGGTAGACGAGGTCCTGCTCCTCGGTGACGCAGATCTCACCATGCTGGCTGATTTCATGACGGACCGTCACAAAGGCCATCTCGCCTGTACGCCCCCTCTTGATCTCGACCTTGGCGACGTCACTGGTCCGCCGCGCGGGCGCACCCACCTGCAACGGAGCCGCGAACCGGGCCCGACCGCCGGCGAACATCCGCCGGCGGTCGGGCAGCGGCGGCAGGAAATGCCCGTGCGCGGGATGCCCGTCAGCACCCAGCTCCCGGTGCGGAGGCCACTCCAGGAAGTGCAGCCAGTGCCAGAGGGGCGGCAGCACCTCCCCCTCGCCGGCGGCTGTCGCGTCGAGGTCGAGCACATTGCTCAGCGCGGCGACGGGTGCGGCGGCGAGCCCGTCCTGAGCGGTGAGAGGAGCCGGGCTCCACGGGTCGAGCCAGCGCGCGAGGCCCGAGGCGGGAGGTCGAGGGTCAGCCATGCCAGTCTCCGTTGCGTCCAGTCTTCGAGGCGGTCCGACTCGGGAAGCTTGTGCCGTACAAATCCCGGACAGCGTCCCCCTTCACTCACTCCTCGTCAACCTGCACCTATCAACTGCACAGCCAAGAACCGTGGATGACCTCATTGACGGCCTTCTCATTTGGCCGTACAAATAGCCTGCGGACGATCGGCACCGAAGAAGGTGGGACTGCATGGACCGGCAACACCCTCTGCCCCTGGAAGGCATCACGGTCGTCAGCCTCGAACAGGCCGTGGCCGCGCCTTTCGCCACCCGCCAGCTGGCCGACCTCGGCGCACGGATCATCAAGGTCGAACGTCCGGGCGGCGGTGACTTCGCCCGCCGCTATGACACGACCGTGTACGGCCAGGCCAGCTACTTCGTGTGGCTCAACCGTTCCAAGGAGTCCCTCTCGCTGGACCTCAAGTCGGAGGCCGGGCGGGAGATCCTGGAGGAACTCCTCTCCGGAGCTGACGTGTTCGTCCAGAACCTGGCACCCGGCGCTGCCGACCGCATGGGGTTCGACGCCACGGACCTGCAGGCTCGCCACCCGTCCCTGATCCCCTGCTCGATCACCGGCTACGGCACGAGCGGATCATGGTCGCGGCGCAAGGCCTACGACCTCCTCGTCCAGTGCCAGACCGGTCTGCTGTCCATCACGGGAACGGCGGAGCAACCCGCACGCGTCGGCATCTCGGTCGCCGACATCGCGGCCGGGATGTACGCATACAGCGGCATCCTCTCCGCTCTCTACACCCGTGCCACCACGGGCCGTGCACCCGCGGTCGAGGTGTCCCTCTTCGACGCGCTCGCCGAGTGGATGAGCCAGCCCGCGTACTACACACGCTACGGCGGCACCCAGCCCCCGCGCGTCGGCGCCCGGCACGCCACCATCGCGCCGTACGGCCCCTTCACCGCGGCCGACGGCAAGGACGTCCTGCTGTCGGTTCAGAACGAGAGGGAGTGGATCGCGCTGTGCGACACCCTCCTCGGCCGCGGCGACCTGATCGCCGACCCGCGCTTCGCCACCGGCGCCGACCGTGTCGCCCACCGCGACGAACTCGAGGCGATCATCTCGGCCCGGTTCGCCGAACTGGACAGCGACGACGCCCTGGCACTACTGGACAAGGCCGGCGTCGCGAACGCCGGCGTCAATTCCATCGCCGAGTTCCTCGACCACCCCGCACTGACCGAGCGCGACCGATGGCGCGACATCAGCGTGCCCGGAGCCCCCGGCCCGGTGCGGGCGCTGCTCCCGCCGGCCGGCCTCAGCGGGGTCAGCCCGCGCATGGACCCGGTACCGGCTCCGGGAGCACACACCGAGCACATCCTCACCGGCCTCGGCCGGTCCCGCGCAGACATCGAGCGGCTGCGCGGCCAGGGCGTCATCGACGCCACGGACCATGACCAGGAGACGGCGCAACAGTGAGCACTCTGGACAACCTCTCCCCCGACGAGCAGTTGATCGTCGGCACCGTACGAGACTTCGTCGACCGCGAGGTCCGGCCCGTCGCACGGGAGTTGGAGCACGCCAATTCCTATCCCGAGGGCCTCATCGAGCAGATGAAGGTCCTGGGGATCTTCGGTCTCGCCATACCCGAGGAGTACGGCGGCACCCCCGTCTCGACCCCCTGCTACGTCCTGATCACCGAGGAGTTGGCGCGCGGCTGGATGAGCCTGGCCGGCGCCATGGGCGGGCACACGGTCGTCTCCAAGCTGCTGCTCCACTTCGGCACCGAGGAACAGAAGAACCGATACCTGCCGAAGATGGCCACCGGCGAGGTCCGGGCGACCATGGCCCTGACCGAACCGGGCGGAGGCTCGGACCTCCAGGCGCTGCGCACCACGGCCCGGCGCGAGGGCGACGATTACGTTGTCAACGGCAGCAAGACATGGATCACCAACTCCCGTCGCTCGCAGTTGATCGCACTGCTGTGCAAGACCGATCCCGCGGCCGAGCCGAAGCACCGCGGCATCTCGATCCTGCTCGCCGAGCACGGCCCCGGGCTCACCGTCTCCCGCGATCTTCCCAAGCTCGGCTACAAGGGCGTCGAGAGCTGCGAGTTGGTCTTCGACGACTACCGCACTCCCAGCCACGCACTGCTCGGAGGTGTGGAGGGCAAGGGCTTCGGCCAGATGATGAAGGGCTTGGAGACCGGGCGCCTCCAGGTGGCCGCACGCGCCCTTGGGGTCGGTCGGGCCGCCTTCGAGGACTCACTGCGCTACGCCCAGGAGCGGGAGACCTTCGGCCGGCCGATCCACGAACACCAGTCGATCGGCAACTACCTCGCCGACATGGCGACGTCGCTGACCGCCGCCCGCCAGCTCACCCTGCATGCCGCCCGTGAGGCGGACGCGGGGCGGCGCGTGGACATGGAGGCGGGCATGGCCAAACTCTTCGCCTCCGAGACTGCCATGCAGATCGCGCTCACCGCCATGCGCATCCACGGCGGTTACGGATATTCCACCGAGTTCGACGTCGAACGGTACTTCCGCGACGCCCCTCTGATGATCGTCGGTGAGGGCACCAACGAGATCCAGCGCAACGTGATCGCGGGCCAGCTCGTCTCACGCGGCGGCCTGGAGACCTGAGGAGTCGTGGTCGGGATCCGGTTCGGGCCGGGCCGCGTCCCGGCCGTGCTCTCCCCGCGGTTCGGCACCTGGTCCTCTGCACCTGTACGGCCATTAGACTCAGGCACGGACAGGGCGGTGAGCAGGCGACATGGCACGGGCGGAACAACCACAACAGGCGCAGGCGCGGCGCACCGGCGTGCGGGACAGCGCCTATGTGCGCCTGGCCCACGAGCTGCGCGAGGCGATCCGGCGGAACGAGTACCCCGAGGGGGTGCGCCTGCCCACAGAGGCCGAGCTTGCCGCCTCCCGCGGGCTGAGTCGCCAGACCGTGCGGCGCGCGTTCCAGGACCTGGTGTCCGAAGGACTCGTCCGCCGGGTCCCCGGGCGGGGCACGTTCGCAGCGCCCCAGGAGGAGCAGTACTCGCGACAGTTCAGCTCGATCGAAGACCTCATGGCGCTGTCCCTCGACACCACGATGCGTTTGGTGTCACCCCTGCGGCGCCAGGTGGACATCGACGCGGCCGGACGACTGCGTCTGGCGTCCGACCGGGTGGACCGGCTGGCCTTCCTACGGCTGCACGAGGACGTCCCGTTCTGCCTGACGATCGTCTATCTTCCACCGGACGTAGGGGAATTGCTGACCAACCACCCCGAAGTGACGGAGGAGGGAAAGCACAGTCGGGCCACGGTGATCGGCCTCCTGGAAGGCCGCCTCCCCGAACCCATCGCGGAGGCCGCGCAGTCCGTCACGGTCTCGCTGGCCGGCCCCGAGGTGGCCGCGCGGCTAGGCTGCGACACGGGGCATCCCCTGCTGCGTATCGACCGGCTGTACCTCGCCCCTTCCGGTGTGCCGGTCGAGCTCTCCGTGAGCTACTTCCTGCCGGAGCACTACTCGTACCGCGTTCGGCTGCGTCGCAACACGAACTGACGGGGCGAGAACGGGTCGCTCCGTCGGGGGACGGGCGTACGTCTGAGGGCGAGGGTGTCTCGGGCACCCTGATTCATTCGATGGTTCGGTGAGTGCCGAACCATTCGGCCGGTAGCTTGCGGAATCCTGTGTGGGAGAGGCCTGCGCTGGTGACACCGGAGGACCACCCAATGTCGGAGACAGACCTGAAGCAGCAGCTCGTCGAGCGGTTCCGCGAGGTAAACGGCGACCATCCCATGACCGATGCCGACGACGCGTATGTCAGCGCGCAGTTCATTGACCTGGAGAACCTGTGCGCAGTCCATGGCAGCGATAGCGACGTGGTCCGCCGGCTGATGCTGGGGCAGCGTCTGCCGCTTCCGGCATATCTGCGCTCCGACGGTGCAGAGATGGTGCCGGTCGACCTGTTCGCTCTCGCCGACGAAGCGGGCGGCGTAGACCAGCTCGAAGCGTGGTTCAACGCTCGCTGGACCGACCCTGTCAGCGGGAAAGCGGAGTGGAATGCCTATCTCAGCGGACGGTACGTGTGCCTGCACTCGGTGACCCCGGCCTCCATGCAGCGCAAGGATTACCTGACGACCGCGATCAGTGCCGCAGCGAACGAGCCGGATGCCGGTTCAGCGCAGTGGGCGGAGCGGCTGCACGCCCTGATCGATGAACTCGACTCGCTGGAACCGGCGTTCAGCGCCTATGACCGTCTCCGGTTCGGCGGACCCACGTCCCGGGACACATGCATCGATGCGATGCGCGCCCGCTTCCCGCGCGCGTGACCTGAGGCCCTGGCTGATGGCCGGCATCGATTGCGGCCATTCATGCCGCGCGGACTTCGGGACGTTCGACGAGGCGGCCGCGTTCGAAGCGTGCTCCGGCACGGACGGCTGCACCCAAGGGCCCCGGACGTCTCCACCGTGAAAGCCTCCAGGTCCTCCCGGACTTGATCCATCTTCTCAGGTGTCACACACCATCAACGCGCCTACGGCTACCAAGACACGCCACCAGTGCGTACACCTCACCAAGTCCTACCAGGGCCGCGTGGCCTGGCAGGGGGCGCTTCCTGCGGGTCCGCCGGCTGGCTCGTCGCCCCCGCTTGCCGCGTACGGGTTTCGGTGGCGCGGGGCCGGGCCGTCCGACTCTCCGACCGCCCGCTACGAGACCGGTGTGACTGCGCCCTTCACATGACGGGTGAGCGCCTGGGGCGGTGGGCGAGATCCCGCTTGTGGGGTTGTCAGTTGACAGTCGACGCCAACAGCCCCCTGGGGCGCCGGTCAAGCTTGAGCCGCCCCCTCGAACCCTACCCAGGCGCCTCGCGCATTTGATGAGAGGTCGCGCGGACAGGCGCGTTGGGGACACCGGCAGCAGAACGGGCACAGGTCCCGGTGATCATGGAGTTACGACGCTCTGTGATCACTGAGGAGACCTGTGCCCGCGCTGCCATCATGGCTCACCGAACCGCTCTGGGACCAATTCGCGGCCCTGCTGCCCGGGCGGGCGGAGTACCACCCGGACCATCCGCTCGGCTGCCACCGCCGGCGCATCAGCGACCGGATTGTCTTCGACAAGATGCTGCAGCTGCTGCGCTTCGGCTGTTCTTATGAGGCGATCGCCGACACGACCTGCTCGGTCACCACGATCCGCAGCCGCCGCGACGAGTGGATACGACTGGGCGTCTTCGCCCGGCTCAAGCAGATCGCGCTGGAGTCCTGCGACCGGATCGTCGCCCTCGTCCTCGACCAGATCGCCGTGGACGGCTCCATCACCAAGGCACCCGGAGGCGGCGAAGTGGCCGGGCGTTCCCCGGTCGACCGCGGCAAACGGGGCCTGAAACGCTCGGGCATGACGGACGGGTACGGCATTCCGCTCGGTCGTGTCCTGGCCGGAGCCAACCGGCACGACTCCCCGCTGCTCGCCCCGACCCTGGACCGCCTGGACGATCTGGGGACGCTGCCCGTCGACGTCACCGTGCACCTGGACGCCGGCTACGACTCGGACAAGACCCGCGCTGTGCTTACGAGCTTGGGAGCGTTAGTGAGGGTGGCGGCGGACCCGTGTGTCGGCGTACACGGAAACGTGCTCAGCCGCGTACAGAAGAATGCGCGGCGACTTCTGTCAGCGCGGTGCTGCGGCTGCCCGACGGTGGGCGACGCGGATCAGGACGGCGATCAGGACCGCGAGGTCCGCTGCGCCGGCTTGATCGTCCGCATAGCGGGTGGTCTGTAGCGGACCCACTTGGTCCAGGCGCACTCCCGCTACTTCCAGAATGTGTGCGAGGGCCAGCAGGGCCAGGCGGGCGTTGCCGTCCGGGTAGGGGTGGAAGAAGGCGACGTCCAGGTACGCCCTGGCCGCGCGGGCGGGCAAGGAGACCGCGGGGTCGGTGCTCTGGCTCAGGCAGGCGGCGAAGTCCCGCCAGGTGTGCCCCGTCAGCCCGTATCGTTCCCGGCCGCCCTTGGCGAAGGCGTCGCCCTGGCGGTAGCGCACGTCGGGCAGGCCGAGGACCAGCCGCTGCCAGTCGTCGAGCAGGGCGGGGGTGAGCGGTTCTCCTCGTGCTGCCGCGGTGCGGGACAGGGCCATCGCGGCGAGGAGCCGGTCGGCACGGTCAGGGTCGCGGTGTCGGACCGGGCCGTCGAACCAGGCGGCGAGCCCGTCGACGGCAGGCTGCACGGATGCCGGGGTCGCGGTTGCCGCCGACGCCCAGTCGACCTGCTGCCTGACCTGGCACCACACGGTCAGTGCGTCACCAGTCACGGTAGGGCCTGCGGCCTGTCAGACTGACCGCCAGGTCCTGACCCACCGTATCCAGCACGGTCCGGGTGGGCGCGGACCAGCTTCGGAACCGGCCGCCGATCGCCGCTTCGACCGCCCTCTGCGCATCCTCCGGTCCCAGGCCGGCGGAGGACAAAAACCAGGTCAGCACAGCGCAGCAGAGATTGTGCCACCCCGACTCGGCACCAGTGTGGTCCACGACCGTTGTTACCAGGCGGATCGCTGCTCGCTCCAGGTGCCAGCTGCGGTCCTCCGCGTCCGCCTCTGGTGGCGGAGCAAGGCGCTCAAACCGGTTGGCCATGTCCTCCAGCCAGTCCCGCCACTCCAGCAGACAGGCCACGACCCGCGCTGCAGTCTCCGCCGGATCCCCGACCGAGTGCGAAGAGCAGCACCAGCCTGTGACGGCGCCGCCGTTGCGGACCTCCCAGTCCCAGCCGCAGGCCCACCGGCCGTATCGGGACACCAGGAGCCTCGTGGCCTCGCTCGTGAAGCGGGACTTCTCCCCCTGCTCAGCGTCGACCGCGGGCGCGATCAAGACGAGCTGCGCGGTGAGCCACGCCTCCTCCTCGTCGTTCCACTCGAAGGCGTTCCCATCCGGGTCAGCCGCCGACCACGGCATCAACCGGGCTACGAGTTCGAGATCGATGGACGTGGCGGACCCCCGAAGAAGATGTGTCAGAGCAACTGGCCGATCATGCCTATGGAAAGGAGCAATGTCACCCGAATTTGGGGACCACCGACCTGTGCCTCCTGCGGCCCAGTCGGCACCACTGAGCCGAGCACGTTTCCGTGTACCTGGCCGAGCACTTTGCCGCGTACGCCGACACCGTGACGCAGAAGGGGCCGCACGGGTTGGGCGAGTTGTGACGCTTGCCTGGGCCCGTGCGGGCTGTTCCCATCCTGCCCTGTCCGGTATCTCCCGCGCACACTTCGGCGAGTTGCTCGAAGAACTTGCTCCGCGGTGGGAGGCCGCACGGGAATCGGCACTGCGTGAGCGGCGCGGTGGAGACCGGCGTCGGTCGGCAGGCGCCGGGCCGAAGCGGCGGCTGGTGTTCATCGACCGGCTGCTGGTCACGCTGGTGCACCTGCGCCTGGGTCTGCCGCACGCGGCTCTCGCCGAGCTCTACGGGGTGGACCGCTCCACCGTCTCCGGCTCGGTCCGCGAGGTCCGCCCACTGCTGGCAGCCCGGGGCTTCGCCGTCCCCGACCGGCCCGGACTGCGGCTGCGCACGATGGAGGATCTGTTCGCCTACGCCGACGCCGAGCGCGTCGAGTTGCGGATCGACGGAACCGAGGTCCAGGTCCGCCGCCCCCGCGCGAGCCGTCCCGGCCGCAAGGCCTTCGTGTCCGGGAAGAAGAAGCAGAACACCATCAAGACCACCACCTTCAGCGACGGCCAGGGCCGCACCCTGTTCAGCGGGGTGGTGCGGCCCGGCCGCATGCACGACCAGACCGCGGTGCGCACCGAAGGGATCGCTGAGCAGTTCAGGCAGCACCCCGAGGTCAAAGCGAAGGTCGACGAGGGATACCGGGGCCTCGCCAACGAGTTCCCCGGCCAGATCGACGCCCCACCCAAGAAGCCGAAGGACGACGCCCGGCACGGCGAGCACCATGCCTGGCGCGAACAGCGCCGCCGCCAGTCCTCGAAGCGAATCTGCGTCGAGCACACCAACGCCGAGTACAAGCAGTGGCGGCCACTCCAGCGATTCACCAGCCGCCGCGAGACCTACGCCGAGACCCACCTCGCCATCGCCGGTCTGGTCTCCGACCGCTCGGCCCGCAGGGCGACCCGCCACAAGACCAGCACCGAACTGGCGCTCGCCCGTACGGCCGCTCGCTGATCACCCACCAGCCGACCCGCCAGGCCAGCACACCCCGAACCCAATCGATCCCAAGCTCGTTAACGAACGCGGCCTGCACGGCCACATCGCGCACAAGCGGGAGAAGGCGCCCATCCAGGCCAGTCAGCGTTGGCACGTGGAACGCACCAACGCCTTCCACCGGCTCGCCCGCTGCTACGAGCGGCGCGCCACCGTCGTCGACGCATTCTTCGACCTCGCCGACGCGATCATCACCGTGCGCAGTCTGATCCGGCGGGCATGGACGACTCACCGCTGGGACGAACGCCCGAACCGCCGACCATGACTGCACGCTTATAGCCATGCACCGGGAGTCATGTTACCTAAGTTTCTATAGCGGTGCTACATTGTAGCAATGCTACAGAATACAGCCGGTGGCGCCCGCGAGCGACTGCTCGCCGCCGCCTTCGAGATCGCCACACGCGACGGTGTCGACGCGGTCTCCACGCGCGCGGTCTGCACCGCCGCAGGTGTACAGGCCCCGTCGCTTTACCACCACTTCGGCGACCGGTCGGGACTGATCCGCGCGGTCGTCGACGTGGCGTTCGAGGAGTACCTCCACCGCAAGGACACCGCTACCCCGGTGGATGACGCGGACCCGCGTGCCCGCGTCGCCGCAGGATGGGACGCGCACATCGCATTCGCGCTCGCCTACCCGGGTCTCTACCCGGCGATGTACCCGACATCGGGCCCGCTGCCTAGCCAGGTCGAACGAAGCGGCGCGCTGCTGCGCGCCGGTTTCGACGAGCTCGAGCAGGCAGGCGCCCTCCGGCCTGGGATCACCGCAGCGCTGGCGACGAACGCGCTCCGCGCAGCCCTGCGCGGTGTCGCCCACGCCGTCGCCGCGAACCCCGACAACGACGCGACGTCCGCCGTCGTCCGCAACGCGCTCATCCATGCGCTCGTCGGGGACCGGGCACATAACTGACTCCTCGCCGATCCGGCCCTGGACCGAGCGAGAACCCGCACGATGGAGCAACACCCATGACCGATCTGCTCGCAGGCAAGACCATCCTCATCACCGGCGCCTCTTCCGGCATCGGCGAATCCGCCGCGCGTCTGTTCGCCCGCGAAGGCGCGAACGTCGTCATCACAGCCCGCCGCAAAGCCGAACTCGACCGTGTCGCAAAGGACATCGCCGCCGGTGGAGACAACGTCCTCGCCGTTCAGGCCGACACCACCGACGCCGGCGAACTGCAACGAGCCGTCGCGGCCGCGGTCGAGAGGTGGGGGCGCCTCGACGGTGCCCTGAACAATGCCGGCCGAACCCAGGGCGGCGGCCGCCTCGCGGAGGTCACCGACGAGACCTTCGACTCCGTCCTCGAGACCAACTTCAAGGGCGTGTGGCTGGCGATGCGCGCCGAACTGCAGGCGATGACCGCGGAGGGCGCCGCTGGCGGCTCGATCGTGAACATCAGCAGCATCGGAGGCACCTTCGGCGCTGCCGGGCAGAGCGTGTACGGGGCAACGAAGGCCGCCGTCATCGCCTTGAGCCGCGCCGCCGCAGCCGAATACGGCCGCGACGGTGTCCGCGTCAACGCCATCGCGCCAGGCGCCACGATGACCGAGATGATGGTCTCCTGGCAGCAGCGCGACCCGAGCATCGTCGAGCACCTCAGCTCCCTCGCCGCCCTGGGCCGCCCTGGCCAACCGGACGAGATCGCCGAAGCCGCCGCCTGGCTCCTCAGCGACCGCGCGAGCTACGTCACCGGCATGACCCTCGGCGTCGACGGCGGCACCGCCCCCTGGCCGCACTGAGTCATCCTGAGCCGCACTGCCACTCCATTCGAACAGCGCACCACAGCCGGCGACAGCAACCGAACCGGGGCCACTCGACGCCAGCGAGACCTGCACCCCTTCGCGAACAACAGCGCCTGCGTTTCCGGCCCGTGGGTCAACGCACACCCGAGCGCGGCCGCCGGTCACTGATGCGTCGGCGGTGGCAGCCGAGTGGACGGTCCGGGTGGTACCCCGGCCACTCGGGCAGCAGGCCCGCGAATTGGCCTCAGAGCGCTCCACCCACGACGGTAGCGCGGGCACAGGTCTCCTCAATGACCACAGAGCGTCGCAACTCCATGATCAACCGGAGCTGTGCCCGTTCTGCTGCCGGCATCTCCCAACCGCGCCTATCCGCGCGACCTCTAAGTTGAACGCGTTCAGTTGAACACGTTCAAGACGAAGAGGTCAGGATGACAGAGCGTCAGAGAGTGTTGGTCCGACAGTCGGGGTGGGCCGTGGCGGCGACCGTAGCGGCCGTAGGCATGACCGTACTGTTTACGCCTTTTGTTGGATTTGTCATCATCGCCATGACGGCCGCCGCCATCCCGGTCGCGATGCTGGACCACCCCAAGGGATTTGCCCAAGCCTGCCTCGTCGTAGGAGCCGGGCTGCTGGCCTGGGCGACGGTCGGCGCAATCATGGGCATGTTCCTGTTCTTACCCGCGGCTGTGCTGTTCCTCGTCGCAGCCTACGCGGACGGCGGCAACCGTCCCGGAGCGCGATGGTTACTGGGCGCACTCTGCGTGGCTGCGGCGGCCGCGGTGATCCCGGCGCTGATCCTCTTCGCACCGTGAGACCCGGAGAACGAGCCACCCCCTCACTACCGCGCGACACTCGACTCCACCAGCCGGTATCACGACCAGGACTTCAATCAGCGCAAGGAACAGCTGTGGGACTTCGGAGCCACACAGGTTGAGGTCACGGAATGGCGACCTGGCCAGCTCGTGCTCGACGTGGGGATGCCCGACAGCTTCACGGAAGGCCAGAGCCAGGACAGGCTCAAGGAGCAGATCCTGCGGCTGCCAGGAGTCGTCGATCTACGCCTCTGCACCTTCTACACCTGCAATCAGTGAGTCAGGAGCATGAGCGCGCTCCATGCCGAGCCCCACTCGGCAGCCACAGCGAGGCTGTGCCAAGGATGCGGGGGCGACGCCGGGGAAACTGAGCATGATCAGGACGTCGGGGCGCCCCGGCGCCTCCTTGTCCGGCCGGCCCCGCTCCACCAGCCGCTTCAGCTCCCCCCGGTCCCCTCGATCTTCCCCGTCGTCGCTTCCGAACCGATCCGCGACACAACCTGCTTGGCCCTGCACCGACCCCGGCGCGTCCGTCACGACCTCCACGACATCCCGGTACATATCCGGCAAAACGGACGCCGACAGTCCCTCCCGTCACGGCGGGACCATCATCACTCCCACCCCACGAGGCGCCGCCGCACCCTTCGTCACCACCGCGCCTTCCCCGGACATCTCCGGCTCCGGCTCCGCCTCCGCGGCCGACAGATCCGTGAGCACCTCCACGACGGCCTCCCACACGATCACCAACCGGGACAGATCCTCCCGGATCTTCTCCAGTGGGAGAGTCAACTCCTCGATACCGTCCTGGAGTTCAGCAACCCGCCGCCGGGCTGCAGCCTCACGCTCCTGAAGTTCCTGCGGCAACGACACCATGGCGCCCACCTCCACACGCCACGTCAAAGGCCAGCCAGCTCCGATACCCGTCCATCAAGGATCTCGATGGTCAGCCCACCACTCCCGTCCGCGTACGTCCTCATGTGCAGAGGTCGGTGTACGACTTCACGTGCACGCCCGCGCGGCAATCCCTGAGAAACCCCTAACCGCCCGCAGTCACGGCCTTGAGTGCGTCCACTGCCTCCCGCATCAACAGCGACAGCTCGCGTTCCTCGTCCGCCGCGATCCAGCGATGGAAGCCGACTTTGAAGAGGGCGACCCCTGCCTCGGCGGCCAGGCTCGCGCCCGGTTCCGTAACGCCGTGCTGGCGCAGGGTGTCGGCAAGCGCGGCCGAGGTCGAGGCGAGCTTGATCAGGTCGCGCTCCTGGAGCTCGGGGTTCGACATGATCACAGCCTGTCGAGTGCGCACGAAGTCGCGTTGGTCGGCGAGCATCCCGGCGATCGCGTCAAGGCCCGCGGCCAGAGCGTCGATCGGCGCTACGGACTTCAGGGCGCCGGAGACCGCCCCCACAAACCGGTCCTGAAACTCGCCGGCGGTGGCGAACAGCACCTCGCGCTTGTCGGCGTAGTGATTGAAGAAGGTCCGCTCCGTGAGCCCGGCGCGTTTGGCGATCTCCGCCACGGTCGTCTGCTCGTATCCGCGCTCGCTGTAGAGCTCCAGCGCCGCTGTCGCCAGGCGCCCGCGCGCGTTCGGCTCCCATCTACCCATGGGTAGATCCTACGTGATTACAGTGACTGCAATCAGATGTAAGGTGATTGCAGTAACTGAAGTCAAGTGTTGGGGTTTCTCATGCGCATCTTTGTGACCGGCGCGTCCGGCTTCATCGGCTCCGCTGTCGTTCCCGAGCTCATCGACGCGGGGCACCAGGTCGTCGGGCTCGCCCGCTCCGACGCCTCCGCCGCCGCACTCACCGCCGCTGGCGTGGAGGTCGTCCGTGGCACCCTCGACGACCTTGAGGTCCTGCGGGACACGGCTGCCGCGTCGGACGGGGTGATCCACCTCGCCTTCAATGGCGAGCGCGCGTTCACCGGCGATTACCAGGGCGCCGCCGATGTCGATCGCCGCGTCGTCGACACCTTCGGCGATGCGCTCGCAGGCACCGATCGCCCCCTCGTCCTCGCCACCGGCTTCATCGGCTTCCCGACGGGGCGCACGGTGACCGAACGGGATGCGCCCACCATCGACGGCTCGCCGTATGTGATTCGGTCAGCCACCGCCCAGGCCGCGCTCGCGTTTGCCTCGCGCGGCGTCCGCTCATCGGTGGTGCGGGTCTCTCCGACCGTCCACGGCGAGGGGGACTACGGCTGGGTGCCGCACCTGGTCGCCACCGCCTGCGCCAAGAACGTCTCCGCCTGCATCGGCGACGGCACAAACCGCTGGCCGGCAGTCCACCGCCTCGACATTGCACGGCTGTTCCGCCTGGCCGTCGAGAAGGCGCCCGCCGGATCGGCGCTGCACGGCGTCGCGGAGGAGGGCGTCGCGCTCCACGACATCGCCGAGGTGATCGGCCACCACCTCGACGTACCGGTGACCTCTGTGGCCCCCGAGGCCGCGGAGGAGCACTTCACCTGGCTGAGCCCTTTCATGAGCCTCGACGTCCCGGTGTCGAACACCCTGACCCGCGAACTGCTCGGTTGGCAGCCCACCCACCCCGGCCTGCTCGAAGACCTCGCCAAGGGCCATTACTTCCACACCCCCGCCACCACCTGACCGGCCCCAAAGACGCCCTCTGAGGAGGATCTCAGCCGACGCTTCCTACGACCGTCGCCAACCCAGCCCTACAGCGGTGCTGTCAGGCCGGCGAGCTTGATGACGTCGGTTCCGTACCGCTGGCGGGCACGATCCTGAACGACCTCGATGAGCAACGCCTTTTCAGCGATCCGGTCGAAGCTCAGCCGGCGGGTTGCACTCTCGGCAGGTCGCGCCGCCGGGTTCGCCCCGCCACGTTCTTGAACGAAACCCGTTGAGCCCGCCCGTTTGGCAAGACGCAGCACCGGTACCAGACCGGCAACGGACACCAGGTTCCTCAGATAGACCTCGGTCGGCTCGACGACCGCTGACACCGGCAACCGAATCCATAGCCAACTCGCACCCGATTGGGTGGCCTCACCACGTCGGAAGGTGATCCACGACCCTACGCGGTACCGGTACGGCTGCGCAGGTCAGCGCGCGCGCTGCGGAGGATCTCGTCAGAGAGAGCCGGGTCAGCATCGGCGACGGCGCGTGACAGCAGCAGGGCGCCCGCCATCTCGCTGAACAGCGCGATGGCCCGCGCTCGCCGCTCGCCTCCGTCGAGCCCGACTGCTTGGACGATCTGCGTGAAACGGTCGAGATTGGCCGCCAGACCCTTCGCGTAACGAGCGCGGCTGGCCGGGTCCAGCCGGCGGGCATCGCCCGCGAAGCCCGTGTTGGGGCAGCCGTGCTCGATGTCGGCGCGGTGTTCAGGCGACAGGTACCAGTCGATTTGCTCTGTGAGCGGGTCGCTGCCGTGGGCCTGGGATGCCGTGATGGCTTCGTCGAGGTTGCCGAACCCGTCTGCCATGGCCTTGGCGACGACAGCGTCGACAAGCGCGTCCTTCGAGACGAAGTGATTGTAGAAGCCGCCGCGCGTCAATCCGGCCGCGCTCATCAGCTCAACGAGGCCGACGGCATCGACGCCGCGCTCGCGGAACAGGCCCTCCGCGGCGGCGATGATCGCCTCTCGGTTCTCCGCTGCCTTCTGTTTCGAGACGCCCACTGTCTTCCCCCAAGCCCAGCTCCTGCGAGGACTGTAGCGAGCCTGGTTGAAGATCTCAATGTCGGTCGTCATTGACATCGCGGGCATGACGGCGTAGAAACAATGTTGATTGACATTGTGACGGGCTCGATAGGGACGCATCGGTTGCCTCGTGGAGGCCGACATGGCTACACCTGAAGAGAACAGGACACTGGTGCTGACAGCGTTCGACACGCTGTTCAACCACCGCGATTACGCCGCCGCCGAAGACTTCTGGTCCAAGCACTACATCCAGCACAGCGCGCACATCGCAGCAGGGCGCGCGGGCTTGCTCGACTTGATCCGCTCCCTGCCTGGCACGCTGCGCTACGAGCACCAGCTCGCGCTCGCCGAAGGCGACTACGTCATGCTCTACGGCCGCTTCACCGGCACCGGCAGCCCCGCCGCCTCGGTCGCGGCCGACGTGGTGCGCATCGAGAACGGCAAACTCGCCGAGCACTGGGACGTCCTGCAGGATGAGGCGACCCGCGCCGAGTCCGCCAGCGGCCTGCCGATGTTCGGCGACCAGTTCCCACCTGACAGGTGACCGGCACCCGCCGGCCAGCACTTCGGCCATTTCCTTGGGCACCCCTGGCCGACGCTGCCCACCGAACGGCTGGAGTTTGCAGGTTCCAGGACTTTGGGCAGGACCGCCGCTTGGCGATTAATTCACCGTTGGCCGTGGGAAATTCAACTCGACCTGATCCTTCCGAATTGAGATGATTGCACCATCCAGGAACCTGGGTCGTCCGATCAGCCGTCTATACCATTAGCGGGAGTAGCGACTATGGGCAAGCTGCAGGGAAAAGTAGCGGTCATCACCGGCGGCACCACAGGGATCGGACTGGCCACAGCAAAGCTCTTCGCCAGAGAGGGCGCCCATGTCTTCATCACGGGCCGCCGCCGAAAAGAGCTCGATGAAGCGGTGGAGGCAATCGGCGGCAACGTATGCGGTGTTCAGGGAGACGTCGCAGAACTGACAGACCTTGACCACCTCTATGAGACCGTCAAAGAGAAGGGACGAATCGATATCGTTTTCGCCAACGCCGGCGTAGGCGAGTTCGCTTCACTGGAAGACGTCACGGAAGAGCATTTCGACAAAATTTTCAACATTAACGTGAAGGGAGCGCTCTTCACGGTACAAAAGGCCCTGCCACTTTTGAATGATGGCGCCTCCATCATTCTCACGGGCTCCGTTGCGAGCGTCAAGGGAACTCCCGCGTTCTCGGTCTACGGCGCAAGCAAGGCCGCCATCCGAAATTTCGTTCGAGGATGGACGGTAGAGCTGAAGGATCGCCATATCCGGTCCAATGTCCTCAGCCCTGGCCCGATCGAAACGCCGCTTGTGGCCGCGCAGCCTCAAGTCGCCATCGCGAACATTGTATCCACCATTCCGATGGGTCGCATGGGAGACCCCGACGAAGTTGCCAAGGCGGCGCTTTTCCTGGCCTCGGATGACTCCAGTTTCGTCACGGGAATCGAACTTTTCGTCGACGGCGGCAGAGCACAAATCTAAACTCAAGCGCGCAATCTGAAATTTCCGCATATCTCACCGAATCGTCGTGACTGCCTGCGGGCGCAGAGCTGCCAGATCAGGCCACCACTACCAAAGACAGGAATCTAAGGGCTTGCAGGGAATCAAGGTGTTGCTTCCCGTTCGGTGGCTCGTTGTTGTGGTATGCGCATCCTGGACGAGACCCGTGACCAACTTGCCGTGA
>NZ_JBHVWN010000011.1:0-160392 GCF_042882275.1 Streptomyces sp. NPDC058231 | reverse complement strand
CTCCCTCACATTCTCCCCCACCCCCCACCCACCCGCTATCTGTCACAACCACCCACTGGGGGCCGCCCCCTGTCAGCGGGGGCCCGACCCTCTGTACTCGGCACTCTGCCTGGTCAGCGGCTTGATCATGCTGTCCGGACTGAAGTGCCCCCGGCAGGATTCGAACCTGCGCACCCGGCTCCGGAGGCCGATGCTCTATCCCCTGAGCTACGGGGGCGTATCGCTGTGTTGCTCGGCGACGGGTGAAACACTACCAGCTTCGGCGGGGTGTCCGTGAACAGGTATTTCCACCGGGTCGCCGTGCGTGCCGCGCCGGCAGCGGAGGCGTCCGCCGCGCCGTCCGCCGGGGCCGTCCGGGTGCCGGCCGTCCGCCACCCGTCCGGGGGCGGAAGTGGGCAAAACCCGGACGCAGCCCCGTCTCCCGACCTACCCTCGGAGTGTGTCAGGGGCTTGTGGCCGCGTGCTTGTTGTCGATGACAACAAGGTCATCCGGCAGTTGATCAGGGTCAATCTTGAGCTTGAGGGCTTCGAGGTCGTGACCGCGGCCGATGGTGCCGAGTGCCTGGATCTGGTGCACCAGGTCTGCCCCGATGTGATCACCCTCGATGTCGTCATGCCCCGGCTCGACGGCCTGCAGACCGCCTCTCGGCTCCGCTCCGATCCGCGGACCAGACATCTGCCCGTCGCGATCGTGAGTGCCTGCACGCAGTACGAGGTGGAGAACGGTGTTGCCGCAGGGGTCGATGCGTTCCTGGCGAAACCCTTCGAGCCGAGCGAGCTGGTGCGGCTCGTGCGGCAGTTGGCGGACCGCGGGACCCCGCATGCCGTCGACGGCATACGAGGCGCCGGGAGGGCGGGAAGCGCGGCGGGCTGACCGCATGGCGAAACCGGGTCGCGGAACGCCCCCCTTCCTCCCCTACGCTTGTCCCGTGACCCCCGCCGATCTCTCCAGGACCGTGCTGCACGCTGTGCGCCGCGCGGTCGACGAGGACGCCTTGCGCGCGCCCGTGCCCGCGCGCGTGCGGGTGGAGCGGACACGGCCCGGCGGCAGCGGGGACTACGCCTGCGCCGTCGCCCTGCAACTGGCCGCGACCGCCGCACGGCCGGCCAGGGAGGTCGCCGAGATCCTGCGGGAACGGGTCGCCGGTACACCCGGGATCCGGCGGGTCGAGGTCACCGGACCCGGGTTCCTGAACTTCACCCTCGACGCGTCGGCCGACGCCCGGGCACGTGAGGCGCTCGTACAGGACGTGCTGGAGCGGGGCCTGCGGTACGGGCACGGGGACGTGCTCGCCGGGGACGTCCTGCAGCTCAGCCACGCCCGTGAGGTCCGGGCCGCGGTCACCGCGCACGCTCTGCGCACTCTCGCCCGCTCCCAGGGCGCACTCGTGCGCACCAGCTGCGACACGTCGCCCGACCCCGACTGGGCGCGACTGGGCGTCCGCGTCGACGCCACGGGGAAGCCGCCCACCCCGCTCACCGTCGTCCGGCCGGTACCCGCCGGTGCCGGTGCGGGGGCGCTGCTGGAGCGGCTCGGACCCGACGCCACCCGGTGGGGGCTGCTCCGGCCGGCCGGGCACGACCGGGCCCTGCTCGGCGGCGAGCTGCTCGTCCAGACGGCCGGCAATCCGCTCTTCCTGGTCCGCTACGCCCGCTCCCGGGCCCACGCGCTCACCCGTGGCGCCGCGCTCCTCGGCTTCGACGGCTCGTACGACGAGGACGTCGACGCGCCCGTACTGCTGCGCGCGCTGGCCGACTACCCCGAGGCCCTCGCCGCCGCCGCCCGCCACCGCGCGCCCGACCGGGTCGCCCGGCACCTCGAGGACGTCGCGCACGCCTTCTTCGACTTCCAGGACTCCACGCCGCCGCTGCCCGTCGGCGACGAGAAACCCTCGGCCGCCCACCGCTCCCGGCTGGCCGTCGCCGAAGCCGCCGGGACGGTGCTCGCAGGCGGCCTGACCCTGCTCGGCATCAGCGCACCCGAAGTCCTCTGAGAGATCCGAGAGAGCAGAGCAACACGATGAGCCGATCCGCACACCCCGCCGGTCCCCGCCACGCCGACGTGCTGACCGAGGGTCACTACACGGCCCCGGCCGCCGACCTCAACGTCCTCGACGAGAAGGTCTGGGCCCGCACCGTCTCCCGCGACGACGACGGCGTCGTCACCGTCGGAGGAATCGAAGTGACCCGGCTGGCCGAGGAGTTCGGGACACCCGCCTACTTCCTCGACGAGAGCGACTTCCGCGCCCGCTGCCGGGCCTGGGCCGACGCGTTCGGGCGGGACGCCGACGTCTTCTACGCCGGAAAGGCGTTCCTTTCGCGGGCCGTCGTGCGCTGGCTCCAGGAGGAGGGGCTCAACCTCGACGTCTGTTCCGGCGGCGAGCTGACCACCGCCCTCGACGCCGGAATGCCCGCCGAACGCATCGCCTTCCACGGCAACAACAAGACGGTCGCCGAGATCGAGCGCGCCGTCGCGGCAGGCGTCGGGCGGATCGTGCTCGACTCCTTCCAGGAGATCGCCCGCGTCTCGCACGTCGCTCAGCGTCTGGGCAAGCGGCAGCGCGTGCAGATCCGGGTGACGGTCGGAGTCGAGGCGCACACCCACGAGTTCATCGCCACCGCGCACGAGGACCAGAAGTTCGGCATCGCGCTGGCCGGTGGCCAGGCGGCCGAGGCGGTGCGCCGGGCGCTCACCCTCGACGGGCTCGAACTCATCGGTATCCACTCGCACATCGGCTCGCAGATCTTCGACATGGCCGGCTTCGAGGTCTCCGCCCGGCGCGTGGTCCAGCTGCTCGCCGAGGTGCGCGACGAGCACGGTGTGGAGTTGCCGGAGATCGACCTCGGCGGTGGCCTCGGCATCGCGTACACCTCCGAGGACGACCCGCGCGAGCCGCACGAGATCGCCAAGGCCCTCGGTGACATCGTGACCCGCGAGTGCGAGGCGGCCGGCCTCGCGACCCCGCGGATCTCCGTCGAGCCGGGGCGCGCCATCGTCGGACCCACCGCGTTCACGCTGTACGAGGTCGGCACCATCAAGCCCCTCGAAGGACTCCGTACCTATGTGAGCGTCGACGGCGGGATGTCGGACAACATCCGTACCGCGCTGTACGACGCCGAGTACACCGTCACGCTCGTCTCGCGCCGCTCCGACGCCGAGCCGATGCTCGTCCGTGTCGTCGGCAAGCACTGCGAGAGCGGTGACATCGTGGTCAAGGACGCGTTCCTGCCGTCCGACCTCGCGCCCGGCGATCTGATCGCGGTGCCGGCCACCGGTGCCTACTGCCGTTCCATGGCGAGCAATTACAACCACGCGCTGCGCCCGCCCGTCGTCGCCGTGCGCGACGGAGAGGCGCGCGTGATCGTCCGGCGCGAGACGGAGGAAGATCTCCTGCGTCTTGACGTCGGCTGATGAAATAGATGTCTCAGGATCCGGACGGGTAGCAGAAACTCCCGTCCGGTGAGTGAGACTGGTCCACACGTGAGCATGCATGAGAAACGAGGTCGGATGATGCGTACGCGTCCGCTGAAGGTGGCGCTGCTGGGCTGTGGAGTGGTCGGCTCAGAGGTGGCGCGCATCATGACGACGCACGCCGACGACCTCGCCGCGCGCATCGGCGCGCCGGTGGAGCTCGCCGGTGTCGCCGTCCGCCGTCCCTCGAAGGTGCGTGAGGGTGTCGACCCCGCACTGATCACCACCGATGCGACCGCCCTGGTCAAACGGGGCGACATCGACGTCGTCATCGAGGTCATCGGGGGCATCGAGCCCGCCCGCACACTCATCACCACCGCCTTCGAGCACGGCGCGAGCGTCGTCTCGGCCAACAAGGCACTGCTCGCCGAGGACGGCGCCGCCCTGCACGCCGCCGCCGAGCGGCACGGCCGCGACCTCTACTACGAAGCGGCCGTGGCCGGTGCCATCCCGCTCGTACGGCCGCTGCGCGAGTCCCTCGCCGGCGACAAGGTCAACCGGGTGCTGGGCATCGTCAACGGCACGACCAACTTCATCCTCGACAAGATGGACACCAGCGGCGCCGGATACTCCGAGGCGCTCGACGAGGCCACCGCCCTCGGGTACGCGGAGGCCGACCCGACCGCCGACGTGGAAGGCTTCGACGCCGCCGCCAAGGCCGCGATCCTCGCCGGTATCGCCTTCCACACCCGGGTGAGGATCGGCGAGGTGCACCGCGAGGGCATCACCGAGGTCACCGCCGCCGACATCGCGTCGGCCCGCCGCATGGGCTGCACCGTCAAGCTCCTCGCCATCTGCGAGCGCGCCGCCGACGGGCAGTCGGTCACCGCGCGCGTGCACCCCGCGATGATCCCGCTCAGCCACCCGCTGGCCTCCGTCCGCGAGGCGTACAACGCGGTCTTCGTCGAGGCGGAGGCCGCCGGGCAGCTGATGTTCTACGGCCCCGGTGCCGGCGGCTCCCCGACCGCCTCCGCGGTCCTCGGCGACCTGGTGGCGGTCTGCCGCAACAAGCTCGGCGAGGCCACCGGCCCCGGTGAGTCCGCGTACACGCGTCTTCCGGTCAGCCCCATGGGCGAGGTCGTCACGCGGTACCACATCAGCCTCGACGTGGCCGACAAGCCTGGCGTACTCGCCCAGGTCGCAACGGTCTTCGCCGAACAGGGCGTATCCATCGACACGGTTCGCCAGCAAGGCCGACAGGACGGAGGCGGCGAGGCATCCCTCGTCGTCGTCACCCACCGCGCGCCCGACGCCGCCCTCTCGGCGACCGTCGAGGCGCTGCGCAAGCTCGACACCGTGCGCGGTGTCGCCAGCATCATGCGTGTTGAAGGGGAGTAAGGACCCATGACCACCAAGGGCACCCACCAGTGGCGCGGCATCATCGAGGAGTACCGGGACCGTCTCCCGGTCACCGACACGACGCCGGTCGTCACACTCCGTGAGGGTGGAACGCCGCTCGTCCCCGCGCAGGTCCTCTCCGAGCGCACGGGCTGCGAGGTGCACCTCAAGGTGGAGGGCGCCAACCCCACCGGGTCCTTCAAGGACCGCGGTATGACGATGGCGATCACCCGGGCCAAGGAGGAGGGTGCGCAGGCCGTCATCTGCGCCTCCACCGGCAACACCTCCGCCTCCGCCGCCGCGTACGCGGTGCGTGCCGGCATGGTCTGCGCCGTCCTCGTGCCCCAGGGCAAGATCGCGCTCGGCAAGATGGGCCAGGCGCTCGTCCACGGCGCCAAGATCCTTCAGGTCGACGGCAATTTCGACGACTGTCTGACGCTGGCCCGCTCGCTCTCGGACAACTACCCCGTGGCGCTGGTCAATTCGGTCAATCCGGTCCGTATCGAGGGGCAGAAGACCGCGGCGTTCGAGATCGTCGACGCGCTCGGTGACGCCCCGGACATTCATGTCCTCCCGGTCGGCAACGCTGGCAACATCACCGCGTACTGGAAGGGTTACAGGGAGTACGCGGCGGACGCGATGTCCACACACAAGCCGCGCATGTGGGGCTTCCAGGCCTCCGGCTCCGCGCCCATCGTCCGCGGCGAGATCGTCAAGGACCCGTCGACCGTCGCCACCGCGATCCGGATCGGCAACCCGGCCTCCTGGCAGTACGCGCTGGCGGCGCGGGACGAGTCGGGCGGCTTCATCGACGAAGTGACGGACCGTCAGATCCTCTCCGCCTACCGGCTGCTGGCCTCCCAGGAGGGCGTCTTCGTCGAGCCCGCCTCGGCCGCGTCGGTTGCCGGCCTGCTCAAGGCCGCTGAGGAGGGCAAGGTCGACCCGGGCCAGAAGATCGTCTGCACGGTCACCGGCAACGGCCTGAAGGACCCCGACTGGGCCGTTGCGGGCGCCCCGCAGCCGGTCACCGTGCCGGTCGACGCGGCCGCCGCCGCGGAGAAGCTGGGCCTCGCGTAACCGCGACCACAGCAGCTCAGCCGCCCCCTTCCCCGGGGCGGAGAGCGCATAGGAGGCGTGCGACACGCATCGTGCGCCTCCTGTGCGCCCTATGTCGCCACGGAACCTTCCTTCGATAAGCTGTACCCAACCCGCCACGCCACACCTGCCGCGGTGTTGCCGTCGTGGCCATCGGGTTCTCCACAGGCTTTCGACACACTCGGCGCCACCATCCCCACCGCAACACCATCCCCACTGCTGCCTCACAAGGAGAGTCGTCGAAGCGATGGCCGGTCCCGCCTTCCGAGCCGCCGCCGTCCGGGTGCGCGTCCCCGCCACCAGCGCCAACCTGGGCCCGGGTTTTGACGCCCTGGGCCTGTCGCTGGGGCTGTACGACGACGTCGTCGTCCGCGTCGCCGACTCCGGCCTGCACATCGACATCGCCGGCGAGGGTGCCGAAACCCTGCCGCGCGACGAGAGCCACCTCCTCGTACGCTCGCTGCGCACGGCCTTCGACCTGCTCGGCGGACAGCCCCGCGGCCTGGAGATCGTCTGCGCCAACCGCATCCCGCACGGGCGCGGCCTCGGCTCCTCCTCCGCCGCCATCTGCGCCGGCATCGTCGCGGCCCGCGCCGTCACGACCGGCGGCGACGCCCGGCTCGACGACGCGGCGCTGCTGGAGCTCGCCACCGAGATCGAGGGCCACCCCGACAATGTCGCAGCCTGTCTGCTCGGCGGCTTCACGCTGGCCTGGATGGACGGCGGTGCCGCCCGAGCGATCAGGATGGACCCCTCCGATTCCATCGTTCCGGTGGTTTTCGTTCCGGGCAAGCCGGTACTCACCGAGACCGCCCGCGGACTGCTGCCGCGCACCGTCCCGCACGGCGACGCCGCGTTCAACGCCGGCCGTGCGGCCCTCCTGGTCGAGGCGATGACCAGGAGGCCCGAGCTGCTGCTGGCCGCCACCGAGGACCGGCTGCACCAGGAGTACCGGTCCCCGGCGATGCCCGAGAGCGTGGAACTCGTGAACCGGCTGCGCGCCGACGGCGTCCCCGCGGTCGTCTCCGGTGCGGGGCCGACCGTGCTGGCGCTCGCCGAGGCCGGTGCGGCCGACAAGGTCGCACGGCTGGCGGGCGAGGGATGGGCGGCCAACCGGCTCGCTCTCGACGCCCAGGGCGCGAGCGTGCTGCCACTCGCCCCGCAGTGAGAAGTGATTGCCGGTGAGTGAGAGGGGGAATGTTTGTTGGAGCCGGTAGTGTTAACCTCAAGTCTGCAATCGACGTCTATGTGGCGCGTTGCTTCGTGTCCCTTTCCGGGGCCACCATTTCTTCCGAGAGCCTCCCCAACTGCCTGAGCAGCCTGCCTGAGCAGTTTCGAGCACGCTCCGGAACCGGCACGACACCCCTCGCTTGTCCAGGAGTGGGCCGAGCAGGGGGATGCTCGCGCCGGACCCTTGCACATTCATCTCTCCGCCGTACCCGGCGGACCACCGCCCCGGCACGGTCCGCAAGATCAAAAGACCGCAGTCGGACAGCACAACCGGTCGCCGAGCCAGAAGGCCGACGTCCGCTCCAGGGAAGGACCCTTCGTGAGCGACACCACCGATCTGATGGGCGTGACTGCCGACAAGAGCGTCGACAGTGCCGCGCCCGCCGAAGGTGCTGCCACTGGCACCACCGCACGGCGCCGCCGCTCCGGCACCGGCCTCGATGGCATGGTCCTGGCCGAGCTGCAGCAGGTCGCGTCCGGCCTCGGCATCAAGGGCACTGCGCGGATGCGCAAGAGCCAGCTGATCGAGGTCATCAAGGAGGCGCAGGCCGGCAGTGCTGCGCCCAAGGCCGCCTCGGACGCCGAGAGCAAGCCGAAGCGCCGCGCCACCTCCAAGGCGCGCACGGGGGACGAGTCCGCCGCCGCGCCCGCCGAGAAGGCCACCGCCCAGCAGCAGATCGACATCCCCGGCCAGCCGGCCAGCGACGACCAGCCCGCGGGCGAGCGTCGCCGGCGCCGTGCGACCGCGCAGGCGGGCAGCCCGGACACCAAGCCGGAGTCCAAGGCGGAAGCCAAGACGGAGACGCAGGCGGAGCCGAGGGGCGACGACCGCGCCGACGCGAAGGCCGAAGCCGCCGTGGACACCGCGGAAGGCCGTCGGGGCGACCGCGGTCAGCGCGGCGACCGCGGTGAGCGTGGCGACCGCGGTGAGCGTGGCGACCGTGGCGACCGCCGGGACCGTCAGCGCGACCGCCGCGGCAAGGGTGACGAGCAGGGCGGCGGCCAGGGCCAGCAGGGCGGCCAGCGCCAGCAGCGTCAGGGCCAGGGCCAGAGCCAGAGCCAGGGCCAGAGCCAGAGCCAGAGCCAGCAGGGTGGCGGCGGACCGCAGGACGACGGTTACGACGACGAGGCAGGTGGGCGTCGTGGCCGCCGCGGCCGCTACCGCGACCGCCGTGGCCGCCGCGGCCGCGACGACTTCGCGAGCGACGCGCCGCCGGTCTCCGACGACGACGTGCTGATCCCCGTCGCGGGCATCCTGGACATCCTGGACAACTACGCGTTCATCCGTACCTCGGGCTACCTGCCCGGCCCGAACGACGTGTACGTCTCGCTCGCCCAGGTCCGCAAGAACGGCCTGCGCAAGGGTGACCACGTCACCGGTGCGGTGCGCCAGCCCAAGGACGGCGAGCGCCGCGAGAAGTTCAACGCGCTGGTCCGCCTCGACTCGGTCAACGGCATGGCGCCCGAATCCGGCCGCGGCCGCCCGGAGTTCCAGAAGCTGACCCCGCTGTACCCGCAGGACCGGCTCCGGCTGGAGACCGACTCCAACGTCCTGACCACGCGGATCATCGACCTGGTCGCCCCCATCGGCAAGGGGCAGCGAGGCCTGATCGTGGCCCCGCCGAAGACCGGCAAGACCATGATCCTGCAGGCGATCGCCAACGCGATCACCGTCAACAGCCCCGAGTGCCACCTGATGGTCGTCCTGGTCGACGAGCGTCCGGAAGAGGTCACCGACATGCAGCGGTCGGTGAAGGGCGAGGTCATCTCCTCGACCTTCGACCGTCCCGCCGAGGACCACACCACCGTCGCCGAGCTGGCCATCGAGCGCGCCAAGCGCCTCGTGGAGCTGGGTCACGACGTGGTCGTCCTGCTGGACTCGATCACCCGTCTCGGCCGCGCGTACAACCTCGCGGCCCCGGCATCGGGCCGCATCCTGTCCGGTGGTGTCGACTCGACCGCGCTGTACCCGCCGAAGCGCTTCTTCGGCGCCGCGCGGAACATCGAGGACGGTGGCTCGCTGACCATCCTGGCCACCGCGCTCGTCGAGACCGGCTCGCGCATGGACGAGGTGATCTTCGAGGAGTTCAAGGGCACCGGCAACATGGAGCTCAAGCTCGACCGGAAGCTCTCGGACAAGCGCATCTTCCCGGCGGTGGACGTCGACGCGTCCAGCACCCGTAAGGAAGAAATCCTGCTCGGCAGCGACGAGTTGGCGATTGTCTGGAAGCTTCGCCGGGTGCTCCACGCACTCGACCAGCAGCAGGCGATCGAGCTGCTCCTGGACCGGATGAAGAAGACCCAGTCCAACGCGGAGTTCCTGCTCCAGATCCAGAAGACGACGCCCTCCCCGGGCAACGGCAACGACTGACGTCGTACCGTCCCGGCAGTCGTCAAAGGGCCGCCCCCGTCACCTCGGTGACGGGGGCGGCCCCATTTCTGCGTGGTTGCGTCCGGTCCGTCCCGTCCGAGACCTTCGCCACACGGAAGACCGTTCCGCCCCGGCCCCGAAGATGGCTGCACAGGCCAAGAAACTGCAGGTGAGCGCGGGATCACCAGCCGTCCGGCGGGGCCGCGCACCGGTACGGCGCCCATCCGGACCGCACGGACCGCTGTGCAACTCTTTTCGAGGCCGTCGCGTTGAACCAAGTAGCGACAAAGCGACAGAACCAGTGCCCGAACGCCGCTGCAGGGGGTAGCCGGGAGCAAGCGAGGAACGAGGGATTCGGATGACCGGGCAGGACGGGAACAACAGCCGAATACGTGGCACCGGCAAGCGCCGGAGGAAGCCTTCCGGCCGTCGCAGGGCGACGGTCGTGGGGGCCTGGGCGCTGGCCGGTGTGGTCGTCGTAGGCGGTGCTGGGCTGGGGTTCGCCTACTTCAAGCTCGACGGCAACCTCAAGGCGGTCGACATCGACGCCGCGCTCGGCAAGAACCGCCCCGTCGACGTCGACAACGGCTCGCAGGACATCCTCGTCCTCGGCTCCGACTCCCGGTCCGGCGCGAACTCCGCGTACGGCGTGGACGAGGGCGCCGCCCGCTCGGACACGGCGATGGTCGTGCACGTCAACAAGGGTCACAAGACGGCGAGTGTGGTCTCCATCCCGCGCGACACCCTCGTCACCCGCCCCGACTGCACGAGCGACACCACCGGCAGGACCGTCGCCGGCCAGCGGCGCGCGATGTTCAACACGGCGTACGAGGTCGGCGGTCCGGCCTGCGCGGTCAAGACGGTCGAATCGATGTCCGGCATCCGCATGGACCACTACCTCGAAGTCGACTTCACCGGTTTCAAGAAGCTCATCGACCAGCTCGGCGGGGTCAGGATCACCACCACGCAGGCGATCGACGACTCCAAGAGCCACCTGAATCTGCAGCCCGGCACGCACACCCTCGACGGCGAGCAGTCGCTCGGCCTGGTGCGCACCCGCAAGAGCGTCGGCGACGGCAGCGACCTCGGCCGCATCCAGCTCCAGCAGGCCTTCATGAAGGCGCTGATGGAGCAGGCGAAGAGCGTCGGGGTGTTCTCCAGTCCGAAGACCCTGTTCGACCTCGCGGACACGGCGACCAAGGCCGTCACCACCGACTCCGAACTGGGTTCGGTCAAGAAGCTGACCGGTTTCGCCACCGGCCTCAAGGGGCTCGGCGCGAAGAACGTCAACATGGTGACGCTGCCCGTCCAGTACGATCCGGCCGACCCGAACCGCGTGGTACCGCTGGAGGAGTCCGCCCGCCAGGTATGGGCGGCCCTGGGGCAGGACAAGCCGGTCCCGGCGTCCGCCACCGAGAAGTCGGCGGGCGACAAGGGCGACGCCGGCAAGATCGTCCAGTAGGACCCGTCATCCCGGTGACCCGGCGGGCACGGTCCGTTTCCGGACACCCCGGGAATAGTTGCGGCCGCACCCCGGTTTTGGGAGATACGGCCGGTCCTGGCAGACTGGTACGTCGGCCCCGGTTCACGGACGCGCAATCCGTGCGTACGACCCGGAGCCCTCCCGAACCTAGGAGACACCCTTGAAGCGCGACATCCACCCCGAGTACGTCGAGACCCAGGTCAGCTGCACCTGCGGCGCGTCGTTCACCACCCGGAGCACCATCGACGGCGGCGCCATCCGTGCCGACGTCTGCTCCGAGTGCCACCCGTTCTACACGGGCAAGCAGAAGATCCTCGACACCGGTGGCCGTGTGGCCCGCTTCGAGGCCCGCTTCGGCAAGGCTGCAGGCTCCGCCAGCAAGTAGCGAGCACTTGCGCCGGTCCTTGGCGCCCTCTTCCCGGGGGCGCCAAGGCCGGCGTTTTTTTCCGGCCGGGTGTACGTGGCCTGCCCCGCACACCCGCCCGGAGAACACCAGGCCGTCCAGCAGGCACGTCGAGTCACGAAAAACCAGGAGCCCCCGATGTTCGAGGCGGTCGAGGAACTGATCGGTGAACAGGCCGATCTCGAGAAGAAGCTCGCGGATCCCGCGGTCCACGCCGACCAGGCCAACGCGCGCAAGCTCAACAAGCGCTACGCCGAGCTGACCCCGATCGTCGGTACGTACCGTTCCTGGAAGCAGACCGGTGACGACATCGAGACCGCCCGCGAGTTCGCCGCGGACGACCCCGACTTCGCCGCCGAGGTGAAGGACCTGGAGAAGCAGCGCGAAGAGCTCACCGAGAAGCTCCGCCTCCTCCTGGTCCCGCGCGACCCGAGCGACGACAAGGACGTGCTCCTGGAGATCAAGGCGGGCGCGGGCGGCGACGAGTCCGCCCTGTTCGCCGGCGACCTGCTGCGCATGTACCTGCGGTACGCGGAGCGCGTCGGCTGGAAGACCGAGATCATCGACTCCACCGAGTCCGAGCTCGGCGGCTACAAGGACGTCCAGGTCGCCGTGAAGACCAAGGGCGGCAACGGTGCCACCGAACCCGGCCAGGGCGTCTGGGCCCGCATGAAGTACGAGGGCGGCGTGCACCGGGTGCAGCGGGTGCCCTCCACCGAGTCCCAGGGCCGCATCCACACGTCCGCCGCCGGTGTGCTCGTCACCCCCGAGGCGGAGGAGGTCGAGGTCGAGATCCACGCCAACGACCTCCGGATCGACGTCTACCGCTCCTCGGGCCCCGGCGGCCAGTCCGTCAACACCACCGACTCCGCGGTCCGCATCACCCACCTGCCGACCGGCGTCGTCGCCTCCTGCCAGAACGAGAAGAGCCAGCTCCAGAACAAGGAGCAGGCCATGCGCATCCTGCGCTCGCGACTGCTTGCCGCAGCCCAGGAAGCGGCCGAGCAGGAAGCCTCCGACGCCCGGCGCAGCCAGGTGCGCACCGTCGACCGTTCCGAGAAGATCCGTACGTACAACTTCCCGGAAAACCGGATCTCGGACCACCGCGTCGGCTTCAAGGCGTACAACTTGGACCAGGTGCTCGACGGGGAGCTGGACGCAGTGATCCAGGCCTGTGTCGACGCCGACTCCGCCGCCAAGCTCGCCGCCGCATAAGCACCGAAGCAACGCCCCGCCCCGCCCGTGAACCCGTTCGGAGAACCGCGATGAACCTGCTGCTCGCCGAGGTGGCCCAGGCCACCCAGCGGCTGGCCGACGCCGGTGTACCCTCGCCGCGATTCGACGCGGAGGAGCTTGCCGCGTTCGTGCACGGCGTCAAGCGGGGCGAGCTGCACCATGTGCCCGACGCGGACTTCGACGCCCGGTACTGGGAGACCGTCGCCCGCCGCGAGGCGCGTGAACCGCTGCAGCACATCACCGGCCGCGCCTTCTTCCGCTACCTGGAACTCCAGGTCGGCCCCGGAGTCTTCGTACCCAGGCCGGAGACCGAGTCGGTCGTCGGCTGGGCGATAGACGCCGTCCGCGCGATGGACGTCATCGAGCCGCTGATCGTCGACCTCTGCACGGGATCGGGCGCCATCGCACTCGCCATGGCCCAGGAGGTGCCGCGCTCGCGTGTGCACGCCGTGGAGCTCTCCGAGGACGCCCTCAGGTGGACGCGGAAGAACGCCGAGGGGTCTCGGGTCACCGTGCACCGCGGAGACGCTCTGACGGCCCTTCCCGAGCTCGACGGCCAGGTCGACCTGGTCATCTCCAACCCGCCGTACATCCCGCTGACCGAGTGGGAGTACGTGGCGCCCGAGGCCCGTGACCACGATCCGGAGATGGCGCTCTTCTCCGGCGAGGACGGCCTCGACACCATCCGCGGCATCGAACGCACCGCACACCGTCTGCTGCGCCCCGGCGGCCTCGTCGTCATCGAGCACGCCGACACCCAGGGCGGCCAGGTGCCGTGGATCTTCACCGAGGAGCGGGGCTGGGCCGACGCGGCCGACCACCCCGACCTGAACAGGCGTCCCCGGTTCGCGACGGCCCGCAAGGCCATGCCGTGACCGGTACCCCGCACCACCCGCACGACCCGTACCCGTACACGCTTGAGGAGGCCGGCTGATGGCACGGCGATACGACTGCAACGACGCGACCGACCGTACGACGGGCCTGCGTGAAGCCGCGTCCGCCGTCCGCCGCGGCGAACTGGTCGTGCTGCCCACCGACACCGTGTACGGGATCGGTGCGGACGCCTTCAGCACCGAAGGTGTCGCCGACCTGCTCGACGCTAAGGGCCGCGGCCGCAACATGCCGACCCCTGTCCTGATCGGCTCCCCGAACACCCTGCACGGTCTGGTCACGGACTTCTCCGAGCAGGCCTGGGAGCTCGTCGACGCGTTCTGGCCCGGCGCCCTCACGCTGGTCGCGAAGCACCAGCCGTCGCTGCAGTGGGACCTCGGTGACACCCGCGGCACCGTCGCCATCCGGATGCCGCTGCACCCGGTCGCCATCGAGCTGCTCACCGAGGTCGGCCCGATGGCGGTCTCCAGCGCCAACCTCACCGGACACCCGTCCCCCGAGGACTGCGACGCCGCGCAGGAGATGCTCGGTGACTCCGTCTCCGTCTACCTCGACGGCGGCCCGACGCCCGGCATCGTGCCGTCCTCGATCGTCGACGTCACCGGCAAGATCCCCGTGCTGCTGCGCGCCGGCGCGCTCTCCGTGGAGGAGCTCCGCAAGGTGGTACCCGACCTCGAGGTGGCCAATTGACCGCCCCTGAGGGGCGTGGCATAGCGGGGCGGACCGACACTTTCCGCATCCTCCACGTCAGCACCGGCAACGTCTGCCGCTCGCCGATCACCGAGCGGCTGACCCGGCATGCCCTGGTGGACCGGCTCGGGGATCCGCTCATCGGCGGCCTCATCGTGGAGAGCGCCGGTACCTGGGGGCACGAAGGCGCCCCCATGGAGGCCAACGCCGAGATCGTCCTCGCCGACTTCGGCGCCGACGCCACCGGCTTCGTCGGCCGCGAACTGCTCGACGAGCATGTGATCAGGGCCGACCTCGTCCTCACCGCCACCCGTGACCACCGCGCCCAGGTGATCTCGATGGGTCACTCGGCCGGCCTGAGGACGTTCACGCTCAAGGAATTCACCCGGCTGGTCCGGGCCATAGACCCCGCGACGCTGCCCGACCCGCGCGACGAGGGCGTCGTCGAGCGCGCCCGCGCGCTGGTCCGTGCGGCAGCCGCGCTGCGCGGCTGGCTGCTGGCCCCCACCGCCGAGGCCGACGAGGTCTACGACCCGTACGGCGCCCCGATCACGTTCTTCCGCTCCGTCGGCGACGAGATCAACCAGGCCCTCGACCCGGTGGTCACCGCACTGACGGGCGTACCGGCCCCGCACTGACACCTCCGGGCAGAGCAGGCAGCGGGCGCCGTACTGCCCTACCGTGGATCTGACGCAGCGCACCCCCTCCAGGCCCGGAGCCGTCAGATGTCGGTCACCAGTCCCGCCGCACCCTCCTCCGCCCCCGTCGCCGACCTGCCGCAGGACTTCGGCGCCCTGATCCGGGAGGACCCGGAGATCGCCGACGTGCTGCTGGGGGAGATGCTCAGACAGTCGAGCACCCTGCAGCTGATCGCCGCCGAGAACTTCACCTCGCCCGCGGTCCTCGCCGCCCTCGGCTCGCCGCTCGCCAACAAGTACGCGGAGGGCTACCCCGGCGCCCGCCATCACGGCGGCTGCGAAATGGCCGACGCCGCCGAACGCATCGCCGTCCAGCGGGCCACCGCGCTCTTCGGGGCCGAGCACGCCAATGTCCAGCCGCACTCCGGCTCATCGGCGGTCCTCGCGGCGTACGCGGCGCTGCTGCGCCCGGGCGACACGGTGCTCGCGACAGGACTTCCGCACGGCGGACATCTCACCCATGGCTCGCCCGCCAACTTCTCCGGACGCTGGTTCGAGTTCATCGGGTACGGGGTCGACTCCGAGAGCGGCCTGATCGACTACGACCAGGTCCGTGCCCTGGCCCGGACGCACCGGCCCAAGGCGATCGTCAGCGGCTCGATCTCTTACCCCCGCCACCCCGATTACCAGGTCTTCCGCGAGATCGCCGACGAGGTGGGCGCGTACCTGATCGCCGACGCCGCGCACCCGATGGGGCTGATCGCCGGGGGAGCGGCGCCCAGCCCCGTCCCGTACGCCGACGTCGTGTGCGCCACCACGCACAAGGTGCTTCGGGGCCCGCGGGGCGGCATGATCCTGTGCGGATCCGAGCTGGCCGAGCGGATCGACCGGGCGGTCTTCCCGTTCACCCAGGGTGGTGCGCAGATGCACACGGTCGCGGCGAAGGCGGTCGCGTTCGGTGAGGCGGCGAGCCCGGCGTTCACCTCCTACGCCCATCAGGTGGTGACACGCGCGCGGGTGCTGGCGGCCGGGCTGGAGGCCGAGGGCTTCGAGGTGACCACCGGGGGTACGGACACCCACCTGATCGTCGCCGATCCGGCGCCGCTCGGCATCGACGGCCCCACCGCCCGCGGGCGGCTCGCGGCGGCGGGCATGGTGCTGGACACCTGCGCACTGCCGTACGGGGACGCCCGGGGTATCAGGCTCGGTACCGCGGCGGTCACCACCCAGGGCATGAGCGACGGCGACATGGCGCGGCTCGCGGTGCTCTTCGGAGCGGCGGTACGTGAGGAAGACGACGTCCGCGCGGAGGTACGGGAACTGGCAAGGAAATATCCTCCCTATCCGGGGTAGACGAGGCTCGTGGAACCATCACCGGTACCTTCGTGTCCTCAACCATGGGGCCGACGTAGTTAAGGTGTGGGCTGAGATGGCCGGCGAAATCTGTGGGGCAGCCCGTGCGTGATTACTTGCTGACACTGTGTGTCACGGCCGCGGTGACCTATCTGCTCACCGGCCCGGTGCGGAAGTTCGCCATCGCGGTCGGGGCGATGCCCGCGATCCGGGCGCGTGACGTCCACCGCGAACCGACACCGCGGCTGGGTGGCATCGCCATGTTCGGCGGGCTGTGTGCCGGTCTGATCGTCGCGGACCACCTGTACAACCTCGACGGTGTCTTCCAGCTCTCCAACGAGCCCCGCGCGCTGCTCTCCGGCGCCGCTCTGATCTGGCTGATCGGGGTGCTCGACGACAAGTTCGAGATCGACGCGCTGATCAAGCTCGGCGGGCAGATGATCGCCGCGGCGGTCATGGTCATCCAGGGTCTGACGATCCTGTGGCTGCCGATCCCCGGCATCGGCACGGTCGCGCTCACCCAGTGGCAGGGCACGCTCCTCACCGTCGCGCTGGTCGTCATCACGATCAACGCGGTGAACTTCGTCGACGGGCTGGACGGTCTCGCGGCCGGCATGGTGTGCATCGCCTCCGCCGCGTTCTTCCTGTACACGTACCGGCTCTGGTACGGACACATGATCGAGGCGGCCGCCCCCGCGACCCTGTTCACGGCGATCCTGATGGGCATGTGCCTCGGTTTCCTGCCGCACAACATGCACCCTGCCCGGATCTTCATGGGCGACTCCGGCTCGATGCTGATCGGACTGGTGCTGGCCGCCGGTGCGATCTCCGTCACGGGGCAGGTCGACCCGGACGCGATGAAACTCTTCGCGGGCAGTGAACGCGAGGTCACCCATGCGATGCTGCCGGTCTTCATCCCGCTGCTGCTGCCGCTGACGATCATCGCGATCCCCGCCGCCGACCTGGTGCTGGCGATCGTCCGGCGTACCTGGAACGGCCAGTCGCCGTTCGCGGCGGACCGCGGCCACCTGCACCACCGGCTGCTGGAGATCGGCCACTCGCACAGCAGGGCCGTGCTGATCATGTACTTCTGGTCGGCCCTGATCGCCTTCGGCGCGGTCGGCTACTCCGTGCACTCGGCGTCCCTGTGGATCGTGCTGGTGGTCATGGGGCTGAGCGCGGTGGGCCTGGTCCTGCTGCTGATGCCCCGCTTCACGCCGCGCGCCCCGCACTGGGCGGAACACGTCGTGCCGCCCCGCTACCGCCGCCGGGACCGTCGCCGCGCAGGGGGCGCTGCCGGGCCCTCCACGGCGCACGAGGAGCAACAGCAGCCCCAGGGGCCGCAGATGGAGCAGGGGACGCACCAGCCCGACGAACGGCCGCCGGTCGTCGTGGGCGTCTCCGGCGTCAACGGAGCGACCGCGATCGGACCCCGTTCGCGTCTCTCGGGCAGGCGTAAGGCTGATTCGACCCGTTGACGATTCGGGCATCAAGGGGCAATACCAGACAACGTGTTGGGCTGCCGTACTCACGTGCCCGAATTAGCCCCTGCGTGTGACAGCAAGCACACTTTCTTGGTAAAGACCTCATCAAATAGTTTGTGATACCGTTCACTAAGCCCGGTGACGGAGCCGAAGGACCTGAGTAGCACGGTCCATCGGCCCGAGGCATCGACTCGGACCGGGCCTACGCTCGTCCATGACGACACACTGCCCACCCCCTGCAAGCGGAGCTGCCGCCATGCCGTCCAACGACGTCCGGACTCTCCTTCAAGCCGCCGCACCCACCGCTGTCGCCGGCGCTGTCGCCGTTGCCATCAGCGCTGGTGTCGCCGGCGGCAAGGGTGCCCTGGGCGCGGTCGTTGCGACGATCGTGGTCGTCCTCTTCATGGGGATCGGCCTCATGGTCCTGCAACGGACCGCGAGGTCCCTGCCCCACTTGTTCCAGGCGATGGGGCTGATGCTGTATACGGCTCAGCTCCTCCTGCTGTTCATCTTCGTCGCCGCATTCAAGAACACGACGCTGTTCAACCCGAAGGCCTTCGCGATCACTCTGGTCGCGACGACAGTCGTGTGGATCGGCGCACAGGCGCGTGCGCACATGAAGGCCAAGATCCTTTACGTCGAACCCGAGTCCGACCCGGGTGAGAAGCCCGAAAACAAGGGCCCGCGGACGTGAAGGGTAGGGGCGGAATAAGTGCAGGTTCGAGACCCTGCTATCGTCCGTTTTCAACTGCGGCACTGCGGGCGCGGGCATGTGAGCTGACGCCTGCTCGATCGCGAGGCTCAATGCCTGACTGCCGCTCACACATCCGTAACACCAGTCCAGTGCCGAACCGCGGCTGCGCGCCGCGCCGACACAACGAGGTTGCCGTACCTATGCGCCACGCTGAAGGAGCCCGCGGTGAGTGCTGACCCGACACAGGTGCTCGCCTTCGAGACCGACTGCCACATCTTCCAGGACAGCCATTGCGGCTTCCCTGCACCCGGCTTGCACTCGTTCCTGTTCCAGCCCCTCTGGGGCGACGCGGACAGCAACCTGTACTTCAACAAGCCGATGCTGCTGGCCCTGCTCGGCTCGATCATCGTCGTCGGTTTCTTCTGGGCCGCCTTCCGTAAGCCGAAGGTCGTCCCGGGCAAGCTGCAGATGGTTGCCGAAACCGGCTACGACTTCATCCGTCGCGGCATCGTCTACGAGACGATCGGCAGGCGTGAGGGCGAGAAGTACGTTCCGCTCGTGGTCTCGCTGTTCTTCTTCGTCTGGATGATGAACCTCTGGTCGATCATCCCGGTCGCGCAGTTCCCGGTGACGTCGATCATCGCGTACCCGATCGCGCTGGCCCTGATCGTGTACGTCCTGTGGGTCAGCCTGACCTTCAAGCGGCACGGCTTCGTCGGCGGCTGGAAGAACATCACCGGTTACGACAAGTCGCTCGGCCCGGTGCTCCCGCTGGCCATGCTCATCGAGTTCTTCTCGAACCTGCTGGTCCGCCCCTTCACCCACGCGGTGCGACTCTTCGCGAACATGTTCGCAGGCCACACGCTGCTGCTGCTGTTCACGATCGCCAGCTGGTACCTGCTCAACGGCATCGGGATCGCCTACGCGGGCGTCTCCTTTGTGATGGTCATCGTGATGACCGCGTTCGAGCTCTTCATTCAGGCGCTGCAGGCGTACGTCTTCGTGCTCCTGACCTGCACCTTCATCCAGGGCGCGCTCGCCAAGCACCACTGAGCACCTCGCGCTCCGACCCTTATTCGTCCGGTGGCCAACCCCCATCGGTCCGTGAAAGAGAAGGAAGAACTGGCATGTCCCAGACCCTTGCTGCCGTCAGCGGCTCCCTCGGCTCCATCGGTTACGGCCTCGCCGCCATCGGCCCCGGCGTCGGCGTCGGCATCATCTTCGGTAACGGCACCCAGGCTCTCGCCCGTCAGCCCGAGGCTGCCGGTCTCATCCGCGCCAACCAGATCCTCGGCTTCGCCTTCTGTGAGGCGCTCGCCCTCATCGGTCTGGTCATGCCGTTCGTCTACGGCCAGTGATCTTCGGATCCACGACCAGCCCACTAGACGAAAGGCAATGACGTGAGCCAGATGCTTACGGTCGCGGCTGAGATGGAAAACCCTCTCGTCCCGCCGATCCCCGAGCTCGTCATCGGCCTCATCGCCTTCCTCATCGTCTTCGGCTTCCTCGCCAAGAAGCTCCTCCCGAACATCAACAAGGTTCTGGACGAGCGCCGCGAGGCCATCGAAGGCGGTATCGAAAAGGCCGATGCGGCCCAGACCGAGGCCCAGAGCGTTCTTGAGCAGTACAAGGCTCAGCTCGCCGAGGCCCGCCACGAGGCCGCGCGCCTGCGCCAGGAGGCACAGGAGCAGGGCGCCGTGATCCTGCAGGAGATGCGGGCGGAAGGCCAGCGGCAGCGCGAGGAGATCATCGCTGCCGGTCACGCCCAGATCGAGGCCGACCGCAAGGCCGCGGCTTCCGCGCTGCGTCAGGACGTGGGCAAGCTCGCCACCGACCTGGCCGGCAAGCTCGTCGGCGAGTCCCTCGAGGACCACGCCCGGCAGAGCCGCACCGTCGACCGTTTCCTTGACGAGCTCGACGCGAAGGCCGAGGCCGTCCGATGAACGGCGCGAGCCGCGAGGCACTGGCTGCCGCACGTGAGCGTCTCGACGCGCTGACCGACAGCACGTCGGTCGACGCGGCGAAGCTCGCCGAGGAGCTGGCCGCCGTCACGGCGCTGCTCCAGCGCGAGGTCTCACTGCGACGGGTCCTGACCGACCCGTCGCAGGCCGGCGAGGCCAAGGCGGAGCTGGCGGGACGGCTGCTGCGCGGTCAGGTGGGCGGCGAGACCGTCGACCTGATCTCCGGCATGGTCCGCTCCCGCTGGTCGCAGTCGCGTGACCTGGTCGACTCGGCCGAGGAACTGGCGAACACCGCAGACCTCACCGCCGCCCAGCGCAGTGGAGACCTCGACGACGTCGAGGACGAGCTGTTCCGGTTCGGCCGGATCGTCGCCTCCGACAAGGGGCTGCGCGCCGCGCTCACCGACCGGTCCGCGCCCGCCGCCGCCAAGGGCGAGCTGCTGCGCAGCCTGCTCGGCGGCAAGGTGCGGACGGCCACCGAGCGCGTCATCGTGCGGCTTGTCACCCAGCCCCGGGGACGTAGCCTGGAGTCGGGAATCGATTCCCTCTCCAAGCTCGCCGCGGAGCGCCGGGACCGCATGGTCGCCGTGGTCACGTCGGCAGTGCCGCTGAGCGATCAGCAGAAGCAGCGCCTCGGCGCCGCACTGGCGAAGATCTACGGTCGGCCGATGCACCTGAATCTCGATGTGGACCCCACGGTCCTCGGTGGGATCTCGGTGCGGGTCGGTGACGAGGTCATCAACGGCACCATCGCGGAGCGCCTCGACGAGGCGACCCGTCGCATGGCCGGCTGACACAGCGCAGCAAGAGAACACAAGCAAGACCAGCGGCCCGGTTGGGCCGTGCAGAAATTGCAGAAGATTCCTGGGGGTCGGCCCCCAGACCCCCTTAAGAAACTTCGGGCCCAACAAGGAGAGCAGGGAACCCAGATGGCGGAGCTCACGATCCGGCCGGAGGAGATCCGGGACGCGCTGGAGAACTTTGTCCAGTCGTACAAGCCGGACGCGGCCTCGCGCGAGGAGGTCGGTACGGTCAGCGTTGCCGGCGACGGCATCGCGAAGGTCGAGGGTCTTCCCTCGGCCATGGCGAACGAGCTGCTGAAGTTCGAGGACGGAACCCTCGGTCTCGCCCTCAACCTCGAGGAGCGCGAGATCGGTGCGATCGTTCTCGGCGAGTTCAGCGGAATCGAGGAGGGCCAGCCGGTGCAGCGCACCGGTGAGGTGCTCTCCGTCGGCGTCGGCGAGGGTTACCTCGGCCGCGTCGTCGACCCGCTCGGCAACCCGATCGACGGTCTCGGCGAGATCGCGACCGACAGCCGCCGCGCCCTCGAGCTGCAGGCCCCTGGCGTCATGGTCCGTAAGTCGGTGCACGAGCCGATGCAGACCGGCTACAAGGCCGTCGACGCCATGGTGCCGATCGGCCGCGGCCAGCGTCAGCTGATCATTGGTGACCGTCAGACGGGTAAGACCGCTCTGGCCGTCGACACGATCATCAACCAGCGCGACAACTGGCGCTCGGGCGACGTGAACAAGCAGGTGCGCTGCATCTACGTCGCCATCGGTCAGAAGGGCTCCACCATCGCCTCTGTGCGTGGTGCCCTCGAAGAGGCCGGCGCGCTCGAGTACACGACCATCGTCGCCGCCCCGGCGTCCGACCCGGCCGGCTTCAAGTACCTGGCGCCGTACACCGGTTCGGCCATCGGCCAGCACTGGATGTACCAGGGCAAGCACGTCCTGATCATCTTCGACGACCTCTCGAAGCAGGCCGACGCCTACCGCGCCGTGTCGCTTCTGCTGCGCCGTCCGCCGGGCCGTGAGGCCTACCCGGGCGACGTCTTCTACCTCCACTCGCGTCTGCTGGAGCGCTGCGCGAAGCTCTCCGACGACATGGGTGCCGGTTCGATGACCGGTCTCCCGATCGTCGAGACGAAGGCGAACGACGTGTCGGCGTTCATTCCGACCAACGTCATCTCCATCACCGACGGCCAGTGCTTCCTGGAGTCCGACCTGTTCAACGCCGGCCAGCGTCCGGCCCTGAACGTCGGTATCTCGGTCTCCCGTGTCGGTGGCTCCGCCCAGCACAAGGCCATGAAGCAGGTTTCCGGCCGACTCCGCGTGGACCTCGCCCAGTACCGTGAGCTGGAGGCGTTCGCCGCCTTCGGTTCCGACCTGGACGCCGCGTCGAAGGCCTCGCTGGAGCGCGGTAAGCGCATGGTCGAGCTGCTGAAGCAGGGCCAGTACCAGCCGATGCCCGTCGAGGAGCAGGTCGTCTCCGTCTGGGCCGGTACCACCGGCAAGATGGACGACGTCCCGGTCGAGGACATCCGTCGCTTCGAGAGCGAGCTGCTGGAGTACCTGCGCCGCGAGCGCAAGGAGCTCCTGACCAGCATCGTCGAGGGCGGCAAGATGTCGGATGACACGCTGCAGTCGATCGCCGACTCCATCGCGGCCTTCAAGCAGCAGTTCGAGACCTCGGACGGCAAGCTCCTGGGCGAGGGCTGATCGATGGGCGCTCAGCTTCGCGTTTACAAGCGCCGCATTCGCTCCGTCACCGCCACGAAGAAGATCACCAAGGCGATGGAGATGATCGCCGCTTCGCGCATCGTCAAGGCGCAGCGCCAGGTGGCGGCGTCGACGCCGTACGCGACCGAGCTCACCCGTGCGGTGACCGCGGTGGCGACCGGCTCCACCACCAAGCACCCGCTGACCACCGAGGCCGACGCTCCGGCGCGGGCCGCGATCCTGCTCATCACGAGCGACCGCGGTCTGGCCGGCGGTTACTCCGCCAACGCCATCAAGGCGGCGGAGCGACTGACCGAGCGTCTGCGCGGTGAGGGCAAGGAGGTCGTCACGTATGTGATCGGCCGCAAGGGTGTCGCCTACTACGGCTTCCGCGAGCGCAAGGTCGAGGAATCGTGGACGGGCTTCACCGACAGCCCGACGTATGCGGATGCGAAGCGGGCTGCGGCCCCGCTGATCGAAGTGGTCACCCAGGAGACCGCCGAGGGCGGCGTGGACGAGCTGCACATCGTCTTCACGGAGTTCGTGTCGATGATGACGCAGAACCCGGTGGACGACCGGATGCTGCCGCTCAGCCTCGACACGACGAAGGACGAGGAGGGCAAGGGAGAGATCCTGCCGCTCTTCGACTTCGAGCCGTCGGCGGAGGACGTCCTCGACGCCCTGCTTCCGCGGTACGTCGAGAGCCGGATCTACAACGCACTGCTGCAGGCCGCTGCTTCCGAGCACGCTGCCCGCCGCCGCGCGATGAAGTCGGCCACCGACAACGCCGGAGACCTCATCAAGAGTCTCTCCCGGCTTGCCAACGCGGCCCGCCAGGCCGAAATCACCCAGGAAATCAGCGAGATCGTCGGTGGTGCCAGTGCGCTGGCCGACGCGACCGCGGGGAGTGACAAGTAATGACGACCACAGTTGAGACGGCCGTCGCCACGGGCCGCGTCGCCCGGGTCATCGGCCCGGTCGTCGACGTGGAGTTCCCCGTCGACGCGATGCCGGAGATCTACAACGCGCTGACCGTCGAGGTGGCCGACCCGGCCGAGGACGGCAAGATCAAGAAGCTGACCCTCGAGGTCGCCCAGCACCTGGGCGACGGCGTGGTCCGCGCGATCTCGATGCAGCCCACCGACGGTCTGGTCCGCCAGGCCCCGGTGACCGACACGGGTACCGGCATCACGGTGCCGGTCGGCGAGATCACCAAGGGCAAGGTGTTCAACACCCTCGGTGAGATCCTGAACAAGCCCGAGGCCGAGTCCGAGGTCACCGAGCGCTGGCCGATCCACCGCAAGGCGCCCAGCTTCGACCAGCTCGAGTCGAAGACCGAGATGTTCGAGACCGGCGTCAAGGTCATCGACCTTCTCACCCCGTACGTCAAGGGTGGAAAGATCGGTCTGTTCGGTGGTGCCGGTGTCGGCAAGACCGTTCTGATCCAGGAAATGATCTACCGCGTGGCCAACAACCACGATGGTGTGTCGGTGTTCGCCGGTGTCGGCGAGCGCACCCGTGAGGGCAACGACCTCATCGAGGAAATGGCCGACTCGGGCGTCATCGACAAGACCGCCCTTGTCTTCGGTCAGATGGACGAGCCCCCGGGCACCCGTCTCCGTGTCGCGCTTGCCGGTCTGACCATGGCGGAGTACTTCCGCGATGTGCAGAAGCAGGACGTGCTCTTCTTCATCGACAACATCTTCCGGTACACCCAGGCCGGCTCCGAGGTGTCCACCCTGCTCGGCCGTATGCCGTCCGCGGTGGGTTACCAGCCGAACCTGGCCGACGAGATGGGTCTGCTGCAGGAGCGCATCACGTCGACCCGCGGTCACTCGATCACCTCGATGCAGGCGATCTACGTCCCCGCGGACGACCTGACCGACCCGGCCCCGGCCACCACCTTCGCCCACCTCGACGCGACGACGGTTCTCTCCCGTCCGATCTCCGAGAAGGGCATCTACCCGGCCGTGGACCCGCTGGACTCCACGTCCCGGATCCTGGACCCGCGCTACATCGCCGCGGACCACTACGAGGCCGCCATGCGCGTCAAGGGGATCCTCCAGAAGTACAAGGACCTCCAGGACATCATCGCGATCCTCGGTATCGACGAGCTGGGCGAGGAGGACAAGCTCGTTGTCCACCGTGCCCGTCGTGTCGAGCGCTTCCTGTCGCAGAACACCCACGTCGCCAAGCAGTTCACCGGCGTGGACGGTTCGGACGTGCCGCTCGACGAGTCGATCGCCGCGTTCAACTCGATCTGCGACGGTGAGTACGACCACTTCCCGGAGCAGGCGTTCTTCATGTGCGGTGGCATCGAGGACCTGAAGGCCAACGCCAAGGAGCTCGGCGTCTCCTGAGCCCATGGCTCACCGAGGGGGGCGGGTGCGTCCCGTCCCCCTCACCACGCCCCGTAGAATTGACCCAACACCCGGCTCCAACGGCCGGGTGGTGACCCGAGGAGCCACTCTTGGCTGCTGAGCTGCACGTCGAGCTGGTCGCCGCGGACCGCAGTGTCTGGTCCGGCGAGGCCACCCTGGTCGTCGCGCGTACCACGTCCGGCGACATCGGCGTCATGCCCGGTCACCAGCCGCTTCTCGGTGTGCTGGAGTCGGGCCCTGTGACGATCCGTACGAGCGAGGGCGCGACCGTGGTCGCGGCCGTGCACGGCGGTTTCATCTCGTTCGCTGACGACAAGCTTTCGCTGCTGGCGGAGATCGCCGAGCTGGCGGACGAGATCGATCTCCAGCGCGCCGAGCGTGCGCTGGAGCGCGCGAAGTCGGAGACGGACGGCGCCGCCGAGCGTCGCGCCGATGTGCGAATCCGCGCGGTGGCGGTGCGTTAAGCACTCCGCGCAACGGCTTTACCCTCAGCCGCGGCCCGAGCTGGAACTCTCCAGACCGTGCCGCGGCTGAGGCGATGCAGGTGCAGGTACAGTCCGGGCAGTACGCGTTACTCGACGATGCGAGGAGGTCGGTGGAGATGGTCCTCGCTTTGTGGGTGTGCGGCCTGGTCGTCGTACTGGTCGCGGCAGGTCTCTTCGTCTTCGGTCTGCGCCGGCGGCTGATCCAGCGCTCCGGCGGGACCTTCGACTGCAGCCTGCGGTGGAACGTGTCCGCCGAGCCCGACATCTCCGGCAAGGGCTGGGTGTACGGCGTCGCCCGCTACAGCGGTGACCGCGTCGACTGGTTCCGCGTCTTCTCGTACGCTCCCCGGCCCCGCCGGGTCCTTGAGCGTTCCGCGATCGAGGTCGTCGACCGCCGGCTGCCCGAGGGCGAGGAGGAGCTCGCGCTGCTCTCCGACTCCGTCGTGCTCGGCTGTCTCCACCGGGAGACGCGCCTGGAGCTGGCGATGAGCGAGGACGCGCTGACCGGATTCCTCGCCTGGCTGGAGGCGGCGCCGCCCGGCCAGCGGGTCAACGTCGCCTGAGAGCCCCCCTCGCACCGCGGGAGAGCCGCCGGACGCCGCGTCACGGAGGGGCCGGACTCCTGAGAACGTGCCCCTCGGCCGCGGGCGCGCACGTACGGCACGAAAAAAGGACCGGGGAGACAGGGGGCGGACCTGTCTCCCCGGCTGCTTTTCGGGGTCACGCGCCGATCTGTGCGAGGACCGCGGTGACTACCTCAGCCCGCTGTCGATCGCGCTGACGAGTTCACCGTTGCTGGTGTCCCCGCTGAACTCCCAGAAGAACGCGCCCTTGAGGCCCTGGTTCTTCACGTACGTCATCTTCCCGGCGATGGTGGCCGGGGTGTCGTAGCTCCACCAGTTGTTGCCGCACTTGGCGTAGGCGGTGCCGGCGATGGTGCCGGTGGCCGGGCAGCTGGTCTTGAGGACCTTGTAGTCCTCGATGCCCTGCTCGTACTTGCCGGGCGCGGGGCCGGTCGCGGTGCCGCCCGGGGTGGCCTGGGTGACGCCGGTCCAGCCGCGCCCGTAGAAGCCGATGCCGATGTTCAGCTTGCTGCCCGCGATGCCCTTGCTCTTGAGCTTGGTGATGGCGGCGTCGGTGTTGAAGCCCTCCTGCGGGATGCCGCTGTACGAGGTGAGCGGGGAGTGCGGAGCGGTCGGGCCGTCCGCGTCGAAGGCGCCGAAGAAGTCGTACGTCATCACGTTGTACCAGTCGACGTACTGCGCCGCGCTCGCGTAGTCGGCCGCGTCGATCTTGCCGCCCGACGAGGCGTCGGCGGTGATGGCCGCGGTGACCAGGTTGGAGCTGCCGAACCTCGTCCGCAGTGCGGAGACCACGTTCTTGAAGGCAGAGGCGCCGCTGCTGTCACAGGACAGACCGCAGGCGTTGGGGTACTCCCAGTCGATGTCGATGCCGTCGAAGACATCGGCCCAGCGCGGGTCCTCGACCAGGTTGTAGCAGGAGTTGGCGAAGGCGGTGGGGTTCTGCGCGGCCTGGGTGAAGCCGCCGGACCAGGTCCAGCCGCCGAAGGACCAGATGACCTTGAGACCCGGGTGCTTCTTCTTCAGCTCGCGCAGCTGGTTGATGTTGCCGGCCACCGGCTGGTCCCAGGTGTCGGCGGTGCCGTCGACGCTGGAGGCCGCGTCGTAGGTCTTCTGGTAGGCGGCGTAGGCGTCGCCGATCGCGCACTGGCCGCCGGTGACGTTGCCGAAGGAGTAGTTGATGTGCGTGATCTTGGCCGCGCTGCCGCTGGTCTCCAGGTTCTTCACGTGGTAGTTGCGGTCGTAGACGCCCCACTCGGTGAAGTAACCGAGCTTGACCTTGGTGCCGGGGTCGGGGTTTCCGCCACCGCCGCCCGTGGTGTGCACCGACACCGAGGCACTGACCGGGCCCGTCTGGTCGGCGGTGTCACGCGCCTGGACGGTGTACGAGTAGTCGGTGCCGGCGGTCAGCGCGCTGTCGGTGTAGGTCAGGCCGGTGACCGTGGCGACCTTGTTGCCGTTGCGCAGGACGTCGTAGTTCTTGATGCCCTTGTCGTCGGTGGCCGCGGTCCAGCTGATCTTCACGCCGGTGTCGGTGATGTTGCTCGCGGTCGGAGTACCGGGGGCGGAGGGGGCGTTGTCGCCCGGGACGCTGCCGCCGTCGCAGGAGGCACCGTTCAGCTTGCAACCGGTGGGAGCGCCGGTGCCGGCACCGTTGAAGCCGAAGCTGACGCTGGCGCCGGGGGCGACCGTCCCGTTGTAACCGGCGTTCTTGGCGGTCCAGTGGGTTCCGGAGCTGGTGACGGTGGCGTCCCAGGCGGAGGTGACCGACGTGCCGGAGGGGAAGTCCCACTCGATGGTCCAGGAACTGAGGGCGGTGGTACCGGTGTTCTGCACCGTCCACTGCCCCTCGAAGCCGGTGCCCCAGTCGGTCTTCTTGAGATACGTGGCGGTCGCCGAGGTGGCGGCCTGGGCCGGGGTGGCCAGTCCGACCATCGCGGCGAGGGGGAGCAGCAGCGCGGTGAGGCCCGCTATCGCTCTCGTACGGGTGGTGGTGGCCAGGCCGAGTCCGAATCTTCGGCGTCGGGGGGTTTCGGTGGTCAACGGTGCTCCTCGGGTGAGGTCCGGACAAACGGGGGGTGGTCCGTGGACTGCAAACCCTGCGCCGCCCTGAGCCCGCCTTGTCATGGCGTGCTCACCGCAGTGCTCGGTGACACTAGGAAGGTCTGGACCAATCGTCAAGAGGTCTGGACCAAAGATCGGAAGTAAACATCGGTCGCCCAACTCCCTTGCGGGAAGGGCCGACCGGGCCCGGAAGCGGATCCCCTGCGCCCTCGCGTTCACCGACCGGCGCGCGTCCCCGCCCTCGCCGGCGGCGGGCATCCGGTGGTCTCCGCATGTGACCTCCCCTGACCCGGGCGTCCCCACGCCCGGCGCGGCAGGGCGGAACTCTCCCGCATCCCGGCGGCCCGCGAGCCGGGAATCCGTACCCACACCGCGAGCTCGACGCGGTGGGCGACGCGGCGGCCGCAGGTGCCCCGCGCGTGAACCGGCCGGTGGTCCTCCGTAACACGGGTGAGGCGCGGCTCCGCCGAAGGGCGCAGTCGCGGCCGGTCACCGCCGACGCCACCGGCCGCCGGTCTGCGGGCGCGCCGGGGCGGCGGCGGGGAAGCCGCCGTGACCGTCGCGCCGACCGGGCCCCGGACCGGTCCGGTCCGGCTCCCGGGGAGGGAACCGGCGCCCCGAGGTCCTACCGCTCCCCGCCGGGTACCCACAGCACGTCGCCGACCTCCTTGTTCGCGGTCCGCGCGAGGATGAACAGCAGGTCGGAGAGGCGGTTCAGGTACGTCGCCGTCAGTGCGTTCATCACCTCGCCGTGCACCTCCAGCGCCGCCCAGGTGGACCGCTCGGCGCGCCTGACCACCGTGCACGCCTGATGCAGCAGCGCCGCCCCCGGCGTGCCGCCCGGCAGGATGAAGCTCCGCAGCTTCTCCAACTGCTCCAGGAAGTGGTCGCAGTCCGCCTCCAGCCGGTCGACGTAGTGCTGTTCGACGCGCAGCGGCGGGTACTTCGGGTTCTCGGCGACCGGCGTCGACAGGTCCGCGCCCACGTCGAACAGGTCGTTCTGCACGCGGACCAGGACCTTCACGACCTCCTGCGGCAGCTGTCCGAGCGCGATCGCGGTACCGATGACGGCGTTGGCCTCGTTGGTGTCGGCGTATGCCGAGATCCGCAGATCGGTCTTGGCGGTGCGGCTCATGTCGCCGAGGGCGGTGGTGCCCTGGTCGCCGGTACGGGTGTAGATGCGCGTCAGATTGACCATGCGGCCGAGCCTATCCGGGCCCGTTCACGCTCCAGCGGTCCGGAACGCCCGTGTGCCGACCGTCACGCCGCCCGGGGTGCCCGCGCGGCCCCGGATCCTCCGTCCGGAGCGGGCCGGTCCCCGCGCGCCGCGGTGCGGGCGAAGGCCCTCGGTCCCGCTCCGTGGGACGGAGCGGCCGCCCGGCGGCCCGGTGCTCAACTGCGGGCGGCAGGCCGTCGGATGAGGGGCGCGGGTGTGATGTCCGTCATGTGAGACGTGACGCGCATCTCTTCACCGCCCCAGTGCGCCTCACGGGTACTAATCTCCGCCGGGGAGCAAGTGAACAACCGTTAAGAATCCGTCCCGGCCGTCGCCGCGGACGGCGGCCGCCGTCGGGGCCGAACACAAAGGGGTGCGAACGTGGCCAGGAAGCTCGCCGTCATCGGGGCCGGACTCATGGGGTCCGGAATCGCGCAGGTCTCCGCCCAGGCGGGTTGGGACGTCGTGCTGCGCGATGTCACCGACGCGGCCCTGGCCCGAGGGCGCGACGGCATCAGGGCCTCGTACGACAGGTTCGTCTCCAAGGGGAAGCTGGAGGCGGCCGACGCCGACGCCGCGCTGGCCCGCATCACCACGACCACCGACCTCGACGCGGTCGCCGACGCGGACGTCGTGGTCGAGGCCGTCTTCGAGAAGCTCGAGGTCAAGCACGAGATCTTCCGGAGCCTCGACAAGATCGTCCGGGATGACGCCGTCCTCGCCTCCAACACCTCCGCCATCCCGATCACCAAGATCGCGGCGGTGACGGAGCGCCCGGAGCGTGTCGTCGGTGTGCACTTCTTCTCGCCGGTCCCGATGATGCAGCTCTGCGAGCTCGTACGCGGCTACAAGACGAGCGACGAAACCCTGGCCGCCGCCCGGGAGTTCGCCGAGTCGGTCGGAAAGACCTGCATCGTCGTCAACCGCGACGTCGCCGGCTTCGTCACCACCAGGCTGATCTCGGCGCTCGTCGTCGAGGCCGCCAAGCTCTACGAATCGGGTGTCGCCTCGGCCGAGGACATCGACATCGCCTGCAAGCTGGGCTTCGGCCACGCCATGGGCCCCCTCGCGACGGCGGACCTGACCGGCGTCGACATCCTGCTGCACGCCACCTCCAACATCTACACCGAGTCGCAGGACGAGAAGTTCGCGGCACCGGAGCTGATGCGCCGGATGGTCGATGCAGGTGACATCGGCCGCAAGAGTGGGCAGGGCTTCTACACCTACTGATCGTCATTCGGGCCCCGGGCTACTGATCTGCCGTTGATCAGGGCCCGGGGGAGCCGGGGGGAAGCCCCCGGCTGGGGTGGATCCTCAGCGGGCCGTTGTCACTCCACGGAGTGAATTCGGTATCGGTTCGCTTACAGACGGCAACTTCTCCGTCTCTGCCGCAGTCACTTGGGGGAGAGACGGGACAGAGACGGAACAGACAGACGGACCGTGCCATGGAGCATTCCAGGGGAGCGCATATGCACATCAGGGGCGACCACACCGAGCTGGTCGTCGGGGGCCGCCTCGACGTCCGCAGCGCGGCGGACGCCCGTACGGTCCTGCACTCCGCCCTCGACGACGGAGCCGGCGACCTGGTGCTCGACCTCACCGAGCTGGACTCCTGGGACGCCACCGGACTCGGCGTCATCATGGGTGCGCACCGGCGGGCCGGCCGGGCCGGGCGACGGCTGGTGCTCCGTGGCGTGCCGCCGCAGATGCAGCGCCTGCTGGTGGCGACCCGGCTGCACCGCATTCTCGCGATCGAGGGCGGAATCGCGGCGGACTCCCTGCCGCGGGTGTAGCCCCACACCTCTCACCCGAATCCGCACAATCCTCACAAGACCATGACGTCCCGGACGGCGTGGCACCCCGATGGTTTGTGAATGCCGTGCGACGGTCTAGGGTTCGGCCGTCCGCCGATTGACCCAACCCATGGGGCGGACACCGGACCAGAAGCGACAGCGGTGCGTGCGCGGCCGGGAGGGGCAACCGCGCGACGCGTCTGGGGGACTTTGGCGATGGACCCGATACACCGGGGGCCGGAAGATTTCGGCCACGACAACGACGGCTACGGCGAGGACGGCGGCCGGCGGACACCGTCCCGCACCACCGGGCTGTCCACCGATTTCGGGCAGCAGCCGCAACAGGCGCGGGTCGTGCAGGTCGTCGCAGGCGACCTCCTGCTCACCGTCAACCCGGTCGACGGCAGCGAGGTCGAGCAGTGCCCGCCGGGGGAGCTGCCCCCCGTCCCGGTCCGCCGCACCGCCGCCGAGCGCACGGACCGCGAGCGTGCCGCCGCACCGCCCGTACCGCCCGGTCCGCCCGCCCCTCAACTTCCTCTTCTGGAGCGGCAGGAGGAGCGCGAGCAGTTGGTGCGCCTGCTGGCGCGAGGCCGCTCGGTGCGGCTCACCGGGCCCGCCGGGTCCGGTCGCACGGCACTGCTGAACGCCGTCGCCGCCGACTGCACGGACCTCGCGCCGGACGGGGTGGTGCGGCTCTCCGGCTGCAAGCGCACCGTCACGGACCTGCTGTACGGGCTCTTCGAGGCCGTCCACGACGCGCCGCTCCTCCGCCCGGACCGCGCCGGCCTCCTGGAGCGGCTCCGGTCCGTCGGTGCGGTCGTCGTCCTCGACGACCTGGAGTTCGGCGGGGCCGCGCTGGACGAGCTGCTCGACGCGACGCCGGAGTGCGCGTTCCTCTTCGGTACGACCCCCGACGCCCCGGCGCCCGGCCCCGACGCGCACCTCGAAGAGGTCTTCCTCGCCGGACTGGGCCGCAGCGCCTCCATCACCCTCCTGGAAAAGGTCGTCGAGCGGCCGCTCACCGAGGAGGAGGCGAACTGGGCGGGTGACCTCTGGTTCGAGTCCGAGGGACTGCCGCTGCGCTTCGTGCAGGCGGGCGCCCTGCTGCGCCAGCGCGACCTGCTGCGCACCGACACCACCGCGTACGACGAGCACGGCTACTTCGACGGGCGGCCCGGCGACGACGTCTTCGTGAAGGGTTCCGCCTCCGACGGTTCCGACATCCCGCTGCCCAGTCTCGGCGAGGGTGCGGCGCCCGCCGCACTGCTCGCCTCCAGGCTGAGCGGCCCCGCACGGGACACCCTGCACTTCGCGGTCGCGCTCGGCGGTGAGGTGCCGCACCAGGCGCACCTGCCGGCGCTCGTGGGTGACACCCATGCCGACGCCGCGCTCGGCGAGCTGGCCGGCTGCGGACTGCTCTCCCCGGCGGGCTCCCGCTACCGGCTGGCCCCCGGCGTCGTCGCGCAGCTGGAAGCCGCCGGATACGGCGAGGACGCCGACGACCGGGCCCGTACCGCCGCACAGCACTACGCATGGTGGACCGGGCACCCGTCGGTCAGCCCCGCCCGGGCGGTCGCCGAGGCCGACGCGATCGTCGCGGCCATGGCCCGGCTGGTCCCCGGCGAGGGGGCCGGACAGGCCAGCGCCGCCGTGCTGCTGGCCCGCAGCGCCGCCCCCGCCTTCGCGGCCGGGCTGCACTGGGGCGGTTGGGAGAAGGCCCTGCGGCTGGGCCAGGAGGCCGCCAGGAACGCCGGCGAGGTCGCCGAAGAGGCCTACTTCCACCATGAGTTGGGCGTCCTCGCACTCTGCAACGGCAATCCGGACCGGGCCAGGGCCGAGCTGGAGACCTCGATCGGCATGCGGGGGGCGCTCGCCGACAAGCCCGGGGCGGTCGCCGGACGCCGCGCGCTCGCGCTGGTCGAGGACCGGTCCGGTGGCCACGCCCGGGCGGGCGAGGAGCTGCCGGCCGCGCGGTACGAGGAGTCGCCCCTGCCCGCCGGTATACCCGCGGCCGGGCCCATGGCGCTGCCGAGGGGCGCAGAGGACCAGACCGCGCTGATATCCCGGGTCGTCCCGGTGACCGGCTCCGGCGCGTCCGGCGGCCGCAGGGCGGTGCTGACCGGCGCCCGGCGCAACGTGGTCGCGGCGGGCGCGGGCGTACTGCTGGCCGCGGTGCTCGGCACGGTGGTGACGGTCTCCCTGACGTCCGGCAGCGACACCCAGGACGGCAGGGGGGTCTCGACCGAGCAGTCGGCGGACGAGGACGACGGCGAGAACGGTTTTCCGGCCGACCAGCCGGCGGACGGCTCCGCGCCGGGCGGCTCCCCTTCGAGTGGCGCGCCCTCGACGCCCCACCCGTCCGGCAGCCTGATCACCCCGAGCGGCAGCGTCGCACCGTCCACGGAGTCGAGCGGGCCGTCCGACAGCCCCGGTCCGGGCAGGACGACGAGCGGAAAGCCCAGCTCCCCGGTCACGCCCAGCAAGTCGCCGAGCAAATCCCCGACGAAGGCGCCGACCAAGACTCCGACTCCGACCCCGACGGCGACGGAGACGACCGAGACGCCCACCCCGACGGAGACGGCGACGACCACGCCCGAGATCTCCGACTCGGCGAGCGGCCCCTCGACGACCAGCGCGTCAGGCACGCCTCCGGAGCCGGTCGTGGCCTGAGCGCGGCCGCCCGGACGAAGCGGAAGGCCCCGGACCGCGTGATGCGGTCCGGGGCCTTCCGTACGCCGGGGCCGTGGGTCAGAACAGGCGCAGCTTGTCGTCCTCGATACCGCGCATCGCGTCGTAGTCGAGCACCACACAGCCGATACCGCGGTCCGTCGCCAGCACCCGGGCCTGCGGCTTGATCTCCTGCGCCGCGAAGATCCCCTTCACCGGGGCGAGATGGGGATCGCGGTTGAGCAGCTCCAGATAGCGGGTCAGCTGCTCGACGCCGTCGATGTCACCGCGACGCTTCAGCTCCACCGCGACGGTCTGCCCGTCCTTGTCCCGACACAGGATGTCGACCGGCCCGATGGCGGTGGGGTACTCGCGACGGATCAGGGTGTGGCCTTCGCCGAGGATCTCGATCCGGTCGGCGAGCAACTCCTGCAGGTGCGCTTCCACGCCGTCCTTGATGAGACCGGGATCCACCCCCAGTTCGTGCGACGAGTCGTGGAGGATCTCCTCCATCGTGATGATCAGTTTCTCGCCCGCTTTGTTCACCACGGTCCAGACGCCTTCGGTGTCGTCGGCGCCCTCCTTCAGCGTGCAGGGCGGTGACATCCAGTTGAGGGGCTTGTACGCCCTGTCGTCGGCGTGGATCGAGACGCTTCCGTCCGCCTTCACCAGGATGAGACGGGGAGCGGAGGGCAGGTGGGCCGTGAGCCGGCCCGCGTAGTCCACGGAGCAGCGGGCGATGACGAGACGCATGGTCGGCAACGCTACTCGACGAGGGGCGTCCGACGCGATTCTCCCTCCGGCATCCCACCACCACCGTCCACCCCAGCGGCTCACGGCCCGGGGCTTGCCCCTCTTTACGCACCTTCGTTATTGGCCGGTTGTGTTCCCAATCTCCTGGTGCGGCCCGGACTGCACCCTTACCGTGTAAGCAGGAGGTCGCCGCCCGTGTACGCTGCGTCGCCCTCCTCCTTCCCTGCCCGTAAGGCCCCGGTCGTCCGCCGGGGTCGCGAGAGGAGAACCCATGTCGCTCGACGTCTCACCGGCGCTGTTGGAACAGGCCGAGCGAGGCGAGGTCGACGAAGCCGACTTCGTCGACTGCGTCCGGACCTCCCTGCCCTACGCATGGGAGATGATCAGCTCTCTGGTGGCCCAGCTGAAGGTCGACGGTGGAGAGTTCGCCGACAACCAGACGCCTCCGCCGAACGAGCAGGCACGTGGTCAGCTGCTGCGTGCGCTCGCGAGTGATGCGATACGAGGTGCGTTGCAACGGCACTTCGGGGTACGCCTGGCATTCCAGAACTGCCACCGCGTCGCGGTGTTCCCGCTGGACGCATCGGTCGACGACCGGTTGGCCCGATTCACCTCGGTGAGAGGCCAGTTGCTCAACCAGTCGCCCGAACTGCGGGACTGCTGAACGCTTCTGCTGCCGTCCCGGGCCGCGGGAGGTGCAACTGGTCCCGGGGCGGCAGCTCCCCGTACTCCTACGGGTGTTCATGTCAGTAGCGGCAGCACTTCGGTACCCAGCCGCGCTACGTTCTCCTCCGTGGCCGCCAGATCTCCGGAACCTTCCACCAGAAGCGCGAACCGGGTGATCCCTGTCCGCTCCGCGGTGGCGGCGAGCCGGTCCGCCGCGAGCCGGGGCGGGCCCACCGGATGAAGGCCGCACAGCAGCTCCGTATAGGCGACCGGGTCGCGCATCACGCGGTGCCTGCCGTCGACCGTCACATGGGCGTCCAGCCCCTGCCTCAGCCAGCCCGGCATCGCCTTCACGAGCGTCTCGACGGCCGCCGCGGACCGGTCCGCGATCTGGGCGACACCGGCGGAGACGTGACCCGCTTCCCGGACGCTCTCGGGGGACCGGCCCGCGGCGAGGGCGGTGGAGCGCCACAGGGCGACCATCTCGGCCTTCTCCTCGTCCCCGCAGTGCATCCCGAGGAGCATCGGCAGGCCGTTCTCGGCCGCGAGCCGTACGGTCTTCGGCGAGGTGCACGCGACGACCACCTCGGGGCCGTCCGGGCCCTGCGCGCCGGTCCCGTACTCCTCGACGAGCAGATCGTCGGCCCGGGGGACCACCGCCACCTCGCGGAATCCGAACCGCTCCCCGCTCCCCGCCACCCGGGGTTTGCGCAGCCAGTCGAGCAACAGCTCCAGCGACTCGGGGAAGCCCTTCTCGTACGCCTCCAGGCCGCCTCCGAACACCTCCAGGTCCACCCAGGGGCCGCCGCGGCCCACACCCAGGGAGAACCTTCCCCCGCTGGTGAGATGGAGCAGCGCCGCCTGTTCGCCCAGTGCCACCGGATGCTGGTTCGGCAGCACGCTCACCGCCGTTCCGACCCGGATCCTGCGGGTACGGCCGAGCAGCAGGGCGGCCAGGGTCACGGCGGACGGACAGACGCCGTACGGTACGAAATGATGTTCGGCCAGCCAGACCGAATCGAGACCGGACTCCTCCGCGACCTCGGTGGACCGGATCGCGCGATGCAGTGCCTCTCCCGGCCCCTGCCCCGGAAACTGGGCTGCCAGTACGAACGTTCCCACGCGCATCGCCAATTACCTCCTTGCGGCCGACGTGGCTCTCCCCTACTGGCAACAACGTCTGACACGTGCCAAAGGCACGGTCCACCGCGAAGTTGTTGCGATTTTCCGCTAACCCGTCCCGTCCCGGTGCCGGCCGGGGGCCGTACCGGGCGTCTGCCCCGCCCGAATGGCCCTACGCTGGACGGGAACTGCCCAGCCTGCCCAGTGAGGTGTCACGTGTCCCCGCGCCGCAACCGCCCCCGAGGCGGCGAGAGTCCCACCGACAGCGCAGGTGGGGCCGGGGAGCGGTACGGCGGGGGCGGACGCGCCGAGGAGTGGCAGGGCGAGGAGTGGTCGGTCCGCCCGGTCAGCGGCGCGAGCGCGGCCGGGAAGCGGTACCGCTGCCCCGGCTGCGACCAGGAGATCCCGTCCGGGGTCCCGCACCTCGTCGCCTGGTCCGAGTACGGCGGGATCGACGACCGCAGGCACTGGCACAAGGCCTGCTGGAACGCGAAGGACCGCCGCACCACGAGGGTGCAGCGGTCCAGGAACGCGCCGCGCTACTGAGCCAGGCCGGCCGGCCGGCGGTCAGACCCCACGCGGGCCGGACCTCGCATCCCGCCGGTCAGACGTCACGCCGGTCCAGCGCCACATAGGCGCCGGTCATGACCACGGCCGTGACACCGACCATGATCCAGAGCGGTTCCCAGCCGGACGGCCCCGACGCGGAGACCGAGGCGTCGTACAGCCCGCCGAGCTGGCTGGGGATCGAGTACTCGAAGAGCGCCTGCTGCACGTCGGCGAGCGACTCCGCGAACATGAACATGGCCAGAACCAGCGGCAGCAGCACCGCGGCGATCATGATCGTGATCGCACCGGCGGAGTGCCGGATGAGGGCGCCGACCGCGAGCGAGAGCAGTCCCAGGGTCGCGATGTAGAGGCCGACGCCCACGGTGGCGCGCAGCCAGTCGTCACCGCTCGCGCTCCCGCCGTCCAGGACGGCAGTCTGCAGCGCCGCGACGAGCGCGGTCGTCACCGTGGTGATCACGAACGTGAGCAGGAAGAAGACGATCGACTTCGCGGTCAGGACCCGGGCCCGGCTGGGGCAGGCCGTGAGCGTCGTACGGATCATGCCGGTGCCGTACTCGGAGGCGATGGTCATCACGCCGAGGGTGATCACGCAGATCGAACCGAGGAGCACGCCGAAGAAGCCGAGGCTCAGCACCGGGGTGCTGCCGAGAGCCGTGCCGGAGGCGTTGACGGCGACGGCCGACAGCAGCCCGATGACGAGCAGCAGCACGATCATGACGCCGAGCGTCCACATCGTGGAGCGCACCGAGCGGATCTTGGTCCACTCGGAGGCGAGCGCGTCGCCGAGGGTGGCGTCGCGCTGCTCGATCGGCGAGGCGTAGTGGCCGGCCGACGGCGCCTGCCAGTGCTGCTGCGGGGCCGGCTGGGGCTGGTACGGAGCCTGCGGGGTCGGCGGAGTGGTCATCGGGCGTCCTCGCTGGTGTCGCGCGCGGTCTGGTCTGCTGCGGGGCCTGCGGACGCGGCCGGGGCGGCCACGGGCCCGGCGGGAGGAGCGGCCGGGGCCGCCGCGTACGGGTTCTGTCCGGGCGGCGGCGGGGCGTACCAGCCCTGCTGCGGCACCTCTTGGAAGGGCTGCTGCGGCGGGGCGTACCCGACCGCAGGCACAGGCTGTTGCAGCCCGGCCTTCTGGTCCGTCGTCGAGCGGTAGTCCACGGCGCCCTGCGTCATCCGCATGTACGCCTCCTCCAGCGAGGCCTGGTGCGGCGACAGCTCCCAGAGCCGGACGTCCGACTCGTGCGCCAGATCGCTGATCCGCGGCAGCTTCAGCCCGGTGACCCGCAGTGCCCCGTCCGGCTCCGACATGACCCGGCCGCCCGCCTCGGTGAGCGAGGCGGTCAGCTTCTCCCGCTGCTCCGGCTGGGCATCCGGGACCCGTACCCGGGCGAAGTCGGCGGAGTTGGCGGAGATGAAGTCCTTGACGCTCATGTCGGAGAGCAGCTGCCCCCGCCCGATCACGATGAGATGGTCGGCGGTGAGTGCCATCTCGCTCATCAGGTGGCTGGAGACGAAGACCGTCCGCCCCTCGGCGGCCAGCATCTTCATCAGGTTGCGCACCCAGAGGATGCCCTCCGGGTCGAGGCCGTTGACCGGCTCGTCGAAGAGCAGCACCCGCGGGTCGCCGAGCAGCGCGGCCGCGATCCCGAGCCGCTGCCCCATGCCGAGCGAGAAGCCCTTGGAGCGCTTCCTCGCGACGTCCTGGAGGCCCACGACGCCGAGCACCTCGTCGACCCGGGCGGCCGGGATGCCGGCGAGCTGGGCCAGCGAGAGCAGGTGGTTACGGGCGCTTCGCCCGCCGTGCACCGCCTTGGCGTCCAGCAGCGCGCCCACCTGGCGGGGCGCGTTCGGCAGGCTGCGGTACGGGTGTCCTCCGATCGTCACATGGCCGGAAGTCGGCCGGTCCAGACCGAGCATCATGCGCATCGTGGTGGACTTGCCCGACCCGTTGGGACCGAGGAAACCGGTGACGGCGCCCGGCCGCACCTGGAAGGAAAGGTTGTACACGGCCGTCTTCGCGCCATAGCGCTTGGTCAGGCCGACTGCCTCGATCATGCTCCAGCCCCATCGACTTATCTGCCGTCGGGGCCCAGGCCGTCAGGCCGTACGCCCCCCGTAAGAGTTAGGAGGATATCCAGGCCTTGACGGTTCCGGCCAAGCCGCTGCGGGGCGCGTCACCTCCGTGACACGCCGGACGGCCGCGCTCCCGGCCGGCCTCGCGGCCGTCAGGCGTCCCGTTTCTTGAGCACGAGGTAGCCGCCGGCCAGCGCGGCCACCACCCACGCGGCCAGGATCCCGAGCCCGCCCCACGGGCCGTACGGCGCCGCATCGCTGTTCATGGCGTCGGGGACGACCTGCATGATCTTGGACCCGGCCTGGTCGGGGAAGTACCGGGCCACGTTCTTGGCGCCCGGGACCGCGGAGAGGATCTGCGAGACCAGGAAGAAGAACGGCATCAGGATGCCGAGCGAGAGCATCGAGCTGCGCAGCATCGTCGCCACGCCCATGGAGAAGATCGCGATCAGGCCCATGTAGATGCCGCCGCCGAAGACCGCGCGCAGGACGTTGTCCGCGCCGATGTCCGTGCTGTGGTCCCCGAGCAGCGCCTGGCCGAGGAAGAACGAGACGAATCCGGTGGCCAGTCCGACCACCAGCGACAGCGCGCCGGCGACCAGAACCTTGCTGAAGAGGAACGAGCCGCGCTGCGGCACGGCCGCGAGCGAGGTGCGGATCATGCCGGAGCTGTACTCCGTACCGACCACCAGGACGCCGAAGACGACCATCGCCAGCTGACCGAGGATCATCCCGGAGAAGCTGAGCAGGGTCGGGTCGAAGGTGGCCTGCTCCGCCTCGGGGAGGCCGTCGAACTGAGAGTTCATCAGCGCGCAGAGCGCCGCGCTCAGTGCCACCGTGACGGCGAAGGCGGAGATGAGGGTCCAGGTGGTCGAGGAGACCGTACGGATCTTGGTCCACTCGGAGTTCAGGACAGCGGGTACCGATGCCATCGTCGTCACGCACCCTTTCCCGGGCCGGAGGTGCTGGGCGCGGAGCCGCCGCTCCGCTGGTTCCACTGTTCGCCCCAGTGCGGGCCGGCCGGCGGTGGCGCCCCCTCGTGGTCGGAGTGGGCGTGGTACTCCACGGAGTCTGCCGTCATCTGCATGAACGCCTCCTCCAGCGAGGCCCGCTGGGAGCTCAGCTCGTGCAGCACGATCTGGTGCCGGGCGGCGAGCTCGCCGAGCTGTTCGGTGGTGGAGCCGTCGATCTCCAGCGTGCCGTTCCCCGATTCGACCGCGACGAGGCCCGCTTCGTGCAGCACGTCGCGCAGCCGTTCCTGCTGGGGGGAGCGCAGCCGTACGTAGCTGCGCGAGTTCTGGTGGATGAAGTCGGCCATCGACGTGTCGGCGAGCAGCCGGCCCTGACCGATGACGATCAAATGCTCCGCGGTGAGGGCCATTTCGCTCATGAGATGCGAAGAGACGAAGACGGTCCGGCCTTCCGCCGCGAGCATCTTCATCAGATTCCGGATCCAGTGAATTCCCTCGGGGTCCAGACCATTGACGGGTTCGTCGAACATCAGGATCTCGGGATCACCGAGCAGCGCGGCCGCGATTCCGAGCCGCTGGCCCATTCCGAGCGAGAATCCCTTGGACTTCTTCCTCGCCACCGCGCTCAGGCCCACGGTGTCGAGCACCTCGGAGACCCGGCTCGCCGGGATGCGGTTGCTCTGCGCGAGACAGAGCAGATTGTTGTACGCGCTGCGGCCTCCGTGCATCGACTTGGCGTCGAGCAGCGCACCGATGTACTTCAGCGGTTCTTCCAGATCGCGGTAGTGCTTGCCGTCGATCCGCACCGATCCGCCGGTCGGGTTGTCGAGATCGAGCATCATCCGCATCGTGGTGGACTTGCCCGCCCCGTTCGGACCCAGAAAGCCCGTCACCATTCCGGGCCGGACCTGGAACGAAAGGTGGTCGACAGCAACCTTGTTGCCAAAGCGCTTGGTGAGGCCATCCAGCTCGATCATGCGTTCACGCTAGAACGGCCGCGCGCCCGGCGCCACCACAAAGGCGGAACCGGGCGCGCAAAAAGTACAGCTGAGGTGCTGCGGCGTCAGCGGGTCTGCTGAGCCGGGACACCACGGGTGACGGGCTCGTCGTCCACCGGCGAACCGGCGGCTGCCACCGCGGCACCGGTCAGCGTCGCCAGCATCTCGCGGACGTTGGTCAGCTGCGCGTTGATCGAGTCGCGGCGGTTGGTGAGAGCCGCCAGCTCGCGCTCCGATTCGCTGCGGATCCGGTCGGCCTTCGCGTTCGCGTCCGCCACGATGTCCTCGGACTGGCGCTGCGCGGTCTCCACCGTCTGACGCGCCCGGCGCTCGGCGTCCGTGCGGAGCTTCTCGGCCTCCAGGCGGAGCTGCTCGGCGCGGTGCTCGATCTCGGCGAGGCGCTTCTCGGCCTTGGCCTGGCGGGACGCGAGGTCGCGCTCCGACTGGTCGCGGCGCTTGGCCAGGTTGGTCTCGAAGTCCGCGGCGGCCTGGGCGGCCTTGGCGCGGGTCTCCTCGAAGAGGGCGTCGGCCTCCTCGCGCTTCTGGGCCGCGTCCTTCTGGGCGTCGGTGCGCAGCGCGGTGGCCTCACCCTTGGCCTTGTCGACGATCCGGACGCCCTCGTCCTCGGCCTTCGCCTTGCGCTCGGAGGCGAACGACTCGGCGTCGTTGCGCACCTGCTGGGCGGCCGACTCGGCGAGCTCGCGGTGCTGCTCGGCGGCGCGACGGGCCTCCTCGCGCAGGTCCTTCGCCTCCTCCTCGGCGAGGCGGAGGATCTTCTCCACGCGCGCACCGAGACCCGCGTACGACGGCTCTGCGTCGTTCACCTGGGCCTGGGCGTTCTGCGTTTCGAGGTGGAGCTCCTCGATGCGCTTTTCCAGAGACGTGATGCGGGTCAGAGCACTATCACGGTCGGCGACGAGCTTGGTAATGCGGTCATCCACCTGACCGCGGTCGTAACCACGCCGCACGAGCTCGAAGCCGAAGGGGGAGGAAGGGTCACTCATGGGGTTCCTGTCGAAGTAAGACCGGTGAGGTGATAGGGGGAATCCTAGGGGCCGGAGCGGCGTGTCATCGAGCGGATGCCCGTTTGATCTGGAGAATGACACCCCTTTTGAGTGGCTAACCCCCCGAACCCTTGCCACCCGGAGGGTTGAACGTCCCTGTCGAAGCACGTGACACGGTCGATGGACTACCCCTCCGACGACTTGCCACTCGATCGAGTGCCCGCGGAGGCTCCGGCTTTGACGCCGCCACCGGATCCGCCGCCCGCACCCTTCCCGCCACCCGCCGGTGCCTCGAAAGACTCCAACGCCTCCAGCACGTCCTGGACACGGGAGATCTCCGTGTTGATGTCCTCGCGACGGCGCACCAGGACATCGAGCTCGCGCCTGCCCTCGTCGACCGTCCGCTTCGCCTCCTGCCCGGCGTCGGCGAGCAGCTTCTCGGCCTCACGGACCATGGTGGCCTTCTTCTGCTCGGCCTCCTTCAGCAGCGACTCGGCCCGCTTCACCGCGGCGATCCGGACCTTGCTCGCCTCGGAATTGGCGTCCGCCAGGAGCTCCTTGGCCTTCGCCGCGGTCTCCTCGCGCTGCTCCGTCGCCGCCTTCATCAGCTTGTCGACCCGCTCGCCCGCCGTCTTCATCTGCTCGGCGGTCTCCCGCCGGGCCCGGTCGTGCAGCTCCTCGATCTCGCTCTCCAGGCGCGCCCGGAGCTCCTCGGCCCGCTCCCGGATCGCCGTGGCGTCCCGGCGCGCACCGACCAGCAGCTCGTCCGCGTCCGTACGGGCCCGCTCCACCAGGCTGTTGCCCTCGACGGTCGCATCCGAGGTGATCCGCACGGCCTCCTTGCGGGCCGCGCCGACCATGGTGTCGGCCTGCTCCTCGGCCTCGGTGGCGGCGCGCAGCGCCTCCTCCTGGGCCTTGTTCATCAGCTGGTCGGCCTGCTCGGCGGCGTCGGCCCGGCGCTTGGCCGCCGCCTCACGCGCCTCGTCGAGCAGCCGGTCCGCCTCGTCGCGCGCCTCGGCGCGCATCTGCTCCGCCGCGGCCTCCGCTTCGGTGCGCACCCGCTCCGACTCCTCGCGGGTACGGGCCGCGTGCTCCTGGGCCGAGCCCACGGTGGCCGCCGCCTCCGCCCGCAGCCGCTCCGCTTCGTCGGTGGCCTCGCCGACCAGCCGGTCGGCCTGGGCCGTCGCGTCGGTGACGAGGGTCGTCGCCTGCTGTGTCGCCCCGGTACGGATCCGCTCCGCCTCGGCGGTGGCCTCGCCGACCAGCCGGTCGGCCTGGGCCGCGGCGTCGCCGCGCATCCGGTTGGCGTCCTCGCGGGCCTCCGCACGGCTGCGGGCGGCGTCCTGCTCGGCCGCGGCCAGCGCGTCGGACGCCTCGGTGCGCATCCGCTGGCTGTACTCCGCGGTCTCCGTGTGCAGCCGCTCCGACTCGGTGATCGCGTCGCTGACCGTCCGCTCGGCCATCGCCTTCGCGGCCTCGGACTCCTCCTGCGCCTCCCGGCGGATCCGGCCCGCGTCCTCGCTGGCCCGCTCCCGCTCCGCGTACGCGTCGGTGCGGACCCGGTCGGCCTCCTCCTGCGCCTCGGACTTCGTCCGCTCCGCGACATGCTCGGCGGTGGAACGCAGCCCGGCGATCTCGGCCTCGGCCTGCTCCTGGAGACCGGAGACGGAGTCGCGTACCTGCTGGGCGGTCTGCTCGGCCGCGGAGACCATCTCGGTCGCCCGTGCGTCCGCCTCCTCGACCAGCCGGTGCGCCTCGGTCTGCGCCTCCTCGACCCGCTTGCGGGCGGAGGCCAGCAGCTCCTCGCTCTGCTCGCGGGCGCGCTCTCGCTCCTGGTTCGCCTCGGTGCGTGCCCCGTCGAGGGTCTCCTCCGCCTCGCGGCGGCGCCGGTTCGCCTCCTCCTGGGCGGCGGTCAGCGCCTCGGCAGCCTCCGTGCCCACCCGCTCGGCCGCGGCCGCGGCCTCGGCCCGCATCCGGTCGGCGCTGTCCTGCGCCTCGGACTTGAGCCGTTCGGCCTCGGCGGCCGCCTCGCTGCGCAGCCGTACGGCGACGGTCTCGCCCTCGGCACGCGACCGCGACGCGTCCGCGGCGGCCTCGTCGCGAAGCCGCTCGGCCTCGGTCTCCGCACGCTCCCGCAGGGAGCGCAGCCGCTCGGCCGCCTCCGCACGCAGCCGCTCGGACTCCTCGGTCGTCTCACGCCGGATCCGTTCCGCCTCGGCCCGCGCCTCCGTCAGCGCCTGCTCGGAGTCGGTGACCCGGGTCTCGGCCTCGGTGTGCAGCCGGGTCAGCTCGTCGGCGGCCTCGGCATGCCGGGCCGCGACCGCGCGCTCGGTCTCCTCGCGGAGCTCCGTCGCCGCCTGCTCGGCCGCTGCGGTGGTGGACTCCGCCTGTTCCTCGGACTCCGTGCGCAGCCGGTCGGCCTCGGCGCGGGCCCGCTCCAGGGCCTCCTCGGCCTGATTGCGCAGCGAGGTGGCGCGCTCGATCGCCTCGGTACGGACCCGGTCGCTCTCGGTGCCCGCGGAGTTCCGCAGCTCCTCCGCGTCCGCCTTCGCCTTGGACAGCAGCTCCTCGGCGGTCTTCGCGCCCTCCTCGATCTGCTGGACCGCCTCGCGGCGGGCCTCGCCCCGGATCCGCTCGCCCTCGGCGACCGCCTCGGAACGCAGCTGCTCGGCCTCGCCGCGCAGCCTGCGCGCCTCCTCCTGCAGCTCGACGGTCTTGGCCCGGTACTCCTTGGTGTCGTCCTTGGCCGCGCCCTTGAGCTGGTCGGCCTGCTCGGCCGCCTCGCCGCGCAGCCGCTCCGCCTCGGCCTCCGCCTCGTGGCGGATCCGCTCGGCCTCCTCGCCGGCCGCCTTCGTGGTCGACCTGGCGTCCTCGGACGCCTTGGTCAGCACCTCCTCGGCGGCGCGTGCCGCCCTGGCGAGCTGAGCTGCGGTGTCCTCGGCGGCTGCCGTGCGGGCCTTCTCGGTCGCCTCGGACGTCAGCCGGTCCGCCTCGGTGCGGGCGTCGGCGAGCGCCTGCTCGGCCTCCGCCTTCAGCGCCTCGGCGTCCTTCGTGGCCTCGCCGACCAGCCGGGCGATCTCCGACTTGGCCGTACGGGTGCGCTGCTCGTTCTGCGACTCGGCACCGGCCAGCCGCTTGACCGCGGCCTCCTTCGCCTCGGTGAGGACCTTCTCCGCCTCCAGCCGCGCCTCGCGCAGCTGGGTCCCGGCCTCCTGCATGCGCTGCTCGGCGGTCCGGTTCAGCTCGGCGGTCTGCTGACGGGTCTGCTCGATCTCCGCCGTCGTCGACGAACGCAGCTGCTCGGCGTGGGTGGTGGCCTCCTGCGCCTGGCTGGAGGCGGCGTTCAGCAGCCGCTCCGCGTCCCTGCGGGCGCGCAGCAGGATCGCTTCGGCCTCGGAACGGGCCGACTCCGCCTCGGAGCCGAGCCGCTGCCTGGTCTCGTCCGCCAGCCGGGCGGCCTCGGCGCGGGCGGCCGACAGGGACTGCTCGGCCTCGGCCCGGGACTCGTCGAGCAGCCGGCGGGCCTGCGACTCGGTCCTGGCCCGGAGCTGCTCGGCCCAGGCCACGTTCTCGTTGACGTGCGACTCGACGGTCTGGCGGCGCTCCGCCAGCTCCTGGTCGAGCCGCTGCCGCCGCTGCACGGCCTCGTTGTGCAGTTCGGCCTGGAGCCGTGCCTGGTGCTCGGCGTGCTCCTGCAGGATCCGCTGCGTCTGCGCCCGCGCGTCACGGAGCTCGCGCTCGGCGTCGGTGCGCAGCTGCTCCGCCTGGATCTGGGCATTCCGGAGGAGCTGTTCGGCCTGGTAGCCGATGTCCGCGCTGTCGTACGCGGGACGGGTCGCGAGATTGCGCCGAGCCTCGTGCAGCTTGGCGCGCAAGACCTCGACCTGGTAACCGAGGTCCTCGGCGTGCTGGACGGCCTTCTCCCGGTCGGTCTTCAGCCGGTCCATCTCGGCTTCGAACCGCGAGAGATGGTCGTCTTCAGCTCGGTGGCTCTCCTGGCGTTCGTAGCCCCGCACTGCGCGGTCCCATCCGTCCCCTGGTCGCAACTCTCGAAACGAGTACCGCTCGCCGGCGAACGGTCCCCCGGGGAATGGTGACAGATCAACGGTTGAGGACGCGGCGCGGCCCCGACCCGGCCCCGGCCCGGAACAGCCCACTCTACCGGGCCGGGTATCCGGAGGTCAGTGCTCCGCTGCGGACGTGACGAGTTCGGTGAGAACGCCGTGGCAGTCCTTGGGGTGCAGGAAGGTGATCCGTGACCCCATGGAACCGGTCCTGGGCTCGTCGTAGAGCACCCTGACGCCCTTGGAACGGATGTCCGCGGCATCCCCGTCGACGTCCGCGGTGCCGAAGGCGATGTGGTGGACCCCCTCCCCGTTCTTGGCCAGCCATTTACCGACGGCCGAGTCCTCGCGGGTGGGTTCCAGGAGCTGGAGGTACGAGGCACCGCCGTCCGAGGTCTCATTGATCTTGAGCATGGCCTCACGCACGCCCTGCTCCTCGTTGACCTCGCAGTGGAAGACTTCGAAGCCGTAGGTGGAACGGTAGAACTCGACGGTGCTGTCGAGGTCGAAACAGGCGATCCCGATGTGGTCGATTCGCGTCAGCATGGACAACAGTGGAGCGTCCCGCCGATGGTTACGCAACGTGCGCGCCGTCACACCCACTGCCGGATGACGGGCGGCGTACCGCTCAGTACATTCGAGTAAACCCTCGTTCACATCTAATCCCAAGGGGCCGTGCCTCATGCCTGGAACGACCGGTACCACCTCAGTGATCGTCGCGGGCGCCCGTACGCCCATGGGCCGCCTCCTCGGCTCCCTGAAGAGCTTCTCCGGAGCCGACCTCGGCGGCTTCGCCATCAAGGCCGCGCTGGACCGGGCCGGCATCGGCGGCGACCAGGTCGAGTACGTGATCATGGGCCAGGTGCTGCAGGCCGGGGCGGGGCAGATCCCGGCGCGCCAGGCGGCGGTCAAGGCCGGCATCCCGATGAACGTCCCCGCGCTCACCGTCAACAAGGTGTGCCTCTCCGGACTCGACGCGATCGCGCTGGCCGACCAGCTGATCCGCGCCGGCGAGTTCGACGTCGTGGTCGCGGGCGGCCAGGAGTCCATGACCAACGCCCCGCACCTGCTCCCCAAGTCCCGCGAGGGCTACAAGTACGGCGCGATCGAGATGCTCGACGCGATGGCGTACGACGGTCTGACCGACGCGTTCGAGAACATCGCGATGGGTGAGTCCACCGAGAAGCACAACACCCGGCTGGGCCTGGCCCGCGCGGACCAGGACGCGATCGCCGCGCTCTCCCATCAGCGTGCCGCCGCCGCCCAGAAGAACGGGCTCTTCGAGGCCGAGATCACCCCGGTCGAGATCCCGCAGCGCAAGGGCGACCCGGTCCTCTTCGCCAAGGACGAGGGCATCCGCGCCGAGACGACCGCCGAATCGCTCGGCAGGCTGCGCCCCGCCTTCACCAAGGACGGCACCATCACGGCGGGCAGCTCGTCACAGATCTCCGACGGCGCCGCCGCGGTCGTCGTGATGAGCAAGGCCAAGGCCGAGGCGCTGGGCCTGGACTGGATCGCCGAGATCGGCGCCCACGGCAATGTGGCGGGCCCGGACAACTCGCTCCAGTCGCAGCCGTCCAACGCGATCAGGCACGCGCTGAAGAAGGAGGGCATCGGCGTCGAGGACCTGGACCTCATCGAGATCAACGAGGCGTTCGCGGCCGTCGCCGTCCAGTCGATGAAGGACCTCGGAGTCACCCCGGAAAAGGTGAACGTCAACGGCGGCGCCATCGCACTGGGTCACCCGATCGGGATGTCCGGCGCCCGTGTCGTGCTGCACCTCGCGCTGGAACTGAAGCGGCGCGGCGGCGGCACGGGTGCGGCGGCGCTGTGCGGCGGCGGCGGTCAGGGCGACGCGCTGATCATCCGCGTTCCGGGCAAGTAGTCCTCGTACCCACGCACAGAGCGAACCGAACGGAGCGGTAATGGTGGACGTCCCCACCCTGGTCGAGCAGGCCCGTGAGGGCCGGCCGCGGGCCGTGGCCCGGCTCATCTCGCTGGTGGAGGGGGCGTCGCCGCAGCTCCGCGAGGTGATGGCGGCCCTGGCGCCGCTGGCCGGGAACGCGTACGTCGTCGGGCTCACCGGTTCACCGGGGGTCGGCAAGTCGACCTCGACCTCCGCGCTCGTCTCGGCGTACCGGCGGACCGGCAAACGGGTCGGTGTCCTGGCCGTCGATCCGTCGTCGCCGTTCTCCGGCGGCGCGCTCCTCGGCGACCGGGTCCGAATGTCGGAGCACGCCTCCGACCCCGGCGTCTACATCCGGTCCATGGCCACCCGCGGACATCTCGGCGGGCTCGCCTGGTCGGCGCCGCAGGCCATCCGGGTGCTGGACGCGGCCGGCTGCGACGTGATCCTGGTGGAGACGGTCGGTGTGGGCCAGTCGGAGGTGGAGATCGCCGCCCAGGCCGACACCTGCGTCGTCCTGCTCGCCCCCGGCATGGGTGACGGCATCCAGGCGGCGAAGGCCGGAATCCTGGAGATCGGTGACGTGTATGTCGTCAACAAGGCCGACCGGGACGGCGCCGACGCCACTGCACGCGAGCTCAACCACATGCTGGGCCTGGGCGAGGCCCGCGGCCCCGGCGACTGGCGCCCGCCGATCGTGAAGACGGTCGCCGCCCGCGGCGAGGGCATCGACGAGGTCGTCGAGGCGCTGGAGAAGCACCGGGCCTGGATGGAGGAGCACGGCGTCCTGGCCGAGCGCCGCACGGCGCGCGCGGCGGGCGAGGTCGAGACGATCGCGGTCACCCGTCTGCGCGAACGCATCGGTGACCTCCACGGCGACCGACGCCTCGACGCCCTGGCCGAACGCATCGTGGCCGGCCGCCTCGACCCGTACGCGGCAGCCGACGAACTCGTCGCGGGAATCACGAACGGGGCCTGACGGGAAGTTCCCGACGGACACGGGGTGTGCGGCCGGTGTGCGGCCGCCGCACACCCCGCCCCGGCTCCGTGCGCGGCCTGCGGCACCCTTCGCCGTCACGGCCTGTGGCCGGTGCTCTCCGGATACGCCCCCTGATCAGTCGTCGTGCCCGTGCCCGTGCCCGCGGTCGTCGTTGTTGTCGTCGCCGTGGTGCCGGTCTTCGCCCGGACGGTCGGCGGCGACCCGGGCGCTCCTCGCGTCCACGTCCAGCTCGTGCCGCCTGCCGTCCCGGCCCGTGACGCCGACCTCCCAGTGCACGGCGCCGTACCCGCTGTCCGCGCCGTCCAGTTCGATCGAGGTGACCGTGCCCGGCGCCGAGCGCAGGGCGGCGTCCACCGCTGCGGCGAGCGAAACCGACGCCGGCCGAGGGGCGCTCCGGCCGTCGTCGGACCGATGACTGCCGAGCACCTTCCCGCTGCCGGCGTCGACGGTCACGTCGTGCCGGTTCCGGTCGGAGCCGTACACGTCGACCTTCCAGACCGTCGTGCCGCCGGCGTCGTCCAGTTCGGCCTCGGTGACCTTGCCGGGGACCGCCTTGACGGCCGCCGCCACGGCGTCGCCGACGCGGACCCGCGCGGACCCGGTGGCGGTGGTGGCGGCACCGGGGTCCTCCCGGCGGTCGTCGCTGCGGTCGTTGCTCCGGTGGTTGCTCGGGTCGTCGCTCCGGCTGTTCCGGTGGTCGTCCTGGCCGTGGTCGTCGGTGAGGGCGACGGCCGTGGCGGTCCCGCCGCCGATGAGTACGGCCGCGGTGACGGCCGCGATGGCGATCCTGCGCTGCATGAGGGTTCCTCCTCCGTCGAGTGGCCGGTGTGCCACGACGTCCACACTGCGGCGGCGATGCTGAACGCAGCCTGAAGCGACCTGAAGACGCCTTCAGGTTCGGTTTGCCACTCTGTGCGTATGCGCCTGTTGATCGTGGAGGACGAGAAGAGGCTGGCGAGGTCCCTGGCCGGGGGGCTCACCGCCGAGGGTTTCGCCGTGGATGTCGTGCACGACGGCCTGGAGGGGCTGCACCGGGCGGGCGAGGGCGTGTACGACCTCGTGGTCCTCGACATCATGCTGCCGGGGATGAACGGTTACCGGGTCTGCGCCGCCCTGCGCGCCGCCGGTCACGACGTGCCGATCCTGATGCTGACCGCGAAGGACGGGGAGTACGACGAGGCGGAGGGGCTCGACACCGGCGCCGACGACTATCTGACCAAGCCCTTCTCCTACGTGGTGCTGGTCGCCCGGATCCGCGCGCTGCTGCGGCGACGCGGCGGTTCGGCCTCGCCCGTGATCGCCGTCGGCGGGCTGCGGATGGACACCGCGGCCCGCCGGCTCCATGTCGGCGAGGACGAAGTCCCGCTCACCGCGAAGGAGTTCGCCGTGCTGGAACAACTGGCGCTGCGGGCGGGCCAGGTGGTGAGCAAGGCGGACATCCTGGAGCACGTCTGGGACTTCGCTTACGACGGCGACCCGAACATCGTCGAGGTCTACGTGAGCACGCTGCGGCGCAAGCTCGGTGCGGCGTCCATCCGTACGGTGCGGGGAGCCGGCTACCGGCTGGAGGCGCTGTGAGATCGGTACGGGCCAGGGCCGCGCTCGGCGCCACGGTGGTGGTCGCGGTCGCGCTGATCGGCGCCGGACTCGCCGTACTCCTGGTGCTGCGCGCCAATCTGACCGACCAGGCGGGCCTGCAGGCGGAGGTGGCGGCTCGGGAGGTCGCCGGGCAGCTGGCCCTCGACGTCCCGTACACCGGACTCGACCTGCCCGACGCGAGGGAGCACCCGGTCCAGGTGACCGACGAGGACGGGCGGCTGGTCGCCGCGTCCGAGGACCTGGAGGCGGTCACCGGGACCGGCACGGACCGGGTCGTGCCCGTTCCGTCGGCCGCCCCCGGGAGCTCCGACGACCACGGTTCCGACGACGACGACGGCGGCGGCGACCGGCACGGCGGTGACCGCAACCGCGGCGACGACGACGCGGACACCCCCGGGCGCGGTGAAGTCGCCACCGACGAACCGGATTTCACCAACGGCACCGCCACGGTCACGGGCGGCGCCGCCGACTACCGCTTCGCCGCCGTCTCCGCGACCACCGGCGCCGGTGTCACCCTGACCGTCCACGCGGGCGCCCCGCTCGCCACCGAGCAGGAGGCGGTGGGCAGTGTGCGCGCCGCGATGCTGATCGGGCTCCCGGTGATGCTGCTGGTCGTCGCCGCCGTGACCTGGCTGGTGACCCGGCGCGCGCTGCGGCCCGTCGAGGGCATCCGGGCGGAGATGGCCGCGATCACGGCGTCGGCGGATCTGTCCCGGCGGGTGCCGGAGCCCGGTTCGCGCGACGAGATCGCCCGGCTGGCCCGTACCACCAACGAGACCCTGACCGCGCTGGAGGCCTCGGTCGAGCGGCAGCGCCGCTTCGTCGCGGACGCCTCGCACGAGCTGCGCAGCCCGATCGCCTCCCTGCGTACCCAGCTGGAGGTCGGCGCCGCCCATCCGGGGCTGCTGGACGTGCCGGGCGCGGTCGCCGACACCGTACGGCTCCAGGTGCTGGCCGCCGATCTGCTTCTGCTGGCGCGCCTGGACGCGGGGGAGCGGCCGGGGAGCTCACGGCTCGACCTGGGCGCACTGGTCCGTGAGGAGGTCTCGCAGCGCACCGGCGACCGGATCCCGGTGACGGTGGCCGTGCCGGACCCGGGGCCGCTGGAGGTCGCCGGTTCGCGCGGGCAGCTGGCGCGGGTGATCGGCAATCTGCTGGACAACGCCCAACGTCACGCGGAGCGTTCGGTCGTGGTCTCGGCCGCCGTGGAGCGCGGCGCCGTGGTCGTGGCGGTCGCCGACGACGGGGCGGGCGTCCCGGAGCCCGAACGCGAGCGCATCTTCGGACGCTTCGTCCGCCTGGACGACGCCCGCAGCCGGGACGAGGGCGGCGCGGGTCTGGGCCTCGCCATCGCGAGGGACGTGGCCCACCGGCACCGGGGCACCCTCACGGTGACCCGGGCGGCAGCGGGCGGGGCCCGCTTCGAACTGCGCCTGCCGCACCCGAGCCCGCCCGGCGGCTGAGGACGGATGTCCGCACCCGGTGCGGCGCAGGGCCGTTCGCGGACGCGTGCCCGCCGGCGTTACGGCTTGCCGCGCCGTCCCCGCAGGTGCTCCGCGACCGGTGTCAGCGCCGCGTGCAGGTCCGCCAGGGCCTCCGGCGTGAGCAGGTCCATGAAGTGCTTGCGCACCGAAGCGACATGGTGCGGAGCGACCTTCCGCATCGTCTCCGCGCCGGCCTCGGTGAGTACCGCGTACAGTCCGCGGCGGTCGGACTCGCAGTTCTCCCGGCGGACCAGCCCCGCCGCCTCCATGCGGGTGATCTGGTGCGAGAGCCTGCTCTTGGACTGCAGGGTGGCCGCGGCCAGGTCGCTCATGCGCATGCGCTGGTCGTCCGACTCCGAGAGGTTCACCAGGATCTCGTAGTCGTTGTTGGTCAGGCCGAACGGCTGGAGGTCCTTCTCCAGCTGGTGCATGAGCAGCCTGCTGACGTCCAGGTGGGTGCGCCAGGCGCACTGCTCCGCGTCGTTCAGCCAGCGGGTGGCCGTCTCGGTCTCCATGTATGAATTCTACCTAAGAAGTTGAAAGCCGGACGAAGTTGAGGGGTGTGACATCCGGCACCGGCCGGGGGTGCCGGCTCCGGGGCCGGGCGCGGACGCTCGGTGTCACACTCCGCAGACTATCGTTCACAAACCGAAGCGCCGCTGGAGGTCCCCCAGCTGACCGGGGAGACGGGGAGCGGCGCCGGGTTGACCCGCGCCGCCGCCGGGCACCCCCGCCGCGTGCGGCACCGCCCCCGTCGGCTGCTCCGCCATCAGGACCTCGGTCGACTGGAGCAGCACCGTGCCGGCGCCGACGAACTCGAACTGGTGCTCCTCGCCCGAGGTCCCGCCGATCCCGGTCAGCGACCGGAGCCCGCCCATCACACCCGTCATGTAGCCGTGGTCGTAGTGGTGGCACGGCGAGGGGCAGTCCGCCCAGCCCACCAGCGCCTGCGGATCGACGCGCAGCGGCGGCTCCATGAAGACCACGGGCCCGTTGGACGCGGCCACGAACTTCCCCGTCCCGATCAGCGTCAGGAAGCCCGGCACGATCGACTGCTTCAGCGCCAGCGTCGGCTGGTACGCGAGCAGGTTGCCGGACCGGATGGTCAGGTTCCCCTCGTCCAGGTCGTACGAGTTGACGTCGAAGGCCCGGTCGGCGAGCAGCATCTTGCCGCTGCCCTCGGCCACCACCCAGTCGGCGGCGTGCAGCGGTGAGTGGAAGCTCGTACGGATCAGCCGCTCGAAGCGGCCGTGACCGATGCCGTTGAACTCGATCCGCCCGTAGTAGGCGATCATCTTGCCCTTCTGCAGGAACCACCGGCTCCCCTTGAGCTCGACGCAGAAGGTGTACGGGTTGACGTTGTCGTCCGACGGCAGGGTCGTCGGATCGAAGATCACGGGCGTGCTCACAGCTTCTCCTCCGAGGCCTGGACGTACACGGCGCCGCTGCCGCTGAGCTCCAGCTGGAACGCCTCGCCGGAGCCGCGCCCCACCATGTCGCGCCAGCCGAGCGCGGTGGAGAGCTTGTTGCGTACGTCGCCGTGGTGCGCGACATAGGCCTGCGGGTCCACATGCACCTCGCGCCCCGGGACGATCGGCAGCTCGATCACGCCGCCGTGCGCCATCACCGCGACCGCGCCGTGACCCCTGAGCGTGGTGGTGAACAGGCCCTGCCCGGTCACCTGGCCGCGCACCATGCCCATGACCCCGCCCTGCGAGCCCATGAACATCGTGCCCTGCTGCAGCGTTCCGTCGAAGGCGAGCAGCCGGTCGGCCTCGACGTAGAGCGTGTCGCCGGTCAGGTTGATCACCTGGATGTGGTGGCCGCCGTGGCCGAACATCACCGTGCCACTGCCCTCCACCGTCATCAGCGGGGTCGCCTCGCCCGCCATCCGCCGGCCGATCATCGACATCACGCCGCCCTGGCCGCCCTGGATGTTCGGGGTGAACGACACCTCGCCGCGGTACGCGAGCATGGCCCCGCGCTGGCTGAACATCTTCTGGCCGGGGACCACCGTCGCCTCGACCATCTTCGAGTTGATCTCACGGAACGGCATCAGACATCGCCCCCGATGGTGTTCCGTTCGCTCGGCTGTACGTAGACGAGCCCTTCGCCCTCGAACCGGATCTGGAACGACTCGCCCGACCCCTCGCCCATCAGCGTCCGGAAGTTGACCCCGGACTGGAAGTGCTGCTGCAGATCGCCCTGATGGGCGACGTACGCGCCCGGGTCGACGAACAGCGGGTACCGGGCCGTCACCCGCAGCACCACGGCCGAACCGTCGGACATGATCGCCGCCTGACCGGTGCCCTCGACGGTGGTGGTGAACAGGCCGTTGCCGGTCGCCCCGCCGCGCAGCCCGGTGAAGGTGGTGCCGGTGCGCAGCCCGGCGTCGGTGCAGAGCAGATTGCTCGCCTCCACGTAGAGCTTCTCGCCCCGCAACGAGACGAGGTTGATCTGGCTGGCGCGGTCGGCGAAGTAACAGGTGCCCTGTCCTGTCACTTCCATCACGGTCATCTGCTCGCCGGTGAGGCGGCGGGTCACCATCCCGCGGATGCCCTCACCGCCGCCGGACATCTTCTTGAACGCCATCCGGCCGTCGTACGCGACCATCGAGCCGTTCTTCGCCTTGACGGCGTCGCCGGTCAGATCGACGGCGAGCGTCCTGCTGCCTTGGAGTCGGAACATTGCCACCCCGCGACGGTAGCGGCACGGGACCCGGTCGGGACAGGGCCCATCGACCTGTCCGCACCCTGAATCGACCCTGATATGCGCCGATACGTTCCGCCGGCCGTCATCGTGCCCCCGCCCCCGGGCCCGCCCGGTGCCGATGCCACAATGGGGATGCTTGTGCCCGCATTCACAAGCTGTCACGACCCTCCCACCGAAGGTGCCCCTGTGGACATCAAGACCGCTACCGCCCTGCACCGGCTGCGCCTCATCTCGATTCCCGAGGCGCTCTCCTTCCCGGCGCTGATCATCTTTGGCTCGATCCTCAGCCGGGTCTCCGACATCGACTTCCTGATGATGCCGCTCGGCGCCCTGCACGGCGTGCTGTTCGTGATCTACGCCGTCCTGCTGCTGGACGTCTGGGCCAAGACCAAGTGGCCCCTGAAGCGCGTGGCGTTCTTCTTCCTGCTCTCGCTGCTGCCGTTCGGCGGGCTGTACGGCGACAAGGTGCTGAAGCGGTACGAGGCCGACGGCGTCATCGCGGCCCGGGCCCGCCGCGAGGGCGTGGTCGGCGCATGATCGTCGCCTTCTCCGTCAGTCCGCTGGGGGTCGGCGAGGACGTCGGCGAGTACGTCGCCGACGCCGTCCGGGTCGTCCGCGAGTCCGGGCTGCCCAACCGTACGGACGCCATGTTCACCTCCGTCGAAGGCGAGTGGGACGAGGTCATGGACGTCGTCAAGCGCGCCGTCGCGGCCGTCGAGGCCCGTGCCGGACGCGTCTCGCTCGTACTGAAGGCCGACATCCGCCCCGGGGTCACCGACGGTCTGACGTCGAAGGTCGAGACGATCGAGCGCCACCTCGCGGACTGACCCGCCCGAACCGCATCCCCGACGGGCCCCCGCGCCGCACGCGCGGGGGCCCGTCGGCGTCCGGGCGCGGGCGCCGGCCCCCCGCACGCGATCCTCGGACCGAAGTTCGAGACGGAGCTGACCGGCATATGACCAGTGGGTAAGGTCGATGCCGTGCCGAAGCCGCTCAGTCTCCCGTTCGACCCCATCGCCCGCGCCGACGAACTCTGGCAGCAGCGCTGGGGTCCGGTCCCCTCGATGGGGGCGATCACCTCGATCATGCGAGCGCAGCAGATCCTGCTCGCCGAGGTCGACGCGGTCGTCAAACCGTACGGCCTGACCTTCGCGCGGTACGAGGCGCTGGTGCTGCTCACCTTCTCCAAGGCCGGTGAGCTGCCGATGTCCAAGATCGGTGAGCGGCTCATGGTCCACCCCACCTCCGTCACGAACACCGTGGACCGGCTGGTGCGGTCCGGCCTGGTCGACAAGCGCCCCAACCCGAACGACGGGCGTGGCACGCTCGCCTCCATCACCGACAAGGGCCGCGAGGTCGTCGAGGCGGCGACCCGGGACCTGGTGGGGATGGAGTTCGGACTCGGGGCGTACGACGCCGAGGAGTGCGCGGAGATCTTCGCGATGCTGCGCCCGCTCAGGATCGCGGCCCGGGACTTCGAGGAGAGCTGAGGGGCGCTGGGCGTGCCGGCCTCGCGTGCCCTGTCACCGTTCCCGGGCTCGCGTCGAGGTCGTCGGCGTCCGTCGGGGCCGCTCCTTCGGGTGGCGCCGGACGGCGGCGGGGCCGCCGCGGGCGCACCGGCCGCCCGCGGCGCCCGAGCCCGCTGCAAGATCGCCCCGGGCGTCCGGTTACGCTCGATGCCATGAAACGCAGTGTGCTGACCCGGTACCGGGTGATGGCCTATGTCACCGCCGTCATGTTGCTGGTGCTCTGCACCTGCATGGTCTTCAAGTACGGCTTCGAGACCGGTGAGGGGCTGACGCTCGTCGTCTCCCAGATCCACGGTGTGCTGTACATCATCTACCTGATCTTCGCCTTCGACCTGGGGTCCAAGGCGAAGTGGCCGCTCGGCAAGCTCCTCTGGGTGCTGATCGCCGGCACGATCCCGACCGCGGCGTTCTTCGTCGAGCGCAAGGTCGTCCGTGAGGTCGAGCCGCTGATCGCGGACGGCTCCCCGGTACCTGTCAAAGCCTGATCCGGCTCCCTCGAACCGCCCCGCGCGAAGCGCCGGGCGGTTTGTTATCGACATTTACTAGGACGTCCTAGTAAATTGGGTTCCATGGACGCTGACGCGATCGAGGAAGGCCGCCGACGCTGGCAGGCCCGTTACGACAAGGCCCGCAAGCGCGACGCGGACTTCACCACACTCTCCGGGGACCCGGTGGAGCCCGCGTACGGCCCCCGCCCCGGGGACACGTACGAGGGCTTCGAGCGGATCGGCTGGCCCGGCGAGTATCCCTTCACCCGGGGTCTCTACCCGACCGGCTACCGCGGCCGCACCTGGACCATCCGCCAGTTCGCCGGTTTCGGCAACGCGGAGCAGACCAACGAGCGGTACAAGATGATCCTGGCCGCGGGCGGCGGCGGGCTCAGTGTCGCCTTCGACATGCCCACGCTGATGGGCCGCGACTCCGACGAGCCGCGCTCGCTCGGTGAGGTCGGGCACTGCGGGGTCGCCATCGACTCCGCCGCCGACATGGAGATCCTCTTCAAGGACATCCCGCTCGGCGACGTCACGACGTCCATGACCATCAGCGGACCCGCCGTACCCGTCTTCTGCATGTACCTGGTCGCCGCCGAGCGGCAGGGCGTCGACCCGGCGGTGCTCAACGGCACGCTCCAGACCGACATCTTCAAGGAGTACATCGCGCAGAAGGAGTGGCTCTTCCAGCCCGAGCCGCACCTGCGCCTCATCGGCGACCTGATGGAGCACTGTGCGCGCGACATCCCCGCGTACAAGCCGCTCTCGGTCTCCGGATACCACATCCGCGAAGCCGGGGCGACGGCCGCGCAGGAGCTCGCGTACACCCTCGCCGACGGCTTCGGGTACGTGGAGCTCGGCCTCTCCCGCGGGCTCGACGTCGACACCTTCGCCCCCGGCCTCTCCTTCTTCTTCGACGCACACCTCGACTTCTTCGAGGAGATCGCCAAGTTCCGCGCCGCCCGCCGGATCTGGGCCCGCTGGATGAAGGAGGTGTACGGGGCGAAGACCGACAAGGCGCAGTGGCTCCGCTTCCACACCCAGACGGCCGGGGTCTCGCTCACCGCGCAGCAGCCCTACAACAACGTCGTCCGCACCGCGGTGGAGGCGCTCTCCGCCGTCCTCGGCGGCACCAACTCGCTGCACACCAACGCCCTCGACGAGACCCTCGCGCTCCCCTCCGAGCAGGCCGCCGAGATCGCGCTGCGCACGCAGCAGGTGCTGATGGAGGAGACCGGCGTCGCCAACGTGGCCGACCCGCTGGGCGGTTCCTGGTACGTGGAGCAGCTCACCGACCGGATCGAGGCCGACGCCGAGAAGATCTTCGACCGGATCAAGGAGCGCGGTACCAGGGCGCACCCGGACGGCCTGCATCCCATCGGCCCCATGACCTCCGGCATCCTGCGCGGCATCGAGGACGGCTGGTTCACCGGCGAGATCGCCGAGTCCGCGTTCCGGTACCAGCAGTCGCTGGAGAAGGGCGACAAGCGGGTCGTCGGCGTCAACGTCCACCACGGCTCGGTCACCGGTGACCTGGAGATCCTGCGGGTCAGCCACGAGGTCGAGCGTGAGCAGGTCCGCGAGCTCGCCGGCCGGAAGGCGGCCCGGGACGACGCCCGGGTCCGCGCCTCGCTGGACGCGATGCTGGCCGCAGCCCGGGACGGCTCGAACATGATCGCGCCGATGCTCGACGCCGTACGGGCCGAGGCGACGCTCGGCGAGATCTGCGGAGTCCTGCGGGACGAGTGGGGCACGTACACCGAGCCGCCGGGCTTCTGACGGGGCGGCAGGCCCTACGCGGCCGCCGCCGCGCCCAGTCCTGCCAGCAGCAGAACGGTGAAGCGCCGGGCCCAGTCCTCGTCGACGGGTTCGGCGCTCACCAGTGTCCGGTGCACCACCGCACCGGCGATCACATCGAAGATCAGATCTGCCGTCGACGCGGCCGCCTCGTCCGTCTCGACAGGCAGCTCGCCGCGTCGCTGCGCCCGCTCCCGCCCCAGCAGCACCAGCCGCTTCTGCCGCTCCACGATCGAATCGCGGATCCGGGCCCGCAGCGCCTCGTCACGGGTGGACTCCGCGACCACCGCCATCAGAGCGGTCCTGGTCTCCGGGCGCTCCAGCAGCGCCGCGAACTGCAGCACCACACCCTGCACATCGGCCGACAGGCTGCCCAGGTCGGGCAGCTCCAGCTCGTCGAAGAGGACCGCGACGGCGTCCACGACCAGCTCGTTCTTGCCCGCCCAGCGCCGGTACAGCGTCGTCTTCGCCACCCCGGCCCGCGTCGCCACGTCCCCCATCGTCAGCTTCGACCAGCCGAGGTCGACCAGGGACGCCCGGCAGGCCTCCAGGATCGCTTCATCGGCCGCGGCGCTGCGAGGTCGTCCCGTTCGGGCGGGATTGGGATGACTGTGGCTCGGCATGCCGTGACCATACCCGCCAGTAGGTAAATCCGGCCGGTCCCGTTCGCCGTGAGACAGATCACCGAAGAGTCCTGTGCGTGAAGGGGGGTGGGCAGTTACGCTACGGCTCGTAGCGTAAGGACGACGGCCCGGCCGGCGTCACGCCACGAGCGAACGACAGCCACAGGCGCCGGGTGGGGACCCGGCGCAGGAACGGGCCCTTCGGGGGCCTTCGGGCCGTGGAAGTCCGTGCGCCCCGCACTCCGGCGGGGTCCCGGACGGAAGCGGTTCCAGGATCGCTTTCCGTAACAGCGTGCCGAGGGGGGAGGATGTACGTATGCAGCCTAGGAACATGTCCATGAGCGGCGTCGTCGACCTCGCCGCGGTGAAGGCGGCCGGCGAGGCCAAGGTGAAGGCGGAGCAGGCTCGTGCCGAGGCCGCCCGACAGGGCGGCGGCGGTGCGGTGTCCCCCTCCTCCCTGGTGATCGACGTCGATGAGGCGGGCTTCGAGGACGATGTCCTCCAGCGCTCGGCCGAGGTCCCCGTCGTCATCGACTTCTGGGCCGAGTGGTGCGAGCCGTGCAAGCAGCTGGGCCCGCTCCTGGAGCGCCTGGCACGTGAGTACAACGGCCGCTTCGTACTGGCCAAGGTCGATGTCGACGCCAATCAGATGCTGATGCAGCAGTTCGGCATCCAGGGCATCCCGGCGGTCTTCGCCGTCGTCGCCGGACAGGCGCTCCCGCTCTTCCAGGGGGCGGCCCCCGAGGCCCAGATCCGGCAGACGCTGGACCAGCTGATCCAGGTCGGCGAGGAGCGGTTCGGACTCACCGGGATCACGGTCGACCCGGATGCCGACGGACCGGACGCCGCCGCGCAGGAACCGGCCGAGGTGCCCGCGGGACCGCACGACGCACTGCTCGAGGCGGCCGTACGGGCGCTGGACGCGGGGGACTTCGGCGGCGCCGTGCAGGCGTACCGGAACGTGCTCGCCGACGACCCGGCCAACAGCGAGGCCAAGCTGGGCCTGGCCCAGGCCGAACTGCTGGGCAGGGTCAAGGAGATGGACCCGCAGCAGGTCCGCCAGGACGCCGCCGAGAAGCCGGCCGACGTGGCGGCGCAGATCGCCGCCGCCGATCTGGATCTGGTCGGCGGTCATGTCGAGGACGCCTTCGGTCGGCTGGTCGAGACGGTGCGCCGGAATTTCGGCGACGACCGGGACCGCGCGCGGCTGCGGCTGCTGGAGCTGTTCGACGTGATCGGTCCCGACGACCCGCGCGTCGGCGCCGCGCGTACGGCACTGGCCCGCGTCTTGTTCTGATGTGACAACGCGGCCGCGGCGCCCCGGTGGTGCTGCGGCCGTTTTCGCCGCCCGGCGACAAGAGTAGGCCTTGCTTTACCAAATCTTGATAAAAGCACGGCCTGTTACTCGCAGTAAATCGCGCACTGGGATCTGTCCGCTTAAGGACCCCAATTCTCCGTTTCCTCCGCGTGTTCCCTGCCACCCTGTGTGGCCGGGTGACGCCGCCCTGTCGCGCCTTGGTTATCGGGCCGTTACTAGCCAGTAACGAACCCCCTTGTGTCATGGCCGCGAATGGACCACGATCGGCCACGCTCGGTCCAATGACGCCAGCCCGACGGCCAGTCGGCGTGGCGGCCGAATTGGTTCCCCACCGAGTGGGCCGGCGGCAGTGGCGCCGGCCGCGGACAGGGGGGTTCCTGCCGACCGGCAGGGCCTGTCCGGCCAGGTTGCGCGAACGCGTGGCCAGTGGTTGTCGCTCGGGGGTGATCGTCGGTGGTTCGGACGCGGTTCACGTCTCCGGTCGCGGCGCTCTCCTATCCGAGGACGTAGCACTTCTCCCATCCCAGGACGGGCCCTCGCCCGGACCGGAGATGTACGTCCGAGAAGGAGGAAAATAATGAGTTCCCAGGTTCGCGGTGGCACCAGATGGAAGCGTTTCGCTCTGGTCATGGTGCCGAGCGTCGTCGCGACCGCCGCGGTGGGTGTCGGTCTCGCGCAGGGCGCCCTCGCGGCGTCGTTCAGCGTGTCCGGCCAGAGCTTCAAGGTGCGTGCGGACAGTCTCGTCGGCCACAACTTCGTGCAGTACGGCAGCGTGGCCACCGGCACGGACCCCCAGGGCACGAACGGGGCGCACGCCGTGGCCGTGTCCGGCTTCAGCGATGCCACGATCACCAACATGTGCCAGTCGGTGGTCACGCCGAACCTTCCGTTCGGCCTCGGCACCGTCACGCTGGTGCTGAACGCGGGTACGGATCCGAAGAAGCCCGTCCAGGCGACCAATCTGTACCTGGACGTCGCCGAGCTCGACGCGGACGCCGAGTTCAAGAACATCGACATCGGTGTTGCTGCGGGTTCCCTCCAGAACCCGAACAACCCTGATTCGATCGGCATCCAGCCTCGTACCCAGGCGAACCCGAACGGCTTCGCACAGCGCGCCGACGAAGCCAAGCTGACCAACGTGAAGCAGACGGCGTGGGCGACCACTGCCGGCACCTTCAAGCTCAGCAACCTGAGCCTGCGGTTGAAGTCGGGCACCCAGGAGTGCTACTAGCACTCGCCCGGGCGGCCGGAGTGTCCCTAGGGGTCTCCGGCCGCCCCACCTTGTCTTTTCTCACAGCAGTACCGGTTCCAGGGAGCTGTTTTCCATGAGCCCCGAGTCCACAGGGCAGAACGAGCACTACCTCCGCGTCTTCCGGCGGGGATTCCGCACCTGGCGGGGTAACCGGCCGTTCTGGGCGGGCCTGTTCACCATGGTGGGTGGTCTACCCATCGCGTACTTTCCGTACGCCAACATGCACCTCGGCAACGTCACGCTGGCGATGTCCACGACCGCCGGTGCGGGATCGCTGATCATCGGGATCCTGCTGGTCACGCTGGGCCTCACGATGTGGTTCCACCACATCGTGAGAGTGTTCGCCGGAGTTGCCGCGATCCTGTTGGCGCTGATCTCCATACCGGTGGCCAACATCGGCGGATTCCTGATCGGTTTCCTGTTCTCCCTGCTCGGTGGAGCGCTCTCCATCTCCTGGGCCCCGGGCGAGCCGAAGCCCGACACCGTGGATGCCGGTGCGGAAGGCCAGACGTCCGAGGGCCCCGGTTTCGGGACGAAGGAGCCCGAACCCGAGTTCCACGGCATGGCAGCGGGGCCCCAGCAGCCGGAGAAGTACGACACGACAGTTGAGGTCGACGGCGGGAGGCATCGTGCGGGGTGACGAGACGCAGCTGAACTCGACCGGGGAGGACCTCCGGGCGAGAAGCGGACCGCGCCACGCGGCCCCCAGGAAGTCGTTGCTGACGAAGCTGCACATACCCGCCGGCAAGGCATTTGCCCTCGCTGCGATGCCGACGGCCGTCTTCGTGGGTATGGGGCTCACCCCCAGGCTCGCGCTGGCCGACGACAGCACGGACATTCCCTTCGCACCCGGCCCCTGCGTGACCCGCTCCGACGAGCCGAGCGAATCGCCGTCCCCGTCCGCATCGGAGACGAAGTCGCCGTCCCCGTCCGCCACCGATTCCGGTGGCAAGGGCGACACGGCGACGCCGAAGCCCTCGGCGACCCCGTCGGCGAGCGACGCGGCGAAGCCGGAGACGAAAGCCGCCGACACCCCCGCCGCAGCGCCGAGCGCCTCGCCCACGAAGTCGACGAACCCGCTCGACCCGCTGGGCGTGGGCGACGCACTCAAGGACCTCTTGGACGGACCGGACAAGGAGACGGCGAGCCCGTCCCCGAGCGCCACCACCGCGTCCTCGGAGCCGTCGGACAGCGCGAAGGACGAGTCCACGGCGAACCCCGCCGACAAGCCCGTCTCCAAGGTGACGGACGCCGTGAAGGGCACGGTCGACAAGACCGCCGACGCCATACGCGACGCGGCCGGCAAGGCCGGCAAGTCGGTCGAGGAGCTCGACGAGAGCGCCAAGGGACTCGACCCCAAGAAGGACGAGGACATCCCGGACGGCGCCAAGCAGCCGTTCCCGTGCCCCACCGCCGACCCCGAGGCGCTGGCCGCGGCCGACCTGGAGCAGGGCATCCCCAAGCTCCCGAACCGGCCGTGGATCCTGGAGAGTTCGCTCCTCACCCTGAGCGGGCTCGACTACAAGGGCATCGTCGAGGTGGAGAAGGGCGACGGCACCACGAAGAAGGTGCTGAAGTTCACCGCCTCGTCGGTCGACATCAAGGACCTGCACCAGCTGACCGAGGGGCCCGCCGGCAGCACCGGCCACGTCCAGGCGCGGAAGGGCTCCACGTCCACCATCCGCAACGGCACGGTGACGATGTACACGGAGGAACTGAAGGGGAACCTCTTCGGCCTCATCCCGATCACGTTCAGCCCCCAGACCCCGCCGCCGGTGAACGTACCGTTCGCCTTCTTCACCAACGTGAAGGTCACCCAGGCCGGCCAGTTCGGCGGCACGCTCACGGTACCCGGCCTGCACAACTACTTCACCGGCGCCAACAGTTAGTGCCCCTCCCGGCAGTCTCTGCCCCGTCGCGCCGTCCAGCACGCACGCTCGCCGCGTCGGCCGAGAGCCCTGGTAGCTCCTTCCCCGAGCTCTCGGCTTCGTTCGAGCGGGGGAGACCCCATCCAGGGACTTCCGGCCGCCTTGTGATCGCACGCACCGGACGACGCTCCTTCCGGGCAGACGTTGCCGGTCACGGCACTGGCCGACACCGACCCGTTCGGGAGCCGCACAACGGCCGTGGCCCGCCCCCCCGTCGAAGGGGGTGCGGGCCACGGTCGTACGACGGTGCGGGTGAGGCGTCAGCCGCGGTCGGTGCCGCCCACGTGGTGCACCCGGACCATGTTGGTGGTGCCGGGGACGCCGGGGGGCGAACCGGCCGTGATGACCATCGTGTCGCCGGCGTTGTAGCGGCTCAGCTTCAGCAGCTCCGCGTCGACGAGGTCCACCATGGCGTCGGTGTTGTCCACGTGCGGCACGACGTGGGCCTCGACGCCCCAGCTCAGCGCGAGCTGGTTACGGGTGGACTCGTCCGTGGTGAAGGCCAGGATCGGCTGCGCCGCCCGGTAGCGGGACAGCCGGCGGGCCGTGTCACCGGACTTGGTGAAGGCGACCAGCGCCTTGCCGTCCAGGAAGTCCGCGATCTCGCAGGCTGCCCGGGCCACCGAACCGCCCTGGGTGCGGGGCTTCTTGCCGGGGACCAGCGGCTGCAGGCCCTTGGAGAGCAGCTCCTCCTCGGCGGCGACGACGATCTTCGACATCGTCTTGACCGTCTCGATCGGGTACGCGCCCACGCTGGACTCGGCGGACAGCATGACCGCGTCCGCACCGTCCAGGATCGCGTTGGCGACGTCGGACGCCTCGGCGCGGGTCGGTCGCGAGTTGGTGATCATCGACTCCATCATCTGGGTCGCCACGATCACCGGCTTGGCGTTCCGCCGGCAGAGCTCCACCAGGCGCTTCTGCACCATCGGGACCTTCTCCAGGGGGTACTCGACAGCCAGGTCGCCACGGGCGACCATCACACCGTCGAACGCCATGACGACGCCCTCCATGTGCTGGACCGCCTGCGGCTTCTCCACCTTGGCGATGACGGGGACCCGGCGGCCCTCCTCATCCATGATCTTGTGGACGTCCTTGACGTCGTCGGCGTCGCGCACGAAGGAGAGCGCGACCAGGTCGCAGCCCATCCGGAGGGCGAAGCGCAGGTCCTCGACGTCCTTCTCGGACAGGGCCGGGACGTTGACCGCCGCGCCCGGGAGGTTGATCCCCTTGTGGTCGGAGATGACACCGCCCTCGATGACGATCGTCCTGACCCGGGGGCCGTCGACCGAGACGACCTTGAGCTCGACGTTGCCGTCGTTGATCAGGATCGGGTCGCCCTTGGCGACGTCGCCCGGCAGGCCCTTGTAGGTGGTGCCGCAGATCGACTTGTCACCGGGGACGTCCTCGGCGGTGATGGTGAACTCGTCCCCGCGGACCAGTTCGACGGGACCCTCGGCGAACTTCGCCAGGCGGATCTTCGGGCCCTGGAGGTCGGCGAGAACGCCCACCGCCCGGCCGGTCTCGGCGGCGGCCAGGCGGACACGGTCGTAACGACCCTGGTGTTCCTCGTGGGAGCCGTGGCTGAAGTTGAATCGGGCCACGCTCATGCCGGCCTCGATCAGAGCGACCAGCTGCTCATGGGAGTCGACGGCGGGACCGAGGGTGCAGACGATTTTGGAACGGCGCATGAGGCGGATCCTATCGGTTTGTTTCACTGCGGAATATTCCGGCTGGTGGAAGATACAAAGGGGCGCGGGGGTGCTCAGTTGTCGACCTGTCCGAGCGATTCGGCCTGCCCGGAGTGCGCGGTCCGTCCGGCCTGTTCGACCAGCGCAAAGGTCTGGCCGGCGATCTCCAGCTCCTCGTCCGTCGGCACCACGGCGACCGCGACCCGCGCGTATTGCGGCGAGATCAGCCTCGGTTCGCCGGACCGTACGGCGTTGAGGCCGGCGTCCACCGCCAGGCCGAACTCTTCGAGGCCGGCGATCGCAGCCTCCCGTACCGGTGCCGAGTTCTCGCCGACCCCCGCCGTGAACACCACGGCATCCACCCGCCCGAGGACCGCCGAATAGGCGCCGATGTACTTCTTGAGGCGGTGCACATAGATGTCGAACGCCAGCGCCGCCCGTTCGTCGCCCTCGTCGATCCGCCGCCGGATCTCCCGCATGTCGTTGTCGCCGCAGAGCCCGACCAGGCCGCTCTTCTTGTTGAGGAGGGCGTCGATCTCGTCGACCGACATCCCGGCCACCCGCTTGAGATGGAAGGTGACCGCCGGGTCGACGTCCCCGGACCTGGTCCCCATCACCAGCCCCTCCAGCGGGGTCAGCCCCATCGACGTCTCCACGCAGCGGCCGCCCGCCACCGCCGAGGCCGAGGCGCCGTTGCCCAGGTGCAGCACGATGACATTGACCTCCTCCGGGGCGCGTCCGAGCAGCTCGGCGGCCTTGCGGGAGACATAGGCGTGCGAGGTGCCGTGGAAGCCGTAGCGACGGATCCGGTGGGCGTCGGCGGTCTCCACGTCGATCGCGTACCGCGCGGCGTGCTCCGGCATCGTCGTGTGGAACGCCGTGTCGAAGACGGCGACCTGCGGCAGGTCGGGGCGGAGCGCCTGCGCCGTACGGATGCCGGTGATGTTCGCCGGATTGTGCAGCGGCGCCACCGGGACGAGCCGCTCGATCTCCGCCAGCACCTCGTCGGTGATCACGGTGGGCTCGGTGAAGCGCAGCCCGCCGTGGACCACCCGGTGGCCGATCGCCGCCAGCTCGGGGGAGTCCAGCCCGAGCCCGTCCGCGGCCAGCTCCTCGGCCGCCGCCTTCAGCGCCGCCGCGTGGTCGGCGATCCTGCCCTTGTGCTCGCGGGTCTCGGCGCCGCCGCCGGTCAGCGGGGTGTGCACCAGGCGGGAGGTCTCCTCACCGATCCGCTCCACCAGGCCGACCGCCAGCCGGGAGCGGTCGCGCATGTCGAGGAGCTGGTACTTCACCGACGAGGAGCCGGAGTTGATGACGAGTACGCGATGGGCCTGCACGGCGGCGGAACCTTCCTTGGTGGGGGTGGTGGTCATACGGCTCACTCCTGGGCCTGGGCCTGGATCGCCGTAATGGCCACGGTGGTGACGATGTCCTGGACCATGGCGCCGCGCGACAGGTCGTTGACGGGCTTGCGCAGCCCCTGCAGCACCGGGCCGACGGCCACCGCGCCCGCCGAGCGCTGCACGGCCTTGTACGTGTTGTTGCCGGTGTTCAGGTCCGGGAAGATCAGCACGGTCGCCTGCCCCGCCACTTCCGAACCGGGCAGCTTCGTCGCCGCCACACTCGGTTCGACCGCCGCGTCGTACTGGATCGGACCCTCGATCCTGAGGTCCGGCCGGCTCTCGCGAACCCGGTCCGTCGCCTGCCGCACCTTGTCGACGTCGACGCCCGTGCCCGAGGTGCCCGTCGAGTACGAGAGCATCGCGATCCGCGGCTCCACGCCGAAGCGGGCGGCGGTGGCGGCGGACTGGACGGCGATGTCCGCGAGCTGTTCGGCGTCCGGATCCGGGTTGACCGCGCAGTCGCCGTACACCAGGACCTTGTCGGCGAGGCACATGAAGAAGACCGACGAGACGATCGAGGCGTCCGGCTTCGTCTTGATGATCTCGAACGCGGGACGGATCGTCGCCGCCGTGGAGTGCACGGCGCCGGAGACCATGCCGTCGGCCAGGCCCTCCTGGACCATCAGGGTGCCGAAGTAGTTGACGTCCGAGACCACGTCGTACGCCAGCTCCACCGTCACCCCGCGGTGCGCGCGCAGCTGCGCGTACCGCTCCGCGAAGGCCTGCCTCAGCTCGGAGGTCTGCGGGTCGATGAGCTGGGTGCCGGCGAGGTCGATACCGAGGTCGGCGGCCTTCTTGCGGATGACGTCGAGGTCGCCGAGCAGGGTGAGGTCGCAGACGTCACGGCGCAGCAGCACATCGGCGGCGCGCAGCACCCGCTCCTCGATGCCCTCCGGCAGCACCACGCGGCGCCGGTCCGAGCGGGCCTGCTCAAGCAGGTCGTGCTCGAACATCATCGGCGTGACACGGCCGCTGCGGGCGAGTGAGATCCGGTCCAGCAGGGCGCCGGTGTCGACGTGGCGCTCGAAGAGACCGAGCGCGGTCTCCGCCTTGCGGGGCGTCGCCGCGTTCAACTTTCCCTCCAGCGCGAAGAGTTCGCCCGCGGTGGGGAAGGATCCGCCGGCCACCGACACGACCGGGGTACCCGGTGCGAGCCGTGCGGCCAGCTTGAGTATCTCCTCGCCGGGGCGCTCGTCCAGGGTCAGCAGCAGGCCGGCGATGGGCGGGGTGCCGGCGCTGTGCGCGGCGAGCGAACCGACCACCAGATCCGCCCGGTCCCCGGGCGTGACCACGAGACATCCGGGGGTCAGCGCCTTCAGCAGGTTCGGCAGCATCGCGCCGCCGAAGACGAAGTCCAGCGCGTCCCTGGCCAGCCCCGCGGCGTCGCCGAGCAGAATCGTTCCGCCGAGTGCCGCGGTGATCTGGGCGACCGTCGGAGCCGAGAGCGCGGCATCGTCCGGCAGGACCGAGCAGGGGACGGGCAGCTGTGCCGCGAGCCGCTCGGCGATCGTGTCGCGGTCCTCGGCCGCCACCCGGTTCACCACCATGGCGAGGACGTCGCAGCCCAGACCGGCGTACGCACGGTAGGCATTGCGCGTCTCGGCCCGTACGGACTCCGCGTCCTGCCCCTTCCCGCCGACCACCGTGATCACCGAGGCGTCGAACTCATTGGCCAGCCGGGCGTTGAGCGCCAGCTCGTCAGGGAGCTGGGTGGCCGCGAAGTCCGTGCCGAGGACCAGCACCACCTCGTACGCACGGGCCACCCGATGGAAGCGTTCGACGAGCCGCGAGACCAGTTCGTCGGTACCCTGCTCCGCCTGCAGTGCCGATGCCTCGGCGTAGTCCATCCCGTAGACCGTCGACGGGTCCTGGGAGAGCCGGTAGCGCCCCCGCAGCAGTTCGAACAACCGGTCGGGCCGGTCGTGGACCAGCGGGCGGAACACGCCGACCCGGTCCACCTGGCGCGTCAGGAGCTCCATGACTCCCAGATCGACGACCTGGCGGCCGTCTCCCCGGTCGATCCCTGTCACGTACACGCTCCGCGTCACGCGTGCTCTCCCGTCGTTCTTGTCCGGTTGGCGTCGTATCGCCCTGTTGACGATACCTGCGCGGGCGGACACGCCGCCCGCCGGGCGAATGGCCCTGTCGGGGTGCCGGAAAACCGCTGTCGCGCCCGGTGCACGTCCGGCGCGCCGCCCGGGCGGCAGCCGAGAGCACGAGGTCCAGACCTGACGTGGGACAATCGCTGTGGCTCACGGTACGGGGGATTCTTCAGGCACCCTCGGAATGCACGGCACTAGCGAGCAGGAGATACAGCACGATGCGCATCGGAGTTCTCACCGCAGGCGGCGACTGCCCAGGCCTGAACGCAGTGATCCGGTCGGTCGTGCACCGCGCCGTGGTCGGTCACGGCGATGAAGTGATCGGCTTCGAGGACGGCTTCAAGGGACTGCTCGACGGCCACTTCCGGCCCCTCGACCTCAACGAGGTCAGCGGCATCCTCTCCCGCGGCGGCACCATCCTCGGCTCGGCCCGACTGGAGCGCGACCGGCTGCGCGAAGCCGCCGAGAACTGCGAGGAGCTGAGCCGTCGTTACGGCATCGACGCGCTGATCCCGATCGGGGGCGAGGGCACGCTGACCGCGGCCCGGATGCTGTCGGACGCCGGGATGCCCGTCGTCGGCGTCCCGAAGACCATCGACAACGACATCTCCGCCACCGACCGCACCTTCGGGTTCGACACGGCCGTCGGCGTCGCCACCGAGGCCATAGACCGTCTCAAGACCACGGCCGAATCGCACCAGCGGGTCATGGTCGTCGAGGTGATGGGCCGGCACGCGGGCTGGATCGCGCTGGAGTCCGGCATGGCGGGCGGTGCGCACGGCATCTGCCTTCCCGAACGTCCGTTCGAAGTCGCCGACCTGGTCAAGATGGTCGAGGAACGCTTCGCGCGCGGCAAGAAGTTCGCGGTCATCTGCGTCGCCGAGGGCGCGCACCCGGCCGAGGGCTCGATGCCGTACGCCAAGGGTGCGATCGACCAGTACGGCCACGAGCGCTTCCAGGGCATCGGCAACCGCCTCGCCGTCGAGCTGGAGACCCGGCTCGGCAAGGAGGCCAAGCCGGTCATTCTCGGCCATGTCCAGCGCGGCGGCACGCCCACCGCGTACGACCGGGTGCTCGCCACGCGCTTCGGCTGGCACGCGGTCGAGGCGGTGCACCGCGGCGACTTCGGCCGGATGACGGCGCTGCGCGGCAACGACATCACGATGGTTCCGCTGGCGGACGCGACCACACAGCTGAAGACGGTGCCGAAGGACCGGATGTACGAGGCCGAGTCGGTGTTCTGACCGGCGCCGGGCGCCGGGCGGGCCGACCCGCCCGCCCGGCGGACCCGCGGCGACCGGGCCGCCCGGCCGCGCGACGGCCGGTTTCCCGCTCAGCCCTTGACCGCGCCGCCCAGGGTGAATCCTCCGCCCAGACGGCGCGAGATCAGGATGTAGAGCAGCAGCACCGGCGTCGAGTACAGGATCGAGAACGCCGCCAGCTGCCCGTAGACCACCGATCCGTAATTGCCGAAGAACGTGAAGATCGAGACGGATGCGGGGAGCTGCTCGGGGGAGAGCAGCAGCATGAAGGGGACGAAGAAGTTCCCCCACAGCATGATGAAGGTGTAGATCGTCACCACACCCAGCCCCGGCCCCATCAGGGGCAGCACCACGCGGACCAGGGTCTGCAGCATCGACGCCCCATCGGTCCAGGCCGCCTCCTCCAGCACCTTCGGCACCCCGTCCATGAAGTTCTTCATCAGCCAGATGGCGAACGGGAGTTGCGCGGTGGCGAGGAAGAGCGCCGTGCCGTACATCGTGTCGATCAGATCGACCTGGACGAAGAGCCCGTACACCGGCACCATGATCGCGGTGATCGGCAGGCACGTGGTGAACAGGATCGTCAGCAGATAGGGACGGTTGAGGCGCGAGCGGTAACGGGACAGCGGATACGCCGCCAGCGCCGCGCACACCACGGTCAGCAGCGTCGCGCCACCGCACAGCAGCAGGCTGTTCAGCATCGGCGTGAAGGTGATCTCGTCGGTGAGGACCGCACCGAAATTGTCCAGGGTCGGCGACGACGGCAGCCGGACCCGCAGATCGGCGCTGCCGTCCACCGAGGCGAACAGCAGCCACAGCAGCGGCAGTGCGAACGCAGCCGCGACCAGCAGCAGCGCTCCGTCGGACGCCAGTCGCGCGCGGGTGCGGCGGGACGCCATCACACCTCCACCTTCATCAGCCGCAGATAGACGACCGAGAACAGCGACCCGACGAGCAGGAGCAGCAGCGCCACCGCCGTCCCGTATCCGATCAGGCTGTTCACGAAGGCCTGGTCGTACATGAACACCGGCAGCGTCTGGCTGCGGTTGCCCGGACCGCCGCGGGTCATCGCCCAGATCAGCCCGAACACGGAGAGCGTGGACAGGGTGTTGAGCATCAGATTGGTGCCGATGGAGCGGCGGATCATCGGCAGGGTGATATGCCACAGCCGGCGCGGCCCGCTCGCCCCGTCGACCTCGGCGGCCTCCGTGATGTCCTGCGGTATCTCGGCCAGCGCGGCCGAGTAGATCAGCATCGAGAACGCCGTCCCGCGCCACACGTTGGCGAACGACACCGCCAGGATCGGCAGCGTGAACAGCCAGTTCTGTCCGGGCAGATGGAGCCCGTGCAGGATCGCGTTGAGCGTGCCCTCGCGGCGGAAGAACGCGTACAGCAGGAACGCCGCGACGATCTCCGGCAACACCCAGGCCGTGACGACGAGGGCACCCGTGACGGTCCGCACCGGACGCGACGCGGCCCGCATCAGGCCGGCGAGCGCCAGCCCCAGCGTGTTCTGCCCGACGATCGAGGACAGGAAGGTGAAGACGAGCGTCAGCCAGACGGCGTTGCGGAAGTCGTCGTCGGCGAACGCCCGCCGGAAGTTGGCGAGACCGACGAAGTCGGAGGAGGACGAGCCGGTCAGCTGGGTGTTGGTGAAGGCGATCCAGACGCAGTAGACGATGGGGCCCGCGAGGAAGAGCAGCAGCAGGGCGGTGGCCGGGGCGATCGGCAGCCACCGCCCCGCCCGGTGCCACCGCCGTGCCCCGGTTCCCGCCGTGGAGGCGCTCACTTCGTGACGACCGCGCCGTCGACGATCGTCCGCAACTGCTCGTCGTACTCCTTGGCCGCCGACTCGGGTGACCCGTCCCCGGTCGTGACCTTCTCCATCGCCTCGCCGACGGCCGTCGACACCTGCGGATAGACCGGCAGCGCCGGACGGTAGTGGGTGTACTGCACCAGACCGGTGAAGAACTTGATGCCCGGCATGGAGTTCAGATACCCCGGGTCCTTCGCCACGTCCTTGCGCACCGCGATCTGCGCGTCCACCACGTCCCACTTCGCCGCGTTCTTCGCGGTCTGCATCGTCTTGACGAACTCCCAGGCCAGATCGGCGTTCCTGGCCTTCTGCGGGATCGCCCACGTCCAGCCGCCCGACATGGACACCTTCCCGGGCGCCTGACCGTTCTGGGTGGGCATCGGGGTCTGGGCGAGCTCGGTCTCCCACGCGGGCCACGCCCTGGGCCCGTCGTTCACCCAGTTCTGGCCCATCCAGGAGCCGTCCAGCGAGATCGCCAGCTTGCCCTCGGGGAACCACTCGGTGGCGACGTGTGTACCGATGTTGGGGTCGAGGGCGTCCGACGGATCCGGTCCGAGTTTCTCCCCGTACACCGTCCGGACGAACCCGAGCGCGTCCCGGAACCCCTGTCCGCCCGCCACCCACTTCTTGGCGGCGGGGTCGTAGAGGGGGTCCGCACCGGTTCCGTACAGCAGCATCTCGAAGCCCTGCATCACGGCCGCCTCGCCCGGCCCCTTGCCCGTGTACACGTTCAACGGGATGACGCCGGGAACCTTCTTCTTGATCGCGCGTGCCGCCGTGAGGATGTCCGCCCAGCTCTTCGGCTGCCAGTCGGCGGGCAGCCCCGCCTTGGCGAAGATCTTCTTGTTGAACCAGAGTCCGCGGGTGTCGGTGCCGTCCGGGACGCCGTACGTCTTGCCGTCCTCCGCCTTCGCGGCGGCCTTCGCCGTGTCGACGAACTGGCCCCAGGTGTCCCACTTGGCCAGATACGTGTCCAGCGGGTGCAGATAGCCCGCCTTGATGTCGGAGTTGATCCGGAAGGTGTCCTCGTAGACCAGGTCCGGCGCCGTCTTCGGCGACCGCATCATCTGCTGCGCCTTGGTGGCGTAGTCGTTGTCCGGTGCCTGGATCGGAATCAGTTTGATCTTCTTGCCGGGGTGATCCTTCTCGAACTGCTTCTTCATCGATTCGAGAAAGGCGTCCTTGAACCGGATCTTGTTGTCCGTGGAGCGGTTGTACGCGACCTTCACGGTGTCCGGATCACTGCCGGAACCGGACGAGCACGCCGTCAGCGAGCCGGCAGCCAGCAGGGTGGCTGCGGCGGCGAGGATCAGCGGGGCAGTGGGGCGCACGGGCACGACCTCCTCTTAGCCACGGGGGCTGAGACCGTGACGGTAGGACCGGCCGGTCGGCAAGGTCAATGCCCGTGCAGGAAGCGCTTGTTGTGCCGGCGACGGCGGCCGGATGCGCACTCAGCGCAATTCGGTCACCCACCGATAGTGCAGCTCCGGCCGCCCGATCTGCCCGTACTGCGGGCTGCGTACGGCGCGCCCCGTCGACACCAGATGCTCCAGGTAGCGGCGCGCGGTGATCCGTGAGATGCCCAGCTCCACGCCGGCGGCGGCTGCCGTCACCCCGTCCGGGGAAGCCCGCAGCGTGCGCGTCACCGCCTCCAGCGTCGGTCCGCTCAGCCCCTTGGGCAGCCGTACCGGCTCCGGGGCCCGCAGCGCTCCGAGCGCCCGGTCCACCTCGTCCTGACCGCTCGCCTCACCGGCCGCCGCACGGAACTCGGCGTAACGCACCAGCCGGTCGCGCAGGGTGGCGAAGGTGAACGGCTTCAGCACGTACTGGACGACACCGAGCGACACCCCCTCCCGGACCACCGCCAGATCACGCGCCGACGTCACGGCGATCACGTCCGCCGAGTGCCCGGCGGCCCGCAGCGAACGCAGCAGCTGCAGGCCGTGCCCGTCGGGCAGGTACAGATCCAGGAGAAGCAGGTCGACGGGGGTCCGGTCCAGCGCCCGCACCGCCTCGGCGCGGGAATGCGCCACCGCGGCCACGGCGAAACCGGGCACCCGGCCCACGTACAGCTGATGGGCGTCGGCGGCCACGGGATCGTCCTCGACGACCAGTACCTGGATCACGAGGTGGACTCCTCGGGCACGAGTGCGGCGGGCGTCCGCGAGGGGGGCATCTGCGCGGGGGACAGCGGCAGCCGTACGGTGAACTCCGCGCCGCCGTCCGGGCTCCCGCCCACGGCGACCGTCCCGCCGCCGCGGTGTACGGCCTGCTGCACGAGCGCGAGGCCGAGCCCACGGCCGGCACCGTGCGTCGACCAGCCGCGGTGGAACACCGTGGCCGCGTCCCCGGGATCGACCCCGGCCCCGGTGTCGGCGACCCGCAGCAGCAGCTCACCGTCATTGGCGAGTGCGGTCACGGTGACCCGGGCGCGGCCGGCCGGGGCGCCGCGCCGATCGGGAACCGACGCGCCGCCTGCCGGCTCCGAAGCCGCGTCCACCGCGTTGTCGATCAGATTGCCGAGGATCGTCACCAGATCGCGCGACGGCAGCGTCGCGGGCAGTGCGCCGTCGTCGATCAGACTGTCGTCCGCGAGCACCAGTTCCACACCCCGTTCGTTCGCCTGCGCCGCCTTGCCCAGCAGCAGCGCCGCCAGCACTGGTTCCGCGACCGCCCCGACCACCCGGTCGGTCAGCACCTGGGCGAGCCGCAGCTCCGCGGTCGCGAAGCCGACCGCTTCCTCCGCCCGGCCGAGCTCGATCAGCGAGACGACCGTGTGCAGCCGGTTCGCCGCCTCGTGCGCCTGCGAGCGCAGCGCCTGGGTGAACCCCCGCTCCGAGTCCAACTCGCCCGAGAGCGCCTGGAGTTCCGTGTGGTCTCGAAGGGTGACGACCGTGCCGCGCCGCTCACCGCCCACCACCGGGCGGGTGTTGACCACGATCACCCGGTCCACCGTCAGATGCACCTCGTCCACCCGCTTCTCGGAGGCGAGCAGCGCCCCGGTCAGCGGCGCGGGCAGTTCCAGGTCGGCCACCCGGCGCCCGACCGCGCCCGGCGGCAGCCCGAGCAGCTCCCGGCCCGCGTCGTTGATCAGCGCGATCCTGCGCTGTCCGTCGAGCATCAGCAGCCCCTCGCGCACCGCGTGCAGGGCGGCCTGGTGGTAGTCGTGCATCCGGCTCAGCTCCGCGGCGTTCATGCCGTGCGTGTGGCGCCGCAGCCTCGCGTTGATCACATACGTACCGATGCCGCCGAGGGCGAGCGCCCCGCCCGCCGCGAGCCCGAGCGCGCCGAGCTGCGCCCGTACCTGCGAGGAGACGCGCTCGACCGTGATGCCCGCGCTGACCAGGCCGGTGATCCTGCCGCCGTCCCGGATCGGCGTGACGACCCGGATCGACGGCCCGAGCGTGCCGGTGTACGTCTCCGTGAAAGTCTCCCCGCGCAGCGCCCGCGCGGTGTGCCCGAGGAACGTCTCCCCGATCCGGGCGGTGTCGGGGTGGGTCCAGCGGACCCGGTCCGGGCCCATGATCGTGACGAAGGCGATCCCGGTGTCCTTGCGGACCTTCTCCGCGTACGGCTGCAGTACGGCGGACGGGTCCGGGGTGCGGATCGCTTCCCGTACGGACGGCGAGTCGGCCACCGCCGTCGCCGCCGCCGTGACCTGACGGGTCGCGGTCTCCTCCGCCTGTGCGCTGCCGGAGACGTACGTGAAGACGGCGCACCCCGCCACCACGGCCGCCACCAGCACCACCTGCATCGCGAAGAGCTGGCCGGCCAGGCTGCGCGGAAGGGCGCGGGGGAGAGACATGGCCACAGTGTGCCTGGCCGAAAACATATGAACGAAATGCACGTAAGGGTGACCACGGTCACAGCAGGCGGGATATTCGCCGGGGCCCCCGGGGACGGGGGACGGACAGGGACGAGCCGAGGAGAACCCCCGTGGGAGTGCCAGCCGCCAGGCGGGACCGTACGCAGTATCTGTATCTCGCCGTGATCGCCGCGGTGGGGCTCGGCATCCTGGTGGGCTTCGTGGCCCCCGGGGTGGCCGTGGAGCTCAAGCCGATCGGTACCGGCTTCGTGAACCTCATCAAGATGATGATCTCGCCGATCATCTTCTGCACGATCGTGCTGGGCGTCGGTTCGGTCCGCAAGGCCGCCAAGGTCGGTGCCGTCGGCGGGCTCGCGCTGGGCTACTTCCTGGTCATGTCGACCGTGGCCCTCGCCATCGGCCTGCTGGTCGGCAACATCCTGGAACCGGGCCAGGGCCTCCACCTGACCGAAGCGGTGCGCGCCGCCGGCGAGAAGCAGGCGGCGGGCGCGAGCGAGTCCACCGTGGACTTCCTGCTGGGGATCATCCCGACGACGATGGTCTCCGCCTTCACCGAGGGCGAGGTGCTCCAGACCCTGCTCATCGCCCTGCTGACCGGCTTCGCGCTGCAGGCCATGGGGGCGGCGGGCGAACCGGTCCTGCGTGGCATCGGCCACATCCAGCGGCTCGTCTTCCGTGTCCTCGCCATGATCATGTGGGCGGCCCCGGTCGGCGCGTTCGGTGCGATGGCGGCCGTGGTCGGCGAGACCGGCGTCGACGCGCTGAAGTCCCTCGCCATCATCATGGTGGGCTTCTACCTGACCTGTGCGCTCTTCGTCTTCGTGGTGCTCGGCACGATCCTGCGACTGGTCGCGGGCGTGAACCTGCTGCTCCTGCTGAAGTACCTGGGCCGAGAGTTCCTGCTGATCCTCTCCACCTCGTCGTCCGAGTCCGCGCTGCCGCGGCTCATCGCCAAGATGGAGCACCTGGGCGTCAGCAGGTCCGTCGCCGGGATCACCGTGCCCACCGGCTACTCCTTCAACCTGGACGGCACCGCCATCTACCTGACGATGTCCTCGCTCTTCATCGCCAACGCCATGGGTGACCCGATGAGCGCCGGTGAGCAGATCTCCCTCCTGCTCTTCATGATCGTCGCCTCGAAGGGGGCGGCGGGCGTCACCGGTGCGGGCCTGGCGACGCTGGCGGGCGGTCTGCAGTCCCACCGTCCCGGACTGGTCGACGGTGTCGGTCTGATCGTCGGCATCGACCGGTTCATGAGCGAGGCCCGCGCCCTGACGAACTTCGCGGGCAACGCGGTCGCCACGGTGCTGGTCGGTACCTGGACCAAGGAGATCGACAAGGAGCGGGTCGACCAGGTGCTGTCCGGCTCCCTCCCCTTCGACGAGAAGATGATCACGGACGAAGGCCGGGCGGAGCCGCATGTGCCGGAGTCCAGGGACGGCGACGACGAGAGGCCCGCGCTGGCGAAGGCGTGACGAGCGGTAGGTGCGGCCGGTACGGGAGTCCCGTACCGGCCGCACACGTCTTCCGGTCGCGCGGGTCAGCCGAACGGGATGTGGACGACCGACTGGTTACCGATTCCGACCGTGCTGGAGCCGTTGCCGATGGCGTTCCAGATCTCCACCCTGACCTTGCCGTTCACCAGATTGCCCTGGGTTCCGGTCGACGCCATGAGCCCCTTGCTCTGCGTGTAGTGCTCGTAGCCGGCCACGGGGTCGGTGGGGAAGTAGTTGTACGTCTCCGTCCGGTCCCAGGTCCCGTCGCCCGTGCGGTCGTAACTCACCCTCACCTGCTGCCCGTCGGCGACACTCGTGCCGGCGTCGACGAACAGGTCGAACTGCGTGGATCCGCCGTTGTACGTCCGGGTGACGCCGGAGGCGGTGAAGGTCTGCGGGCTGTGCGGGGTGCCGTCGTAGTTGGCGCCGCCCGCCGAGGCGAGGGTCGCGGTGGAACCCGACGTCTCGGCCGTTCCGAGACCGCCGCCGGATCGGAGCGTGAGGTCGGAGGAGCCGGACGGCGGGTCGGTCGGATCGGTGCCGCCACCGCCGCCCTTGGTCCACACGCCGACGTAGTCGACGAGCATGGGGCGGCCCGGGACGGTCTCCGCGGTCGGGGTGCTGCCGGCCAGCGCGTTGGGGAACGCGCCGCCGATCGCGAGGTTGAGCAGCACGAAGTATCCGGCGTGCTCGGTCATGTTGGCCCACGTCCCGGCGTCCAGCTGGCTCTGGGTGACGGAGTGGAACTGCTGGCCGTCCACGTACCAGCGCAGCGCGTTGGGCGTGACGGAGCGGTCCCATTCGAAGGTGTACGTGTGGAACGCGGACTGGCAGCTCGATCCGGGGCAGGCACGGTTGCTCGCGATCCCGCTCGTCTCGTTGCAGGGACCGCCCGGATTGACGCCGCAGTGCAGCACGCCCCAGACGGAATTGATCCCGTTGACGTTCTCCATGATGTCGAACTCACCGATGCCCGGCCAGTTCCAGTAGTTGCCGCGGTACGGGGAGCCGAGCGCCCAGAACGCGGGCCAGTAGCCGAGCGCCGCGTTCCCGGTGACGTTCGGCATCTGGATCCGGCTCTCGATGCGCAGGGTGCCGCCCGCCGGGGCCTTGAAGTCGGAGCGGGTGGTCTCGATCCGGCCGGAGGTCCAGTTGCCCGCGCCGTCCCGGAGCGGGGTGATCCGGAGGTTGCCGTTGCCGTCGAGGCTGAGGTTGTCGGGGCTGGCGGTGTAGTTCTGGATCTCACCCGTGCCCCAGTCGGCCGGGCCGCCCGGATAGGCGTGGCCGGTGTCGATCTGCCAGTTCGCGGCCGAGGGGAGGGAGCGGTCGGCGCCGTTGAAGTCGTCGCTCCACTTCAGGTCCCAGCCGGATGCCGGGGGGACGGCGCCGCGTGCGGACCCGGAGCCGAGGACGGTGGCCAGTCCGGCCAGGACCAGCGCCATCACGGTCAGTGCGGCGAGGGCGGTGGTGCGTCTGTGCGGTGTGGAGGCGGGGGAGCGGACGGACAGGGGAATGCGGCTCGCGTTCAAGGAACACCTCTCCGGTGGGGACGGGGGGGAACAGGAACGAAGTGCCGGTCTTGAGAGCGCTCTCAGCCTTTTGTAGGTGCACGCGAGGGGGCCGTCAATGGCGCTGCGCTCTTAACTTCCTGAATGCATAGGGCAGTTGGGATGCCGACGTGGGCGCTTCCGGGTTGCGGGGTCCCGCGTTTGCCTTGACGTCGGCGTCAAGGATTACCGTCGCATCATGCGAATCGGGGAGCTGGCCGAGCGGGCCGGGACGACGACGCGGACGCTGCGTTACTACGAGTCACGCGGTCTGCTGCCTGCCCGGCGGGCCGTGAACGGGTACCGCACGTACGACGAGGGTGATCTGCGGCTGCTGCAGCAGATCAGGACCCTCCAGGACTTCGGTTTCGACCTGGAGGAGACCCGGCCGTTCGTGGAGTGCCTGCGGGCCGGTCATCCGGCCGGCGACGCCTGTCCCGCCTCGCTCGCCGTCTACCGGCGCAAGCTCGGCGAGCTCGACTCGCTCATCGAGCAGCTCCAGTCGGTCCGCGCCCAGGTGGGCACGGAGCTGGCACGAGCTGAACTGGAGGCCGAGGCCGAGCTCCCTGGCGGCCCGGAGCCACGTTGTGAACTGGGAGGATGACAGATGATTCATGCAGAGGGCGTGGCCGAGGTCACGGACGCCACCTTCGACGGGGAGGTGCTGGGGGCCGAGCTCCCGGTGCTGGTCGAATTCACCGCCGACTGGTGCGGCCCGTGCCGCCAACTGGCCCCGGTGCTGAGCGCCGTCGCCGCCGAGGAGGCCGGGCGCATCAAGGTCGTCCAGCTCGACGTCGACGCCAATCCCGGGATCACCAGCCGGTACGCGGTGCTGTCGATGCCGACCCTGATGGTGTTCCGGTCCGGCGAACCGGTGAAGTCGATGGTGGGCGCCCGGCCCAAGCGCAGGCTCCTCCAGGAGCTCGAGGACGTGTTCCAGAAGGCGTGAGTCGCAACGCTCAGTAGTTGCCACCTCCGCAGCCACCGCCGCCGCAGCTGCTGCCCCCGCAGCTGTGGTGGTGGCCACCTCCGTCGTGCGAGGAGCCGTACGAGCCGTAGGAGCCGTGCGAGCCGTAGGAGCCGTGCGAGTCGTGAGAACTGCCGGACCCGTGGGAGCCGTGATGACCGCCGGCGTCGGGGTCCCTGTCGTAGGGATCCCCGTCCAGCGCCTTGCCGTACTTGACCAGCATCCGCCCCACCGACGGCAGCCGGCTCACGCCGCTGTCCCGCTGTCGCGGGAGCCGGCGCTCGCCGGGCAGTCCGCCCCGCCCGTCGAACACCACGGCGCCCACGGAAGCCGCCGCCCAGGGCTCGCCCTTGCGCAGGGCCGCGAGCCGCCGGCGCCCCGCCGGGGTCAGCAGGCCCCGAGCGGGGCAGAGCACCCGTACGGTCAGCGCGCAGACCGCCACCGCCAGGAGCGGGAGGGTGTGTCGCAGGCCCTGAGGGCCGGCGAAGGCGGCCAGGACCGCGCTGCCGAACGCCACGAAGTCGAGGGCGCGCGCGGCGAACAGGCGGGCCCGTGCGCGTGGCGGGGTGAGCAGCAGACCGTACGAGACCAGCTGCTCGCCGACCTCGCGCACGGCCGCCGTCCGCACCGCCCGTACCCGCAGCAGAGCGGGTCTCGCGGCGTTCGCGGTCCGCCACTCCTCGACCAGGGCATGCTCCACCGGGTGCTCGGCCACCGTCCCGGGCTCCAGCAATCGCAGCCGTACCCCCGATCCGATCATGACGCTGCTGTCACGGCCCCAGAGCGTATGGAGCGCCGCCTCCACCACCCGCGTCGGTCCGCCCGCGAGGAACGCCGCATCGTACGGCCCCAGCTCGGGCGTGCGCCCCCGCCGCCACCGCGGCAGTACGCGCCGGCCGGACAGGGCCAGGCAGGAAGCGGCGGCGACCAGCGCGGCCGAGATGTCCGAGCGTATGAGTGTGCCCCACATGACAGCCCCCGATCCGGACGTGCTCCGGATGAATGTGCGTATGTGAGGGATATCTCCGCCTGTGCTCCCGTCAACCCGAACAGGGCTGATTCCAGAGCTTGTTCTGAGGTTCCGCCGCGCGCCGGCGAGAGGGGCCCCGGCGTCCGCGGACGCCCGGACCCCCTCGGTCGTGTCAGGCCGGCTTCAGCCAGACCGTCGCAAGCGGCGGAAGCGTCAGCACGATGCTGCTCGGCCTGCCGTGCGCACCCATGGAATCGGGCTTCAGCGGACCGGCGCAGCGCACGTCGCTGCCGCCGTACCGGGCCGCGTCCGTGTTGAGGACCTCCGCCCAGGCGACCGGATCGCCGAGCACGTCCGGCACACCGAGCCGGTACTCGTTCCGGACCACCGGGGAGAAGTTGCAGACGGCGAGCAGCGGCGCACCGTGCGCGTCGTGACGCAGGAAGGCGAACACGTTGTCCTCGGCCGCGTCGCCGACCACCCAGGAGAATCCCTCCGGCGCCGTGTCGCGCTGCCAGAGCGCGGGAGTGCTGCCGTAGACCGCGTTCAGATCCTTCACCAGGTTGCGCACGCCCCGGTGGTCGCCCTCCGCCGCGTACGACGGGTCGAGCAGCCACCAGTCCGGGCCGTGCCCTTCGGACCACTCGGCGCCCTGCGCGAACTCCTGGCCCATGAACAGGAGTTGCTTGCCCGGATGGGCCCACATGAAGCCGAGGTAGGCCCGGTGGGTGGCGCGCTGCTGCCACCAGTCACCGGGCATCTTGCTGACCAGTGCCTGCTTGCCGTGCACCACCTCGTCGTGCGAGATCGGCAGTACGTAGTTCTCGCTGTACGCGTACACCATCGAGAACGTCATCTCGTCGTGGTGGTACTTGCGGTGCACCGGCTCCTTCGACACGTACTCCAGGGAGTCGTGCATCCAGCCCATGTTCCACTTCAGCCCGAAGCCGAGCCCACCGAAACCTCCGGGGCCGACATGGTGGGTCGCGCGCGTGACCCCGTCCCAGGCGGTGGACTCCTCGGCGATGGTGACCACGCCCGGATTGCGCCGGTAGACGGTGGCGTTCATCTCCTGGAGGAAGGCGACCGCGTCCAGATTCTCCCGGCCGCCGTACTCGTTGGGCGTCCACTCCCCGTTCTCGCGCGAGTAGTCCAGGTAGAGCATCGAGGCGACGGCATCGACCCGCAGCCCGTCGATGTGGAACTCCTCGCACCAGTAGGTGGCGTTGGCCACCAGGAAGTTCCGTACCTCCGTGCGACCGTAGTCGAATTCGAGCGTGCCCCAGTCCGGGTGAGCGGCACGGGACGGGTCCGAGTGCTCGTACAGCGGGCGGCCGTCGAACTCCGCGAGCGCCCATTCGTCGCGCGGGAAGTGCGCGGGCACCCAGTCGACGATGACGCCGATGCCGGCCCGGTGCAGCGCGTCCACGAGATGACGGAAGTCGTCCGGTGAACCCATGCGCGAGGTCGGGGCGTAGAAGCCGGTGACCTGATAGCCCCAGGAGCCGCCGAAGGGATGCTCGGAGACCGGCATCAGCTCCACATGTGTGAACCCCAGATCGCGTACGTAGGAGGGGAGTTGATCGGCGAGCTGCCGATAGGTGAGACCCGGACGCCAGGACGGCAGATGCACCTCGTACACCGAGAACGGTGCCTCGTGCACGGGGACGTCCCCGCGGTGCGCCATCCACTCCTGGTCCCGCCACTCGTGGTGCGAGGCGGTCACGATCGAGGCAGTGGCGGGCGGCACCTCGGTGCGGCGGGCCATCGGGTCGGCGCGCACCGTGTGCGAACCGTCCGGGCGGCAGATGTCGAACTTGTAGAGCGTGCCCTCACCGATCGCGGGGAGGAACAGCTCCCACACGCCGGTCGACCCGAGCGAACGCATCGGGAAGCCGGTGCCGTCCCAGTAGTTGAAGTCGCCGACGACCCGCACACCGCGGGCATCGGGCGCCCAGACGGTGAACCGGGTACCGGCGACGCCCTGGTGCTCCATGGGCTGCGCGCCGAGGGCGGTCCACAGCTCCTCGTGCCGTCCCTCACCGATCAGATGCAGATCGAGATCGCCCAGCGCGGGCAGGAAGCGGTACGGGTCCTGGACCTCGGTCTCGTTGTCGTCGTAACCCACCAGGAGCTGGTACTCGGGAACGGCGGGCATCGGCAGCAGCCCGGAGAACAGGCCGTCCCCGTCGTCGTGCAACTCCGCCCGCAGCCCCTTGGCGAGCACGGTCACGGAGCGCGCGTACGGACGCAGTGCGCGGAACGCCACGCCGCCGCGGACCAGGTGCGCGCCGAGTACATCGTGCGGGGCGTGGTGCTCACCGGCGAGCAGCCGTGCCCGGTCGCCGCCGTCGAGCACCCGTGCCGGACGTACCCCGCGGCCACCGGGCACACCGGGCCCGCGCCGGGGTCGTGGCGATGCCGCGCCGGCGGCGGGCTTCTCCGCCGGCTTCTTCCGTTCGACCGAGGGCGCCGCCGGCGATCCCTTCGACGGCGCGGGGGCCGGCTCCGCCGCGGCCGCCGGGCGGGCCGGGGGCGCGGGCCGTTGCGCCGGGGCTGCCGGAGCCGATGGGATCGACGCGGCCGTCGGGGACGATGGGTTCGCCGGGGCCGCGGATGGCGTGTCGGCCGCCTGAGCTGCGGGGGCCGGGAGGGGCCTGCCGGCCGCTGGGGCCGGGGTGGCCGTAGAGGTCGCGGCGGTAGCCGGGGGCATGAGGTCGGCGGCCGGCGGCGGGGCCACGCCGGGTTCGGGCGCGTTGCGGGACGGCTTGCGGGCGGTCACAGGGACAGCCTCCTCGGAGGGTGTTGACGATAGGGGCGGGCAGGGGCGGGCGCGTGCGGGGAGCAGGCCACCCGGCCCGGAACGGCGGTGCGCGGGGGCGTCAGTCGTCGGCGGCGGCCAGCCGGTGGATCGCGGCCATCGGGACCGGCAGCCAGTCGGGCCGGTGCCGGGCCTCGTACAGCACCTCGTACACCGCCTTGTCCGTCTCGTGGGCCCGCAGCAACTCCGGTTCGCTGCGCGGATCGACGCCGGCAGCCTCCCCGTATCCGTCGCAGTACGCCGCCCGGCAGCGGGCCGCCCACTCGGGGTTCCACGGACGGTGCGAACGGGCCGCGTAGTCGAACGAACGGAGCATGCCCGCGATGTCGCGCACCGGCGGTTGCGGCCGGCGGCGTTCCAGGAGCGGGCGGGTGGGCTCCCCCTCGAAGTCGATCAGCGACCAGAAACCGTCGGCCGCGCGCAGGGTCTGACCGAGGTGGAGGTCGCCGTGAATGCGCTGGGCGGCCCAGCTGCGTCCCTCGTGCCCCAGTGCGGCGACGGCCTCGAAGGCGGTGCGCAGCCCTGGCACGTACGGCACCAGCGCGGGCACCGCCTGGGCGGCGGCCTCCAGTCGCCGCATCATGCCCGCGGCGAGATATTCGGTCTGGGCGCGGCGCAGCAGGGGCGTCGGCAGCGCGGTGGCGAGCGCCGTGTGCACCTCGGCGGTGGCACGGCCGAGGGCGCGGGCCTCACGGGTGAAGTCGTGGCCCGCGGCCAGGGCCCGCAGCGCAAGCTGCCAGCCGTCCTCCACGCCACGCAGGAACGGCTGCAGAACACCGAGGGTGAGCGGCTCCGGGCCCGTCGCCTCGAACCAGGCGACGGGTTCCGGAACTCGCCCGCAGCCCTCCCGGGAGAGGGCGAGCGGCAGTTCCAGATCCGGATTGGTTCCCGGGAAGACCCGGCGGAAGATTTTCAGGATGTAGGCGTTGCCGTAGACGAGCGAGGAGTTGGACTGCTCCGCGTCGAGCACCCGCGGGGTGAGCCCGGCGGGGATGGGGGCGGCGCCCCGTGCGAAGCGGAGCGGGCCGAGGGTGCCGGGGGAACGGAAGCGTTCCAGCAGAAGTTCGGCGAGACGCGGGTCGTGCAGCCCCTCGTAGACCGACAGGCCGGCGAGCGGCCCCTCCTTCGGATGGCCGATGAGTGCGGGGGCGAGCCGCGGCGGCAGCGTCGCCCTCACCCCGAGCAGCATTTGGTAGCAGTCCTCGGGCGACTGGGCGGGCATGGACGGCTGGTGGACCCGGACCAGCAGATGGAGCAGTCCGGGTGCGCCACCGGTGCGGGCGCCGGTTGAATCGGTGTCCACCGGCAGTATTTCGGTCGCCGAGACAAGGGAGAAAGCCGTGACCGGCTTCCCCTTGCCTGCGAACCACCGCTGCCTGGGCAGCCATTCGTGCAGCAGTGGTGCGAGTGACGGGAGCAAGGCTGTGCTGTTGGCGAGGGCGACCCGAGTGGATGCAGCCTCCGACATGGCATCGCGTCCTTTCCCCGGGCACACCACAGGATGCGAAGAGTGTCCCGGATTGCGGCAATAGCTGTCCGGCTGTGCGGGACGTGTCGGGTCAGGATGGTCCGTACGGACTCGACATGAGGGGCTCAAGAAGCCGCGCGGATCCCGGAAGTCCCCCGAGAGGGACCCGCCGGGCTCCGAAAACTCCGAAGAACTCCGAAGAACTCCGAAGAACTCCGAAGAACTCGGAAAGGGAGCCCTGTAGAGCCCTGAAGAGCTCGATATGGGGGAGCGTGCCCCGTGCGGGGCGGCGGAAACCGCCCCGCGAGGGGAGAGGTGGAGGTGACGCCGCATCAGCTCGGTGGTGCGTCCTTCCGCAGTCGGAACCAGTAGAAGCCGTGTCCGGCGAGAGTCAGCAGGTAGGGCCACTGGCCGATGGCGGGGAACCGCACCCCGCCGATCAGCTCCACCGGGTGGCGCCCGTTGAACGAACGCAGATCGAGCTCCGTCGGCTGGGCGAACCGCGAGAAGTTGTGCACACAGAGGACGAGATCGTCCTTGTACTCGCGGGTGAACGCCAGCACGGCCGGGTTGGACGACGGCAGTTCGCTGTACGAGCCCAGGCCGAACGCGTGGTTCTGCTTCCGGATCTCGATCATCCGCCGGGTCCAGTGCAGCAGTGAGGACGGCGAGGCCATCGCCGCCTCGACGTTGGTCACCTGGTAGCCGTAGACCGGGTCCATGATCGTGGGGAGGTAGAGCCGTCCCGGATCGCTGGAGGAGAAGCCGGCATTGCGGTCGGGTGTCCACTGCATCGGGGTCCGTACGGCGTCCCGGTCGCCCAGCCAGATGTTGTCCCCCATGCCGATCTCGTCCCCGTAGTAGAGGATCGGGGAGCCGGGCAGGGAGAGAAGCAGAGCCGTGAACAGCTCGATCTGGTTGCGGTCGTTGTCCAGCAGGGGCGCGAGCCGCCGCCGGATACCGATGTTGGCCCGCATCCGCGGATCCTTGGCGTACTCCGCGTACATGTAGTCGCGCTCTTCGTCCGTGACCATTTCGAGCGTGAGCTCGTCGTGGTTGCGCAGGAAGATGCCCCACTGGCAACCGGACGGGATCGCAGGGGTCTTCGCCAGGATTTCCGAGACCGGGTAGCGGCTCTCGCGCCGTACGGCCATGAAGATCCGGGGCATCACCGGGAAGTGGAACGCCATGTGGCACTCGTCGCCACCGGCCGGGAAGTCGCCGAAGTAGTCGACGACGTCCTCCGGCCACTGATTGGCCTCGGCGAGCAGCACGGTGTCCGGGTAGTGCGCGTCGATCTCCTTGCGCACCCGCTTGAGGAACTGATGGGTCTCGGGCAGGTTCTCGCAGTTGGTGCCCTCCCGCTGGTAGAGGTACGGCACGGCGTCGACGCGGAAGCCGTCGATGCCGAGGTCCAGCCAGAAGCGGAGTGCGGAGATGATCTCCTCCTGCACCGCCGGGTTCTCGTAGTTGAGATCGGGCTGGTGGGAGAAGAACCGGTGCCAGTAGTACTGCTTGCGGACCGGGTCGAAGGTCCAGTTGGACGTCTCGGTGTCGACGAAGATGATCCGCGCGTCCTGGAACTGCTTGTCGTCGTCGGCCCAGACGTAGTAGTCGCCGTACGGCCCGTCGGGATCGGTGCGGGACTGCTGGAACCACTCGTGCTGATCGCTCGTGTGGTTCATGACGAAGTCGATGATCACGCGCATGCCGCGCTGGTGCGCTGCATCGACGAATTCCACGAAGTCGGCGAGATCGCCGAACTCGGGCAGCACGGCCGTGTAGTCGGACACGTCGTAGCCGCCGTCCCGCAGCGGTGACTTGAAGAACGGCGGCAGCCAGAGGCAGTCGACGCCCAGCCATTGCAGATAGTCCAACTTGGCCGTGAGGCCCTTGAGATCGCCGATTCCGTCGCCGTTGGAGTCCTGGAAGGACCGGACGAGGACCTCGTAGAAGACGGCGCGCTTGAACCAGTCGGGATCGCGGTCCTTGGCGGGGGTGTCCTCGAACGTGTCGTGGACGGGCTCATTGACAATCATGGTGTGGGTGACCCTCCGGTCGGCGGGGACGGTCGCAGGACGACGATGTGCGCGGGCGTGACGCCCGGCTCTAGGCGCACATAGAAGGTTCTGCCCCAGTGGTAGGTGTGGCCGGTGAGCTCATCGCGCACCGGCACGGTCTCGTGCCAGTCGAGGCCGAGTTGCGGCATGTCCAACGAGACCGTGGCCTCCTGGGTGTGGTGAGGGTCGAGGTTGACGACCACCAGAACGATGTTCGAACCCGATCGCTTGCTGTACGTGATCAGCGCGTCGTTGTCGGCGGAGTGGAAGTGCACGTCGCGGAGCTGCTGCAGGGCCGGGTGGCGGCGCCTGATCCGGTTGAGCGAAGTGATGAGCGGGGCGAGGGAGCGGCCCTCGCGTTCCGCCGATTCCCAGTCCCTCGGACGGATTTCGTACTTCTCCGAGTCCAGGTACTCCTCGCTGCCGGCCCGCACCGGGGTGTTCTCGCACAGCTCGAACCCGGCGTACACGCCCCAGGTCGGCGAGAGGGTGGCGGCGAGCACGGCGCGGGCCTCGAAGGCGGGACGTCCGCCGTCCTGGAGATAGCCCGGCAGGATGTCCGGGGTGTTCACGAAGAAGTTGGGCCGCATGGAGGAGGCCGAGTCGCCGGCCAGCTCGGTGACGTACTCGGTGAGCTCCTGCCTGGTGTTGCGCCAGGTGAAGTACGTGTACGACTGCTGGAAGCCGATCGCGGCGAGGGTGCGCATCATCGCGGGACGGGTGAACGCCTCCGCCAGGAAGATCACGTCGGGGTCGGTGCGATTGATGTCGGCGATCACCTTCTCCCAGAAGATCACCGGCTTGGTGTGCGGATTGTCGACACGGAAGATCCGTACGCCGTGGCCCATCCAGAACCGCAGGATGCGGACGGTCTCCTCGACCAGACCCCGCAGGTCCGTGTCGAAGGCGATCGGATAGATGTCCTGGTACTTCTTGGGCGGGTTCTCGGCGTAGGCGATCGTGCCGTCCGAGCGGTGGTGGAACCACTCGGGGTGCTTCTCCACCCACGGGTGGTCGGGGGAGCACTGGAGCGCGAAGTCGAGTGCGATCTCCATGCGCAGGTTGCGGGCGGTCTCGACGAAGTGGTCGAAGTCGTCGAGTGTGCCGAGCTCCGGATGGACGGCGTCGTGCCCGCCCTCGGCCGAACCGATCGCCCACGGAACACCCACGTCGTGGGCGTCCGGGGACAACGAGTTGTTGGGGCCCTTGCGGTGGGTGGTCCCGATGGGGTGGACGGGTGGCAGGTAGACGACGTCGAACCCCATGGCGGCGACCGCGGGGAGCCGTTCGGCCGCAGTGCGGAAGGTGCCGCTGATCATCCTTCCCCGCTGCTCCTGCGCCTCCGGGGCCTTTCCTGCCCGCCCCTTCTTCGTGCCCCTTCCCGCCTTCACCGGCTCGGCCGGTTCGAACCTGGCGCCCTCGGACCGGGGGAACAGCTCGTACCAGGAACCGAACAGGGCGCGCCGGCGCTCGACGACGAGCGGAAGCGGGCGGGCCGCCGTGACCAGCTCGCGCAGCGGGTGGCGGGCGAGCGCGGCCGTGGCCTCGGGTGCCAGCGCCGCGGCGAGCCGGACGGCGGCCGGGCGGGACTCGTCACGCAACCCGTCGGCGGCGGCCAGCACCGCCTCGCGCCCGTCCCGTTTCGGTACGCCGCCGGCCGCCCGTTCGTAGAGTTCGGCGCCCTCCGCCAGGACGAGAGCCGTGTCGATCCCGGCCGGCACCTTGATCTGGGCGTGCCGGCGCCACGTGGTCACCGGATCGCTCCACGCCTCGACCGTGTACGTCCAGCGGCCTTCGGAGTCCGGAGTGACGTCGGCGCCCCAGCGGTCTGTGCCGGGGGCGAGCTCACGCATCGGCGCCCAAGGGCCGGGGCGGCCGCTCGGATCCCGCAGCACGACGTTGGCGGCGACCGCGTCATGACCCTCACGGAAGACGGTGGCCGTGACCTGGAAGGTCTCGCCGGCAACGGCCTTGGCGGGCCTTCTGCCGCAATCGACGAGGGGACGGACGTCGAGGACGGGAATGCGACCGATCATGGAATCACCTGGGGACTGGAGCTCGGGCTGCACGGGGCGCGGGACGGGCGCGGTCGGACGAGCGCGCACGCCGCGGCTGTGGGGGTCTGTCCTTTCTAGCTGCTCCGTTGACGGCTGATGGGGTGTGAGCATGGCCGCTCCTGTCCGCGTTCACTCGAATGGCACTCGAATGGCTGGGGCGCGGGTGTGGTGCACGGGTGAGTACCGGTGCACCTCGGACGCGTACGGACTGCGTACGAGCCGCTGCGGGATCGCGGATGATCCGCATTCGGGCTGGATTCGGACTGTGTACCGCAGAAGCCTTCCCACGGTTCTCGGTGGGCCAATCCGGTGGTTTGTTAACTACTCGGGCGTAGCCGTGAAGGTCTGAATGCGCCGGGCTCCGCCTGTTACGCGGAGCCTCGCGGAGACCGGCCGCATCAGGCGGCGGGCGGCGTGACAGCCCCAGGGCCGGCCGTATCCGCGCCGGCCGTATCCGCGCCGGTCGTGTCGGTCCGACGGGTCGAAACCTCCTCCTCGACGTGGTGCGCGCCGCGCGGAGACGCACCGATGGCCTACCGCTCCCTTGTGCCCCGGTACGCGCCACTGAGCAGCCTTCCCTGTGGGGTGAAGTGCCACAAGGCCGCACGAGGGGGTGGAATCGGCCATAACCCCTGTGACGCGTGAGTACCGATGCGCGCCGAGAGAAGGGTGGTGCGGAAGAGGCACAGGTGGGCGCTGGGCCGACGGCAGAGCCGGGAGCGACGTCGGGGGCGGTTCCGGGGGCGGACGGCTCGCCGGGTTCCCCGCTGTGAGCCGGTCGCGCGCCGTGGTTGCGGAGCAGGGCCCACCGCTACCGTCGAGGGTGACGGAGCGGCGCACACCGTGGTGCGTCCCCTCGGATTCGTACGTCCCCTGTAAAGGTGGAATACGTGAAGGCCATTCGTCGATTCACCGTGCGTCCCGTCCTCCCCGATCCCCTTCAACCGCTCAGCGACCTCGCCCGCAACCTGCGGTGGTCCTGGCACACCGAAACCCGTGAGCTCTTCCATGCCGTCGACCCGGAGGGCAGGCGGGCGGCGGACTCCGACCCCGTACGCCTGCTCGGAGCCGCCTCCGCCGGCCGCCTTGCCGAGCTGGCCCGGGACCAGCAGTTCCTGCACCGGCTGACCGAGGCGTCCAGAGCACTCCGGGAGTACCTGGACGGTCCGCGGTGGTACCAGGAGCAACGTGCACAGGGCATGGAACTGCCCGCCGCCGTGGCGTACTTCTCGCCCGAATTCGGTGTGACCGCAGCCCTTCCGCAGTACTCGGGTGGACTCGGCATCCTTGCCGGGGACCATCTGAAGGCAGCCAGCGACCTGGGCGTACCCCTCGTCGGCGTCGGTCTGCTCTACCGGCACGGCTACTTCCGGCAGAGTCTGTCGCGCGAAGGCTGGCAGCAGGAGCACTATCCCGTCCTCGACCCGAACGAACTCCCGCTCACCCTGTTGCGCGAGGCCGACGGGACACCGAGCCAGGTGGTGCTGGCTCTCCCCGGCGGCCGCTCGCTCCACGCCCACATCTGGCAGGCCCAGGTCGGGCGCGTTCCGCTGCTCCTGCTCGACTCCGGCGTGGAGGAGAACGCACCGGGCGAGCGCGATGTCACCGACCGGCTCTACGGCGGCGGCAGCGAGCACCGGCTGCTGCAGGAGATGCTGCTCGGCATCGGTGGCGTGCGGGCCGTGCGGACCTACTGCCGGCTCACCGGGCACCCGGCTCCGGAGGTGTTCCACACCAACGAGGGGCACGCCGGCTTCCTCGGTCTCGAAAGAATTCGTGAACTCTCCGGCACCGGACTGGATTTCGACTCCTCGGTGGAGGCGGTGAGGGCCGGTACGGTCTTCACCACCCACACGCCTGTGCCCGCCGGAATCGACCGCTTCGACCGGGAGCTCATCGCCCGTCACTTCGGTGACGACGGCGAACTGCCGGGCGTCGGAGTCGAGCGGATCCTGCAGCTCGGCATGGAGACGTACTCCGGAGGCGAGCCCAGCCTCTTCAACATGGCGGTCATGGGCCTGCGGCTCGCCCAGCGGGCCAACGGCGTCTCCACGCTGCACGGGGCGGTCAGCCGGAAGATGTTCGCCGGGCTGTGGCCGGGCTTCGACGCGGAAGAGGTGCCCATCACCTCGGTCACCAACGGCGTTCACGCGCCCACCTGGGTCGCCCCCGAGATCTTCCAGCTGCGCGCACGGTACGGCGGAACGCCGGGACGCTGGGACGCGGCGGCCGAGATCCCGGACCGGGAGATCTGGGACCTGCGGCGGACACTGCGCGAACAGCTGGTGACGGAGGTCCGGACACGGCTCGCCGCCTCCTGGCGCACCCGTGGTGCCGAGCCGGCCGAACTCGGCTGGATCGACAACGTGCTGGATCCCGATGTGCTGACGATCGGCTTCGCCCGCCGCGTGCCCTCCTACAAGCGGCTGACTCTCATGCTGCGCGACCGCGACCGGCTGACGGAGCTGCTGCTCCACCCGACCCGGCCGATCCAGATCGTCGTCGCCGGCAAGGCGCACCCGGCCGACGACAGCGGAAAGCGGCTGGTGCAGGAACTGGTGCGGTTCTCCGACGACCCGAGGGTGCGCCACCGCATCGTCTTCCTGCCCGACTACGGGATGGCCATGGCGCAGAAGCTCTACCCGGGCTGCGACGTCTGGCTCAACAATCCACTGCGGCCGCTGGAGGCGTGCGGCACGAGCGGCATGAAGGCCGCGCTCAACGGCTGCCTCAACCTGTCCGTGCTCGACGGCTGGTGGGACGAGTGGTTCGACCCCGACTTCGGCTGGGCGATCCCGACGGCCGACGGGTCCGCCATGGACGAGGACCGGCGCGACGAGCTGGAGGCGAACGCCCTTTACGAGTTGATCGAGGAGAGAGTGGCGCCGCGGTTCTACGACCGTGGTGGCGAAGGGCTTCCCGAACGCTGGGTCGAGATGGTCCGCCGCACGGTGAGCACGCTGGGTCCCAAGGTCCTCGCGGGGCGCATGGTGCGTGAGTACGTGGAGCGGTTGTACGCCCCCGCCGCGCACGCCCATCGCTCCCTGGACCCTGCCACGGCCAGGGAGCTCGCGGACTGGAAGGCCCGGGTCCGTGCCGCCTGGCCGAGGGTCGCCGTCGACCATGTGGAAGCCGTGGCGCCCAGCACCCTGGGCGGCTCGGCCGAGCTGGGTGCGACGCTGGCGCTACGCGTCAGGATCGCCCTCGGGGCGTTGGAGCCGGACGACGTGGAGGTGCAGGCGGTGGCAGGGCGGGTCGACTCATCCGATGCGATCTCGGACGCCCAGCTCTTCCCGCTGAAGCCTGCCGGAGGCCTGGACCTGGAGGGCCGCTGGCTCTACGAGGGGCCGCTCGCCCTCGACCGCACGGGGCCTTACGGCTACACCGTGCGGGTGCTTCCCGCCCATCCGCTGCTGGCCACCAGCGCGGAACTCGGCCTGGTCGCACTGCCGACGGAGTCGATGGGCGACGGCGCCGGCATGCTCATGCGCTGACAACCCGTCCGTCCCGGGGCCCGGCATCCGTGAGGTGCCGGGCCCCTTCGTGTTCTGAACGCAGGAGCTTGACGTGTCCATGAGATGCCTTTAGGTTCCTCACTCACCACAGGGTTCACAACTCGACTCAACATTCATGTACGTGAACTCGCTTGAGTGTGAACCGAGTTGCTGGACCACCTCCGCACCGGAAGGCACCCCACATGCGTACCGGATCCATCGGTCGAGGCCTCGGTCTCGCCACCGCCCTGGCCGCCCTGCTCGTCGCGGTTCTCGCCGCCCCGGCGTCGGCCGGCAGACCCACCGCGTCCGTCGGCGCAACCACGGTGGAGGCGGCCGCGCCCGCCTCCTTCACCCATCCCGGCGTCCTCGTCAGCCGGCCCCAACTCGACTTCGTCCGCTCGAAGGTCCAGGCCGGCGCACAGCCCTGGAAGAGTGCGTACGACCAGATGCTGGCCAGCAAGTACGCCTCGCTCACCCGTACCGCCACACCGCGCGCCGTCGTGGAGTGCGGCTCGTACTCCAACCCCAACTACGGCTGCACCGACGAGCGTGAGGACGCGATAGCCGCCTACACCCTCGCGCTCGCCTGGTACATCACCCAGGACAGCCGGTACGCCCAGAAGTCCATCGAGATCATGGACGCCTGGTCGGCGGTGATCCAGGACCACACCAACAGCAATGCCCCCCTTCAGACGGGCTGGGCCGGCTCCTCCTGGCCGCGGGCCGCGGAGATCATCAAGTACACGTACAGCAGCTGGCCGAACTCCGGCCGATTCGCCACCATGCTGCGCAACGTCTATCTCCCGAAGGTCATCAACGGCTCCAACAGCAACGGGAACTGGGAACTCAGCATGACCGAGGCCGCGATCGGGATCGCGGTCTTCCTCGAGGACCGCAGCGCCTACGACAAGGCCGTCACCAAGTTCCGCGGACGGGTTCCCGCGTACATCTATCTCGCGTCGGACGGCGCTCTGCCGAAGACCGCACCGGGCAGCGGACTCGACACCCGCGACGAGATCATCAACTACTGGCAGGGACAGTCGACCTTCATGGACGGACTCTCCCAGGAGACCTGCCGCGACCTCACGCACACCGGTTACGGACTGTCCGCCATCTCCCACATCGCCGAAACGAGCCGGATCCAGGGGCAGGACCTCTATCCCGAGATCGCCGACCGCCTCCGCCACGCCCTGGGCCTGCACGCCAAGTACCAGTTGGGCACGGCGGTCCCCTCGTCACTGTGCGGAGGAACGCTCAAGGACAACCTCGGCCCGGTCACCGAAGTCGGCTTCAACGCCCTGCACAACCGGATGGGCATCGCCATGACCAATACCCAGACCCTGACCGAGCAGCAGCGGCCCGCCGGTTCCAACAATCTCTTCGTGGCGTGGGAGACGCTCACCCACGCGAACAACCCCAACTGACCCCCGTCCGCCCTGCCGGACGACGCGTGGGCGGCCTTCGTCGGCGGCGGGCGGCACCCTGATCACGCGGCTCAGGACACGGCGAACCGCCCGGGAGGAACGAGAGTTCCTCCCGGGCGGGATCACCGGATCGACCGACCGGTGTGTGGCGCCGGGTTCAGAAGGTCAGGCTGAAGCTGTTGATGGTGCCGGTGTCCAGCGAGGCGACATCCTGGACCTTCAGCTTCCAGGTGCCGTTCGCCACCTCGGACGACGCGTTGACCGTGTACGTCGTCTGGACGTTGTCCGCCGAGTCGGTGGACGAGGAGTTCTTCAGCCGGTAGGCGGTGCCGTCCGGTGCGACGAGGTCGATGACGAGGTCGCCGCGGTAGGTGTGGGTGATGTCGACACCGACCTTCAGGGTGCTGGGCGCGTTGCCCGTGCGACCGGTGACGGCGACGGAGCTGGTGACGGCCGAGCCGGCGTCCGGGATCGCGACGTGAGTCGTGTTCGAGAAGACCGTGCCGCCGGGGTCGGTTCCGCCACCCGGGCGGGAGCCGACGTTGATGCCGGCCCAGGCGTCGGCGACCGACTTGTACTCGGCGCTCGACGTGCCGTACAGCTCACCGGCCGCGGCGAGGGTGCCGGTGCGGGCAGCCGCGTAGTTCGTCGTGGAGGTGAACTTGGTGGTGAGCGCCTTGTACCAGATCAGCGCGGCCTTGTCGCGGCCGATGCCGGTCACCGGCAGGCCGTCGGAGGTCGGGGAGTTGTACGAGACGCCGTTGATGGTCTTGGCGCCGCTGCCCTCGGAGAGCAGGTAGAAGAAGTGGTTCGCGGGACCCGAGGAGTAGTGGACGTCGAGTCCGCCGAGGCTGGAGGACCAGGAGTCCTTGGACGCGCCGTCCTTGCTCGGCTTGTCCTGGTAACGCAGCGGGGTGCCGTCGCCGTTGATGTCGATCTTCTCGCCGATGAGGTAGTCGCCCTGGTCGGTGGCGTTGTTGGCGTAGAACTCGACCGCGGTGGCGAAGATGTCGCTGGTCGCCTCGTTGAGGCCACCGGACTCGCCGCTGTAGTTCAGGCCGGCGGTGGCGGCGGTGACACCGTGCGACATCTCGTGCGCTGCCACGTCGAGGGAGGTCAGCGGTGAGGTGTTGCCGCTGCCGTCCCCGTACGTCATGCAGAAGCAGCTGTCGTCCCAGAACGCGTTGACGTAGCTGTTTCCGTAGTGGACGCGGGAGTACGCGCCGATGCCGTCGCCCCGGATGCCGGTGCGGCCCTGGACGTTCTTGTAGTAGTCCCAGGTCTCCGCCGCGCCGTAGTGCGCATCCGCGGCAGCGGTCTCGGTGTTCTGCGGGGTGCCGTCGCCCCAGACGTCGTCGGAGCCGGAGTAGAGCGTCCCGGTGCCGGAGGACGTGCTGTGGTTCAGGTTGTACGTCTTGTGGTTGCCGCGGCCCGTGTCGGTGAGCGTGTACGACGGCGCGGTGCCGAGCGTGACCTGACCGCTGTACTCGGTGTTGCCGGTACCGGTCTCGATGGCCTGCCACTCGTAGAGCTTCGCGCCGCTGGCCGCGTCGGTGACGACATGCAGCTCGTTCGGGGTGCCGTCCTCCTGCAGTCCGCCGACGACGGTCTCGTAGGCGAGCTGCGGCTTGCCCTGCGCCATCCAGACGACCTTGCGCGGTGCCTTGTCGGCTGCGGTCTTCTCGGCGCCGGCGGCCTTGGCCGCACCGAGAGCCTGCTTCTCGGCCGCGGCCGGGGCGACATCGGCCGCCGTGCTGACGGCCTTCAGCTGCGCGGAGGTCACCTTGGACGCCTTGGAGACGTTCTCGGTCGCACCGGACTTGGACGCCTCGACGACCAGGTCACCGCCGAGAACGGGGAGTCCGCCGAAGGTGCGCTCGTAACGCGTGTGAGTGGTGCCGTCGTTGTCCTGGATGACGTCCCGGACAACGAGCTTCTCCTGAGAGCCGAGGCCGAGCTCCTTGGCCGTGGCCACCTTGCTCGCGTTGGCCTCGCGGATCAGTTCGGCGCGTGCGGAAGGGGAGAGCTGCTTGGCCATCGCACCATGATTGGCCTCGGTGGTGATCCGTGCAGGAGCGGCGGAACCGCCGGACGTGGCAGTCGCCGTGCCCGTCTGGACTCCTACGGCGAGGAGGGCGGCTGCGGCTATCAGAGCGCCGGTCGCGGTGGCGCGACGGCTGGGCGTGGATCTCACGCGGACTCCTTCTGCGAGGGGGGTACCGGCGGGCTGGGTGAGCCGGCCGGGCAGAGCAAGCGGTGCGCAGAACGGGGGAAGAGTGTCAGCAGATGGACGTCTCTGTCAGGACCGCGTCAACAAGTTGGCCGGAATTCGTCCGTTGTCGGAAAGGTCATGTTCGTTAAGCGGACGTTTCGCCGATCATCACCACGGCGTCGCCCGGCGGCCGCCACGAGCCGAAACGGGTGAGCGAGGACACGCCGACCTCGAACACAACGTGTTCGAACGCCGGGCCGGATGCGGGTCGGCCGCCATCGGCCGAAAGTGCCGCGAATTGTGGCTCGTTTCGTATCATTTACTCTTCGTCGATCAGCGGATGCTCCGTGCGGACCCATGACGTCGCGCCGGTGCCGGACGCGGATGCACGTGCCGTACGAGGAGTGCACCGGTACGCCTGATGGCCCGCTCACCTACGCCGAGCAGAGCACCGCTCCCGGAGAGCAGGGGGCACCCGTCGACCGGCACCGGGCGCATGCCTCCGCGGCACGTCGACTGCGACGACGGGTCCCACCGCCTGCACCCCGCCGCCCGACTGCACGGCGACGCACGGACCGGTGCCGAACGCGGCCTGTGTCGGTGGAACCGCGGATCGATCCGTCGTCGGCCGTCAAGCGCCCCGCCGGCGAAGTCGCGGTTCCCGCACCGGTGGACGGGTCAGGCGAGGCTCTCCCGCCAGGCTCGGTGCAACCCCGCGAAGCGGCCGGTGCCGGCGATGAGCTCGGAGGGGGCGCCGTCCTCCACGATCCGGCCGTGTTCCATCACCAGCACCCGGTCCGCGATCTCCACGGTCGACAGCCGGTGGGCGATCACGACCGCGGTCCTGCCGTGCAGCACCGTGTCCATGGCCCGCTGCACGGCGCGTTCGCCGGGGATGTCGAGGGAGCTGGTCGCCTCGTCGAGGATCAGAACCGCGGGGTCCGCGAGCAGGGCGCGCGCGAACGCGACCAACTGGCGCTGACCTGCCGAGATCCGGCCGCCTCGCTTCCGGACGTCCGTGTCGTACCCGTCGGGCAACCCGCTGATGAATTCGTGTGCGCCGATCGCCTTCGCGGCCCGCTCGATCTCCTCGCGTGTCGCATCCGGGCTTCCGATGGCGATGTTCTCGGCGACCGTCCCCGAGAACAGGAACGCCTCCTGGGTCACCATGACGACACCGCGCCGCAGCTCGGGCGTGGCCAGATCACGGAGGTCGGTCCCGTCCAGCAGCACCCGGCCGTCGGTCGGGTCGTAGAACCGGGCCAGCAGTTTGGCGAGCGTCGACTTCCCTGCGCCCGTCGAGCCGACCACGGCGACGGTCTGACCGGCCGGGATCGTGAGCTCGAAGCGGGGGAGCACCTCGCCGCCGGTCCGGTAGGCGAAGCGCACCGAGTCGAAGAGGACCTCCCGGCCCGGGTGCTCACCCGTGCGGGCGGGCAGCTCCCGCGGGTTCGCCGCCTCCGGGACGGTGGGGGTCTGGGCGAGCAGGCCCGCGATCTTGTTCAACGAAGCTGCGGCCGACTGGTAGGAGTTGAGGAACATGCCGAGCCGGTCGATCGGGTCGTACAGCCTCCGCAGATAGAGCACGGACGCGGCCAGTACACCGAGGGCGAGTGTGCCGGAGGCGACTCGGTACGCCCCCCACAGCACGATCCCCGCGACCGCCGTGTTGGCGATCAGCCGGGAACCGGTGACGTAACGCGCCATCTCCAGCAGCGCGTCGCCGTTCGTCCGGCAGTGCTGCTGATTGAGGTGCTCGAAGTCCGTGTCGTTGCTGCGTTCGCGGCGGAACGCCTGAACGGGACGGATCCCGTTCATCGTCTCCGCGAACTTCACGATGACCGAGGCCATCGCCGTCGACCGCGCGGCGTAGATCATCCCGGCGCGTCGCTGGTAGCGCCTCACCAGCAGATACAGCGGTCCGAACGAGAGGACGGCGACCGCACCGAGATCGAGGTCCAGCCACAGGAGCATCAGCGAGATGGAGGCGAAGGAGAGCACCACGCCGATCAGTTCCTGGAGCCCCTCGCTGAGGAGTTCCCGCAGCGACTCCACATCGGTGGTGGAGCGCGAGATCAGCCGTCCCGAGGTGTAGCGCTCATGGAAGTCCACGCTCAGCGCCTGCGCATGGCGGAAGATCCGCCCGCGAAGATCGAGCAGTACACCCTGGTTGATCCGGGCGGAGACCTGGATGAACGCGTACTGCATGATTCCCGAGCCCACCGAGCACAGTGCGTACCCGAGGGCCACGGCGATCAGCGGACCGTAGTCCTTGTCACGGAACGCGGGTACGCCGCTGTCGATGGCGTACGCGACGAGCAGCGGGCCGGCCTGGACTGCGGCCTGCTGGATCAGCAGGAGCAGCACGGCCACCGCCACCCGGCCCCTGAACGGGTCGAGCAGCGACACCAGCAGGGCGCGGGTCGCGCCGCGCGGGGTGGGCAGGTCGTCCCGGTCGAAGGGGTCCCCGGCGCCGGGTCGCGGGTCGGTGCCGGGTCTCTTCTCCGCCGTGCCGGGTGGCGCCGCCTGCCGGACGCGGGTCATGGTGCCCGTGCCCGCGCGCGTGCTCAGGTCCGTGCCCGCGGCCGTCGCCGTGCCCGCACGTGCCACGCCTGCTGCCTCCGGCGTGTCCATCCGGGCGTCGTTCTCGTCGCTTGCGGCGTCACCGGCCGGACGCCCTGCCGTCGTGTCGGTCATCGAGTGCTGCCCTCCTCGGCAGAGACGTTCATGGCGAGCGCGCCGTCGGCGGGCATGAATGCGGGCGCGTCCCCGGCGCCGGACATCAGCCAGGCGTACTCGGCGCTGCTGCGCAGCAGTTCCTGATGGGTGCCGACTGCACTGATCCGGCCCTCCGAGAGCAGAGCCACCCGGTCCGCCAGCATCACGGTGGACGGCCGATGGGCGACCACGATGGCTGTGGTCGACTCCAGCACCCGGCGCAGCGCGGCCTCCACCAACGCCTCCGTATGCACGTCCAGCGCCGAGAGCGGATCGTCCAGTACCAGGAAGCGCGGCTTCCCGACGACGGCCCGGGCCAGCGCCAGGCGCTGCCGCTGGCCGCCGGAGAGGCTGAGTCCCTGCTCGCCGACCTGGGTGTCGATGCCGTGCGGCAGCTCGTGCACGAAGTCGGCCTGTGCGACGGACAGCGCCCGCCGCAGTCCGTCCTCGCCTGCGTCCTCGGCGCCCATGAGGACGTTCTCGCCGACGCTCGCCGAGAAGAGCGTCGGCTCCTCGAACGCCACGGACACCAGCTCGCGCAGGTGTTCGCGCGGCATGGTGGTGATGTCGACACCGTCGAGCGTGATCCGTCCCGCGGTGGCGTCGTGCAGCCGTGGTACGAGCGCGGTCAGCGTCGTCTTGCCGGATCCGGTGGCCCCGACCAGAGCCATCGTCTCGCCGGGGCGGATCCGCAGATCGATCCGGGCCAGTACGGGCACGGACCCCGGCTCCGCGTCGGGGTAGCGGAACTCGACACCCTCGAAGGCCATTCCGCCGTCCGGCGAGGGGGAGGCCGGGGAGGAAACGAGGGAGGAAGCCTTCGCGGAACGCGCCGCCGGAGTCTCCGGGGAGGACGTCCCGGCCGTATCGCGCTCCTCCTCGACGTCCATCACCTCGAAGAACCGCTCGGTCGCCGTCGCCGACTCCTGGCTCATCGCCAGCAGGAACCCGATCGACTCGACCGGCCACCGCAGCGCCAGCGCGGTCGACAGGAAGGCCACCAGGGTGCCCGCCGAGAGCTCTCCGTCCGCGACCTGGATGGTGCCGAGCACCAGCGCCGCACCGATCGCCAGCTCCGGAATCGTGGTGATGAAGCCCCAGATGCCCGCCAGCAGCCGTGCCTTGTCGAGTTCGGTGCCGCGCAGCCGCTGCGCGAGACCGCGGAAGGCGAGTGCCTGGCTCCGGTGCCGCCCGAAGCCCTTGATGATGCGGATCCCGAGCACGCTCTCCTCGACGACCGTCGTCAGATCGCCGACCTGGTCCTGGGCCTGGCGCGCCACCACCGCGTACTTCGTCTCGAAGACCGAGCAGAGAATGACCAGCGGCACGACAGGAGCCATCAGTACCAGGCCGAGCGTCCACTGCTGCACCAGCAGGATGACGAAACCGACCAGGATCGTGGTCGCGTTGACCAGCAGGAACGTCAGCGGGAACGCCAGGAACATGCGGATCAGCATCAGATCCGTGGTGCCGCGCGACAGCAGCTGCCCCGACGGCCAGCGGTCGTGGAAGGCCACCGGGAGCCGTTGCAGATGCCGGTAGAGATCGGCCCGCATCGACGCCTCGACGCCCGCCAGCGGCCGCGCCACCAGCCACCGTCGCACCCCGAAGAGCACCGCCTCGAGGATGCCCAGCAGCAGCAGGCACAGCGCGCCGAGCCAGACGCCGCCCGGGTCGCGGTGCGCGACCGGGCCGTCGACGATCCACTTCAGTACGAGCGGTATCACCAGGCCGAGACAGGAAGCGACGATCGCCACCGCCGCCGCGCCGAACAGGCGAATCCGTACAGGCTTCACATAAGGCCACAGCCGCAGCAGGGACTGCGCGGTGGACCGGTTCTTGGGCTCTACATGTGTTTCGGGCATCAGGGGCGAGCCTACGGTTCACCACTGACATCGCTCATCTGGTTTTCGTCGCTCTGTCGACATACGGCCCCTGAATGGCCTGAGTGGGGGGCTCGGGGCAAGGACCCGAGCCGTCGTCCCGGGACCCGGGTCGTATCGCGGCATCAGCCGATCGGTTGATGCCGGTTCGAGCGCGATGGCCGATGCCGTGCGAGCCTGCCCGACGGGACCCTCGTAGCCATGGCACTCATCGAAGTGAACGCGTTGCGCAAGGCCTACGGCGGGCGCCCCGCGGTGGACGGTGTCACCTTCGCCGTCGACGAGGGGGAGATCTTCGGGATTCTCGGCCCCAACGGCGCCGGCAAGACCACCACTGTCGAATGCGTCGAGGGGCTGCGGATCCCCGACGCCGGTACGGTCCGGGTCGCCGGCCTTGATCCGGTCGCCGACCACGGCCGAGTGACACAGCTCCTCGGCGCCCAGCTCCAGGAGAGCGAGCTGCAGGCCAAGCTCACGGTGCGCGAGGCGCTGGAGCTGTACAGCGCCTTTTATCCGGAACCCGCCGACTGGCGGACCCTGGCCGAGCGGCTCGGTCTGCACACCGGGCTCACCACCCGGTTCGCCGAGCTGTCGGGCGGCCAGAAGCAGCGGCTGTCCATCGCCCTCGCCCTGGTCGGCGACCCGCGGGTCGTGGTGCTCGACGAGCTGACCACCGGACTCGATCCGCGTGCCCGACGCGACACCTGGCAGCTGATCGAAGAGGTACGGGAGAGCGGCGTGACCGTCCTCCTGGTCACCCACTTCATGGAGGAGGCACAACGCCTCTGCGACCGGATCGCCGTGATCGACAAGGGGAAGGTCGTCGCCCTCGACACCCCGTCCGGCCTGATCCGCAAGGCCGGCAGCTCCACCGTCATCTCCTTCACCCCTTCGCAACCGCTCGCCGCCGACGATCTGGCGGCGCTCCCCGCCGCGGCATCGGTCGAGCGGAAGGGGGACCGGGTCGTCATCAACGGCACCGACGAGACCGTCAACGCGGTGATCTCGCTACTGGCCCGGCATCACGTCACCGCACATCAACTGCGCGTGTCCGAAGCGACCTTGGACGACGCCTTCCTCGACCTCACTGGGACACCGGCAGAAGCAGCAGAAGCAGACACGGAACAGGCGGCCTGAGATGACCACACCGCTCGCATCGAACCCTCCGGCCCCCTCCGCCCCCTCTTCTGCATCGGCTCGCTCCCTCGCCGTTCTCACCTGCGAGACCCGGCTCTTCCTCCGTGAGCCCGGCAGCCTCTTCTGGATCCTCGTCTTCCCGACCGTCCTGATGACGATCCTCGGACTGGTCCCGTCCTACCGGGAAGTCGACGACGGCCTCGGCGGCCGCCGCGTGATCGACCTGTATGTGCCGGTGGCCGTACTGCTCGCCATGATCATGTCCGGGCTCCAGGCCATGCCGCCCGTCCTCACCGGCTATCGCGAACGGGGCATCCTGCGCCGCATGTCGACCACGCCGGCACGTCCGTCCGCCCTGCTCACCGCACAGATCACGGTGCACGGCGCCGCCGCCCTGGGCTCGGCCGTGCTGGTCATGGCCGTCGGCCGGATCGCCTTCGACGTGCGGTTGCCCGGTCAGCCCGTCGGCTACCTGCTCGCCCTGCTCCTGGCGACCGCGAGCGTCCTCGCCCTCGGTGCCATGGTCAGCGCGCTGTCCCGGACCACCAAGGTCTCCGCCGCCGTCAGCTCGGTCGTCTACCTCGTGATGATGTTCACCGCGGGCGTCTGGCTGCCGGTCCAGGCGATGCCCGGCACCCTCCGCCGGATCGTCGGGTGCACGCCCTTCGGCGCGGCCTCCCAGGCACTGGACCGGGCGGCCTCCGGCGGCTGGCCGGGCTGGGCGGACCTGGGGGTGATGGCCCTGTGGACGGTCCTGCCGGCTGCCGCGGCCGCCCGCTGGTTCAAGTGGGAGTGACGCGGCAGGCCGATCCGGGGCAGACTGCCCCCATGGGAGCGGGGCGCACCGGCCGGAACGCGGCAGCGGCGGCCGAGCAGGGGTGGGAACAGTTCTTCCGGTACGGGCCGTACGGTCTGCTCGGGCTGGCCACCGTCGTCTCGGCGATGTCCGCCGACCTCATCATGAGCCGTACCGGGATGTACGTGGCCGGGGTACTGGTCCCGGTGGCGCTGATGCTCCAGCTCTGGTGGAGCTGGATCCGGCGCCGGCCTGCCGGGCGGTCGTGGTCCCCGTGGGTCTACTTCGTGTCACGCACGGTCCTCGCCTTCGTGCTGAGCTGGAGCAGCCCGTTCTTCTCCATGTTCGCGCTCCTCGGCTACTTCGACGCGGCGCGCCTCCTCCCCAAGCGGGCCGCACGCGTCGGGATGCTGGCCACCGCCGTCACCATGGCGGGCTCCCAGTGCGGCAGCGGTTTCCCGCCGGACACACTGACGAACTGGACGGCCTTCGGCATCCTCCTCGCCCTGCACAGCACTCTCGTCCTCGTCTTTGCGCAGATCGGCACCCGGGAGGCCGAGCACGCCCGTACCCAGCTCGACACCATCGCCGAACTGGAGTCCGCCAACGCCCGTCTCGAACAGGCCCTGACGGAGAACGCCGGCCTGCACGCCCAACTCCTCGTCCAGGCCCGTGAGGCGGGGGTGGCCGACGAGCGGAGCCGGCTCGCCGCGGAGATCCACGACACCATCGCCCAGGGGCTGACCGGCATCATCACCCAGCTCCAGGTGGTCGCCTCCACCGCCGACTCCGATCCGGCGCTGGCCCGCGTGCACCTCGACCGCGCCGCAGCGCTCGCCCGGCACAGCCTCGGCGAGGCACGCCGGTCCGTGAGCAATCTGGTCCCCGTCGCACTGGCCCACGACGCCCTTCCCGAGGCGCTCGGGAAGACCGTCGCGAGCTGGGCGGAACGGACGGGTGTACGCGCCGAGTTCACCGTCACCGGTACCGTCGAGCCGCTGCATGACGAGGTCGGCGTCACGCTGCTCCGCATCGCCGAGGAGGCGCTCGCCAACGTCGGCCGTCACTCCGGGGCCGCCCGGGTCGGCGTCACGCTCTCCTTCATGGGTGACGAGGTCACCCTCGACGTGCGGGACGACGGTTGCGGCTTCGACCCCGTGGCCCTGCCGCCGTACCGGGGCTCGGACGGTTTCGGTCTCGGCGGTATGAACGCCCGCGCCGAACGCATGGCGGGCGCCGTCGTGGTGGAGTCGGAACCGGGCAACGGGGCGGCGGTCTCCGCCCGCGTCCCGCTGGTGCCTCATCATTGAGCCACGCGCATCCCGGCGACGCGGGTCCGGGCAACACGTACGGTGGAGGCGCCATGGCCGACGGAACCGCTCGCACCATCACTCTCATCGTCGTCGACGACCACCCCGTCGTACGGGACGGTCTGCGCGGCATGTTCGAGTCGGCTCCGGGCTTCGAGGTGCTCGGCGAGGCGGCCGACGGTGTCGAGGGCGTCGATCTCGTCGCCCGGCTCGACCCGGACGTCGTCCTGATGGACCTGCGGATGCCGGGCGGCGGCGGAGTCGCCGCGATCGCCGAACTCGTCCGGCGCGGCGCCCGTTCCAGGGTGCTCGTTCTCACCACCTACGACACCGACTCCGACACCCTGCCCGCGATCGAGGCGGGTGCGACCGGCTATCTGCTCAAGGACGCGCCCCGGGACGAGCTGTTCACCGCCGTCCGCGCCGCCGCCGACGGCCGCACCGTGCTGTCGCCCGCCGTCGCCACCCGGTTGATCACCCGGGTGCGCACGCCCGGTGCTCCGGGCAACGAAGCGCTCTCCGCACGCGAGCGCGAGGTGCTCGAACTCGTCGCCAAGGGCACCTCCAACCGTGGCATCGCCGCCGAACTCTTCATCAGCGAGGCGACGGTGAAGACCCATCTCACCCACATGTTCGCCAAACTGGGCGTCAAGGACCGCGCCGCGGCCGTCGCGGTCGCCTACGACCGCGGCATCCTCGGCTGACCCGGTCCCTCCCGCGCCCGCCCCTTCACTCCCTGACGCGCAACAGCACCACCGCCCGCGCCGGCACGGTCAGCAGCTCGTCGCCCCGGTGCACCGTGCCCGGCGCGGTGGTCTGGTCCTCCCGCGAGGTGTCCAGCACCAGTTCGTACGTCTGCGCCCACGGCGGACCGGGCAGCCGGAAACCGGTCGGGCGGTCGGCGGCGTGCAGGATCGCCAGGAAACTGTCGTCCGTCACCTGCTCGCCACGCGCGTCCCGGCCCGGGATGTCACGCCCGGAGAGATAGAGACCGATCGTCGCGGCCGGTGCGTACCAGTCCCCCTCCGTCATCTCCGCACCGTCCCGGGTGAACCACGCCAGGTCGCGCAGCCCGTCCGGGGCCTGCGGCCGGCCGGCGAAGAACGCGCGGCGGCGCAGCACCGGATGGGTGTGGCGCAGCGTGAGCAGTCGCGCCGTGAGCTCGGTCAGCTCCCGCCACTGCGGCTGGTCGAGCAGCGACCAGTCCAGCCAGCTGACTTCGTTGTCCTGGCAGTACGCGTTGTTGTTGCCGCCCTGCGTACGGCCCATCTCGTCGCCCGCCACCAGCATCGGCACCCCGGTCGACAGCAGCAGCGTGGTGAGCAGATTGCGCAGCTGGCGGCGGCGGAGCGCGTTGACATCGGTGAGGTCGGTCTCGCCCTCGGCGCCGCAGTTCCAGGCCCGGTTGTCCGACGTCCCGTCCCGGTTCCCCTCGCCGTTGGCCTCGTTGTGCTTCTGCTCGTAACTGACCAGGTCGCGCAGGGTGAAGCCGTCGTGCGCGGTGATGAAGTTGACCGAGGCGTACGGGCGCCGGCCGCCCCACGCGTACAGATCGCTGGACCCGGTCAGCCGGTAACCGAGATCCCGGACGTCCGGCAGGGCGCCGCGCCAGAAGTCCCGCACGGCGTCGCGGTAGCGGTCGTTCCACTCGGTCCACAGCGGCGGGAAGGCACCCACCTGGTAGCCGCCGTTGCCGACGTCCCACGGTTCGGCGATCAGCTTCACCCGGCGCAGCACCGGGTCCTGGGCGATCACCGCGAGGAACGGCGACAGCATGTCGACGTCGTGCATCGAGCGGGCCAGCGCCGCCGCCAGATCGAAGCGGAAGCCGTCGACGCCCATCTCCGTGACCCAGTACCGGAGCGAGTCCGTGATCAGCCGCAGCACATGCGGCTGCACCACGTGCAGGGTGTTGCCGCACCCGGTGTAGTCGGCGTAGCGGCGGGCGTCGGACTGGAGCCGGTAGTAGCCGCGGTTGTCGATGCCGCGCAGCGAGAGCATCGGACCGAGCTCGCCGGCCTCCGCCGTGTGGTTGTAGACCACATCGAGGATCACCTCGATGCCGGCGTCGTGCAGCGCCCGCACCATCCGCTTGAACTCGCCCACCTGCTGGCCGTTCGTACCGCTGGCCGAGTAACCCGCGTGCGGGGCGAAGTAGCCGATCGAGTTGTAGCCCCAGTAGTTGTGCAGTCCGCGCCGGAGCAGATGGTCCTCGTGGGCGAACTGATGCACCGGCAGCAGCTCCACCGCCGTCACCCCGAGCCGCCGCAGATGACCGATCGCCGCCGGGTGGGCGAGTCCGGCGTAGGTGCCCCGCAGCTCCTCGGGGATCCCGGGGTGCAGTCGGGTGAAGCCGCGCACGTGCAGCTCGTAGATGACGGAGTCGGCCCAGGGGGTCTTGGGGCGCCGGTCCTCCGCCCAGTCGTCGTCGTCGTGGACGACCACACCCTTCGGTACGTACGGTGCGGAGTCCCGTTCGTCGCGGACGGTGTCGGCGACCTGCTGTTGCGGCCAGTCCCGCACATGGCCGTACACCTCGGCCGGCAGGGTGAACGAGCCGTCCACCGCTCGTGCGTAAGGATCGAGGAGCAGCTTCGCGGCGTTCCACCGGGCCCCCGTCCAGGGGTCCCAGCGGCCGTGCACCCGGTAGCCGTACCGCCGGCCCGGCTGCACGCCCGGCACGAAGCCGTGCCAGATCTCATGGGTGAGCTCGGTCAGCGGGAGGCGGGTCTCGTCTCCGTCCTCGTCGAAGAGGCAGAGTTCCACCGCCTCGGCGCCGCCCGCCCAGAGCGCGAAGTTGGTACCCGCCACGCCGTCCGGACCCACCCGGAAGCGGGCCCCCAGCGGCGTGGGCGCCCCGGGCCACACGGTCGGTGGCCGCCGCTCGCCGGAGACCACCCTCCCCTCTGCCGGGCCGGCTCCCGCCTCCTCCGATGCCCGTTCCATCGCTTCTCTGACCGGTCCTGGCACTGCCTCCTGCTCGGCTGCGCTCGACACCTCTCAGCCTCCCGCGGCTCATCTGGACCCGGCACCGAGGAGGAGCGCACGGCGTCCCGGCCGCGGCTCCCCGAGTGTGGTCCTCCCCTCTGTTCTGCCCACGGCGGGGCCCCCACTCACGTTTCCCCCGACTGACCCCGGTCGTTGGGGGGACGTGAACCATGTAGCGAAGAAGACAGGGGCGAGCGCGGCCACCGTGCTGACAGCGGGACTACTTGTCGTGCTGGCCGTCCTGACCGGCTGTACCGAGGACGAACCCGTCGTCGGCGAGAAGCCGAGAGCGCCTCAGTACGCGATCAGGATCACCCCGCAGGACGGGGTCAGGAACGTCGGGCCCGACGACCGGATCGAGGTGAGGGTTCCCTCCGGGCGGCTGGAGCGGGTCGAGGTGATGCGGATCGAGGACGCGCAGCAGCGGGAGGTACCGGGCCGGATCGCGCGGGACGGCCGCTCGTGGGCCCCGCACGGCGCATCGGGCCGGCTGGCCATGGCGGCCAAGTACAGCGTCGACGTGGTGGCCCGGGACGGGGCCGGGCACCGGTCGGCCCGTCACGCCACCTTCACCACCGCGGTTCCCGGACACCAGCTGATCGGCTACTTCAAACCGGAGAACCGGGCGACCGTCGGTACCGGGATGATCGTCTCCTTCGACTTCAACCGGGAGGTCGGCGACCGGGCCGCGGTGCAGCGGGCCATCCGGATCACCGCGAGGCCGGCGGTGCCGGTGGTGGGCCACTGGTTCGGCGGACGGCGGCTGGACTTCCGCCCCGCCAGGTACTGGAAGCCGGGCACCGAGGTCACCGTCGCGGTGGCGCTGCGCGATGTGGAGGCCGCCCCCGGGGTGTTCGGCAGCCAGCAGAAGACGGTCACCTTCCGGGTGGGCCGTTCCCAGGTCTCCAGGGTGGACGCCGCCCGACACACCATGGTCGTACGCCGCAACGGCCGGGTCGTGTCCAAGCTGCCGATCACGGCGGGCGCCCCGGGCACGGACACCTACAACGGGAAGATGGTGGCCACCGAGATGCACGACGTGACCCGGATGGACGGCCGGACGGTCGGCTTCGGCGGCGAGTACGACATCAAGGACGTACCGCACGCCATCCGGCTCACCGACTCCGGAACCTTCCTGCACGGCAACTACTGGGCGTCCGGTGACGTCTTCGGCTCGGCCAACGTCAGCCACGGCTGTGTCGGGCTGGCCGATGTGAAGGGCGGCAACGGGTCCACCCCGGCCCGCTGGTTCTTCGACCGGACGCTCATCGGGGACGTCGTCGAGGTCGTCAACTCCAAGGACGAGCAGGTTGCGCCGGACAACGGCCTGGGCGGCTGGAACCTGAGCTGGACCCGGTGGAAGGAGGGCTCCGCGCTCCGCTGACGTGACCGGCCGCCCGATGCCTCGCCCCGGGTCCGCGGGGCCCCGGGACGGCGACCGGGCCGGACCGGTACGGCTGCGCCCCCGCACCACCCGTCACCTGGGGAAGTCCCGTGGCAACTTGGGACTGAACAGTGACATCCGAGGGGCGTTCTCCTGACGGTCAGTGTGATTATCTGTCGCTGAGTGCGCATGTTCGGCGCGCGGGGGCAGGGGCCTTGAGGCCCCCGGGGCCATGGCGGGGCCAGGCCGTGTGAGGGGAGACGACCACATTGAACGGGCAGCCGATATCGGGGACATCGGTCCGGGCGGCCGGCGGGCGGCGCGGCCGGGGGGCCACCGGACTGCTGGCTCTGGTACTGGGCGCGATGCTGTTGCTGGTGACGGCGTGCGGCGGGGGAGACAGCGAAGCCGGGAACAAGGGCGGCGGCAGCAGCGGCAAGGGCAGGAGCGCGGACACGACCGCCTCGCAGGCGGTGGTGACCATCGCGCCCAAGGACGGCGCGGACTCCGTGGCCACCAGTGGAGCGCTGAAGGTCTCCGCGGAGCAGGGCAAGCTGACCGCGGTCAAGGTCGCCGGCCCCAAGGGCGTGGCGGTCGACGGCAAGATCTCGGCGGACGGCACCAGCTGGGAGCCCGATCAGCACCTGGCCGCGGCCACGAAGTACAAGGTCCACGCGATCGCCGAGGACTCCAAGGGGCGTGAGTCCGCGAAGGACACCACGTTCACGACCCTGGTCCCGCAGAACACCTTCATCGGGCAGTACACGCCGGAGGACGGTTCCACGGTCGGTGTCGGCATGCCGGTCTCGATCCACTTCACCCGCGGCATCACCGACCCCGAGGCGGTCGAGAAGGCCATCACGGTGACGGCGGATCCGGCTGTACAGGTCGAGGGCCACTGGTTCGGCAACGACCGCCTCGACTTCCGTCCGGAGGACTACTGGGCGGCGGGCACCAAGGTGACCGTGAAGCTCAACCTCGACGGGGTCGAGGGACGCCCGGGGGTCTACGGCAAGCAGGCCAAGACGATCTCGTTCACCATCGGCCGCCGCCAGGTCAGCAACGTCGACGCGAGCACGCACCGGATGAAGGTCGTTCGCGACGGCAAGCAGATCAGGGACATCCCGATCTCCGCGGGCGCCCCGGCGACCACCACGTACAACGGACAGATGGTCATCAGCGAGAAGCTCAAGGTGACCCGGATGAACGGTGACACCGTCGGCTTCGGCGGCGAGTACGACATCAAGGACGTGCCGCACGCGATGCGCCTGTCCACGTCCGGCACCTTCATCCACGGCAACTACTGGGGAGGTTCCGGCGTCTTCGGCTCGACCAACACCAGCCATGGCTGCGTCGGTCTGCAGGACGTGCGCGGCGCCTGGAGCAGCAAGACGCCGGCGGCGTGGTTCTTCGACCACTCGCTCATCGGTGACGTCGTGGTCGTGAGGAACTCCAGGGACAAGACGATCCAGCCGGACAACGGTCTCAACGGCTGGAACATGAGCTGGGCGGAGTGGACCAAGTAGTTTCCGCCCGCACGGAAACGGTTTTCCCGCACGGTGTGCGACAGGCCCGGTGCTGTGACCAACGGCACCGGGCCTGTCCGCGTTAGCGACGGTTAACCTGCCTTCCATGACCGTAACCCTCGAAGCAAGCGACGGCGTCGGCACGATCCGGCTGGACCGTCCGCCCATGAACGCGCTGGACGTCGCCACCCAGGACCGGCTCCGTGAACTCGCCGAAGAGGCGACCCGGCGCGACGATGTGCGCGCCGTCGTTCTCTACGGCGGCGAGAAGGTGTTCGCGGCGGGCGCGGACATCAAGGAGATGCAGGTGATGGACCACGCGGCGATGGTCGTGCGGTCCAGGGCGTTGCAGGATTCCTTCACCGCCGTGGCCCGCATCCCCAAGCCCGTGGTCGCCGCCGTCACCGGCTACGCGCTCGGCGGCGGCTGCGAGCTGGCGCTCTGCGCCGATTTCCGGATCGCCGCCGACGACGCCAGGCTGGGCCAGCCCGAGATCCTGCTCGGCCTGATCCCCGGCGCGGGCGGCACCCAGCGGCTGGCCCGGCTGGTCGGCCCGTCCAGGGCCAAGGACCTCATCTTCACGGGCCGCCACGTCAAGGCCGAGGAGGCGCTGACGATCGGCCTGGTGGACCGCGTGGTTCCCGCGGCCGAGGTGTACGAGCAGGCGCACGCCTGGGCGGCCCGGCTGGCCAAGGGGCCGGCCCTGGCGCTGCGTGCGGCGAAGGAGTCCGTCGACGCGGGGCTGGAGACGGATCTCGACACCGGTCTGACGATCGAACGGAACTGGTTCGCCGGTCTGTTCGCCACCGAGGACCGCGAGCGCGGTGTGCGCAGCTTCGTCGAAGAGGGACCGGGCAAGGCCAAGTTCCTCTGATCGAACGCCAGTTGGGCACAGTCGACCGCGGGTTTATCCATGCGAGCGGATTAGCTGAGCCTTAAGGGAACCTTAAGGCTCAGCCCTCCGACCCTGTTGGCAAAGTCGCTCGGACGAGGTGTTCGCGCAGGTCGGTGAGGGTGTCGAGGGGTGCATTCTGCCTCTGGCATATGCCTGTCGACCGCTGCGGAATGTCTGATTCCGGGGTAGGGATTCCCGCGGAACGGCCCCGGAACGCCCGGCGTGCGGCCATGATGGTGGGCATGGCGGGCCTGGAGGGTGTGGAACAGCCGCGGCAGCGCAGCGGCGCGACTGCGGCGCGCTGGATGCCGGCCGTCGAGGACGAACAGGCGTTCAAAGCGCTGGAGTTGTTCGGGAATCCGACGGAGGGCGAAGTCCGGCTGCCCTCCCGTCCGGAGTCGGCGGCCACCGCGCGGCGGATCACTTCGTGCGTGGTGCTGCGCCTGTGGGCGCTCTCCCCGCAGACCGCCGAACATGCCGTGCTGCTCGTCTCGGAGCTGGTCGGCAACGCGGTGAGGCACACCGGCGCCCGGATCTTCGGGCTGCGGATGCTGCGTCGCCGCGGCTGGATCAGGATCGAGGTGCGCGACCCCTCGCGCGGACTGCCCTGCCTCATGCCCGTCCAGGAGATGGATGTCAGCGGCCGTGGGCTCTTCCTCGTGGACAAGCTCTCCGACCGCTGGGGCGTCGATCTGCTGCCGCGCGGCAAGACCACCTGGTTCGAGATGCGGATCTCCGACCGCTGAGCCGGTCCCGCTGCCGCCGCCCCTCCCTGTGACGCACAGAAGCCCCCGGTCTGCCGTGGTGCGGCACTGCGGGGGCTGCTGTGTGGGGACCGTGAAATGGGGGGTGTGTTCACGGCCGCATAAGACGACCTGGCCCGGGTCAATGGGGGTCGTGGAACCGACTATGGCAGATGGGCGACCGTGGAGCCAAAAGAGCTAATCGGATAAATTTGGTCATACCGTGACACTTTACTGATGAATCGTAGGTGTGATGGGTCACTGGCCTGGCATTGAGTGCATGCCTATGTGTTTCGGCGGGTGAATCGTCGATGAATCAACCTGCCGGTGACGCGCCCGTCGACAGCTCGAAGTGAGGCGGAATGGGTCAATCGTTATTTGCCCGACATTGCGCCCCCTACTGTTCTGCTCATGGACGCCTCCGAGACCCCTGTGCACCGCCGCAGCACACTGCGTGCCGGCGCGGGGGCCGCCCTGGCCGGAGTCCTCGCGGCCGGGTGCGCGGACGGTGGTTCCGCCGCGAACTCCTCGGGGAGGGCCCCTGCAAAGGCATCCGCGAAGACCCCCGGGGGGACGCGCCCGCCGGTCCCGCGCCCCGCGCCCGCCCCGCGCCACTTCCCCGGGCAGCCGGCCGAGATCGGCCACGGCCCCCGCGACCGCGCCCGCGTCGCTCTCACCTTCCACGGCCAGGGCGAACCCGCCGTCGCCCGGGCCGTGCTCGCCGAGGCGGAGCGGGCCCACGCCCGGATCACCGTCCTCGCCGTCGGGAGCTGGCTCGACGAGCACCCCGAGATGGCGCGACGGATCCTCGACGGCGGTCACGACCTCGGCAATCACACCCAGCACCACGTCGGCATCTCGGGGATGGGCGAGGCGGAGGCGTACGCGGAGATCACCGGCTGCGCCCGGCGACTGCAGCGGCTCACCGGCTCCATCGGCACCTGGTTCCGGCCCTCCCGCACCCAGCACGCCACCCCGCTCGTCCAGCGGCTCGCCCGCAGGGCGGGATACCCGCACGTCCTCTCGTACGACGTGGACTCCCTCGACTTCACCTCGCCCGGGGCCACGGCCGTCACCCGCAAGGTCGCCGGAGAGATCCGTAACGGATCGGTGGTGAGCCTCCATTTCGGCTACGCGGACACGGTCGCCGCACTGCCTGTCCTCCTCACCGAAATCGACCGGCGCGGATTGCGTGCGGTGACGACCACGGAGCTGCTGACCTGATGCCTCCCTCCACCGAACGCACCGCGGCCCTGCTCGGGGGCGTCCTCATCGCCGTGCTCGCGGGCTGCGGCGCCCCCGCCGGGAAGGGGACGGCCGAGACGACCGCCGGCACCGAGGCCGCCGCGCCTCCCGACGCTCCGGCGAACGCCGCCCGGAAGCAGGTCGCCCCGGCCGTACCGCCCGGACTGCCCGGCATGCCGCCGGTGCTCGACCCCCGGGACGTGTACTCGGCCGACCGGGCCGGAAAGCTGTCGCCGGTCGTCAAGGACTTCCCGGCACGGGTCTACGTACCCAACACCAACTCCGACACGGTCTCGGTGATCGACCCCAGGACGTACAAGGTCATCAAGACGATCCCGGTCGGCCGCCAGCCGCAGCATGTCGTCCCGTCCTGGGACCTCAAGACGCTCTGGGTCAATAACGATCTCGGCGACAGCCTCACGCCCATCGACCCGGCCACCGGAAAGGCGGGCCGGAAGGTCGCCGTCTCCGACCCGTACAACCTGTACTTCACACCGGACGGCAAGTACGCGGTCGTGATGGCCTCGATGGAACGGAAGCTGGTCTTCCGCGACGCCCACACCATGAAGACCGCCAAGACCGTGCCGGTGGACTGCGGGGGCGTCAACCACGCCGACTTCTCCACGGACGGCCGGTACTTCATCGTCTCGTGCGAGTTCTCCGGCGAGCTGCTCAAGGTCGACACGGCGAAGATGAAGGTGATCGGCCGACAGAAGCTGCCGTTGCACGGCGCCATGCCGCAGGACGTGAAGCTGTCGCCCGACGGCAGGACCTACTACATCGCGGACATGGTCGCGAACGGCATGTGGGTGCTGGACGGAAAGAAGTTCACCACCCCGAAACTGCTCCGCACCGGCAAGGGCGCCCATGGCCTGTACATCAGCCGTGACTCCAGGAAGATGTACATCTCCAACCGTGGCGAGGGCTCCGTCTCCGTCTTCGACTTCGCCCGGAACAAGCTGACGGAGAAGTGGCACCTGCCGGACGGCGGCAGCCCGGACATGGGCGGGGTCTCGGCGGACGGCAAGGTCCTGTGGCTGTCGGGGCGTTACAACTCCGAGGTGTACGCGATCGACACGGCCAGCGGAAAGCAGCTTGCCCGGATCCGGGTGGGCAGCGGGCCGCACGGGCTCGCCGTCTACCCGCAGCCGGGCCGTTACTCGCTCGGCCACACCGGCGTCTTCCGCTGACCGGTCGCCGCCCGTGGCTCAGCCGGCGATCAGCAGGGCCTCCGAACCCACCGGCCGGTAGCCCGCCGCCTGGAACGTCCGCACACTGCGGGCGTTCCCCGGCGACTGCTGCGCCCACACCACATCGGCGGGCACCAGGTGCCGGGCCGCGCGCGCCAGCCGCTCGCCCAGGCGGCGGCCGCGCGCCTCCTCCGCCACCTCGACCGCCGTCTCCCAGCGTCCGGCGACCCCACGGCCGAGGATCAGCACTCCGCCGTCGGCGGCCCAGACCCGTACCTCGTCGCGGAACTTCATCGCCCTGGCCACCCGTGGGTGTTCCGGGTCCTGGATCTCGCGGAGGGCGATCTCCGGGCCGCCCGGCAGGGCACTCGCGGCCGTCAGCAGGTCGATGGTGTTCATGTGCCTGCCGGTACGGGCCAGCAGCGCGCTCAGGAAGTGCGGATTCATCGTCGCGGCGAGCGGATCGCCGGGGGTCGCGGCCAGCGCGGCCCGTACCCATGCCGGATCCTCGTCGGTGAACACGACCGAGTGCGCGGTGAACGCCAGCACCCCCGCGTCCCGCGCGTTCGGCTGCGCCACCACCGTCGTCGACCCGTCCGGCGACGGGAACCGTCCGTGCGCGGCAGCCGTCAGGATCTGCGCCAGCGTCCCGTTCATGAAAGGTTCCCCTCCCGGGTCCCGGGCCCGCCGGTCGTCCGCGGGCACCCCACCCATGATCGACGACCGGCCGCCGCAAGGGGTAGCCCGTGCGCCCGATAATCTGGCCCCGTCAGATAGGCATTACGAAGGGGCGGAACAGTGGCGGACATCGAGTCGGCGCGCAAGGCGTTCGAGCGGTACGACCTGAACGGCGACGGGCTGATCTCGGCCGCCGAGTACAAGAGCGTGATGGCTCAGCTGGGTGACCCCTACGTCACCGAGCCGGTGGCCCAGGCCGTCATCAACTCCCACGACACGAACGGTGACGGTCTCCTCACCTTCGACGAGTTCTGGGCCTCCCAGAACAGGGCCTGACCGCCGGAAGGACCCCCGGCCCTGCGCGGCCGGGGTCCGCCGGACACCGGGCCGCCGCGGCCCGGCCGGAACCGCCCGTCGGGCACCGGTGCATGCCGACCGGCCCGCTGCCGGTGAGCCGGGGCGGACCGCCCGAATCTCAGGACGTCCTCCGGTACGGTGCCCAGCCACGCAGTTCGTCGTCGCGCGGGGCGCAGACCACCTCGGGCGCGCCGGGCCCGAACACCATCACCGGGCGGGACGCGTTCCAGGCCGGCCAGCCGGGGTCGCCGGTGGCGGCGAACCGTACCCACGCCGCATGCATCGCGTCCGCCAGCTCCTGCGGGGCGTCGGCGCCGGTCAGCGCCACGGTGTCGGGCCGGTCCAGGGTGTCGAAGACGAAGCCGATCTCCAGCGCATGGCAGGCGCCGAGCCGGCGCACCGGGCTGGGCCAGCCGAACTCGTACAGATAGGTGCGGCCGGAACCGTCACCCCGGGCGTCGGCCACACGGTTCAGCGGGACGCGCAGCAACAGGTCGGTGGCGAGCGCGCCGAGCAGCTCGCCCGGCGTGGCCGCGGGCCGGTTCGCGCGGTAGGTACGCGCCGTGGCGCGCGGCACCCTGAACTTCAGGAGGGCGAGCCGCAGTTGGAGGCGGCTCAGCCGCTCCGTGAGACCGCTGGGGACGAACCAGAGCCGGTACTCCTCGCTGTTCGAGCCCATCAGCAGATCGACCCCGGCTGCCGCGCCTGCGCGCAGCGCCTCGGCCGGATCGCGGGGCAGCAGCTCTCCGTCCACCACGATCTGGAAGGAGTTCCCGCCGGTCAGCGGGGTGCCGCCGCTCGTCACCGCGGACTGCGCGGCCAGCAGTTCGGCCGGCTCGACGGTGGCCAGCGCCGCGGCCGTCGCCGCCACACCCAGCCGTTCGGCGATCAGCTCGGTGGTACGGCGGCCGGCCTCCGGGGAGAGCGCGGCGGGCGCACCGCTCTGCAGCACCGCACGCCGGAACAGCCCTTCCGCGCGCGGGGCGGCCAGCAGCGCCGCGATGCAGACGGCCCCGGCCGATTCGCCGCAGAGCGTGACCTGCCGCGGATCGCCGCCGAACGCCGCGATGTTCCGCCGCACCCACTCCAGGGCGGCCAGCTGGTCGAGCAGGCCACGGTTGGCGGGGGCATCGGGGAGGACCCCGAACCCCTCGACCCCGAGGCGGTAGTTGACCGACACCAGGATCACCCCGTCGCGGGCGAACGGCGCCCCGTCGTACAGCTCCACCGCCGATGAGCCGTGCAGCAGCGCACCGCCGTGGATCCACACGAGGACGGGCAGCCCGGTCCGTGCGGGCGACGGCGTCCACACATTGAGGTTCAGGCAGCCCTCACCCGCCACCTCGGGGTCGGGCAGCAGCTCGTCCAGCGGAGGGGAGTAGGGCCGCTTGGGGGCGGTCGGGCCGAACGCGACCGCTTCCCGCACGCCCTCCCAGGGCTCTGCCGGCTCCGGCGCCCGGAACCGGCGGGGGCCGGTCGGCGCGGCCGCGTACGGGATGCCGCGGAAGACCGCCACACCCTGTTCCAGGGTGCCGCGCACCACGCCGTCGACCGTGCTGACGAGTGGAACCGGACCGGTTATCCGATGAGGTACGACAGTCATGAGGTGGCATCGGCCCTTCTGCGGTGTGGCGGTGGTACGCCGGCGCCGGCGCCGGCGTCGAAGCGGCCGGAGCGCGGCGGACGGGGGCCGGCTCCCGTCGGGGCGCCGCACCTCCACGGGGACCGGTGAGTCCATACGTACCCGTTCCGGTGCCTCATCCATCCGGATCCGGGCCGTACGGGGGAGACACCCTGCCCCGTACGGCCCGGGCCGTACGGGCCCTGGCGGGCGCCGGTCGCCGAGGGACGGCGGCGGACCGGTGTCCCTCGGCGGCTGTTTCGGCCTGCTGGACGAGTTCGGCCGGTTCTGGCACCCCGGCCACGGGGTCAGGCGGCGAAGTTCGGGGACAGGGAGTGCTGTTCGTCGATCTCCGTCAGGTCGGGGCGGGTGTACCGCTCCGCCCGTGCGTGGTAGTCGAAGTCCCCGCGGACGAGCCCCCGGTAATCCTGGATGCACCGCTCGAGGGCGACGCGGGTGAGGCCGTCGATGTGCGCGGCAGCTATCTCCTCGGCGAGCTCCGTCTCCGCCTGCTGAACCCGTTCGGCGATCCAGGCCAGCCATCTGCCGGCCTCGTCGACGGCCTCCTGGACCGTGCCGCCACGGTCCCGCTGTATGAGCCGGACCATATTGTGCTCGTAACCGAGTACGGACTCTTTCTCGAAGGAGCAGATGTCGTTGCAGAGTCCCGAATGATCGGACACGGCATTGCGCAGGGCGATATATGCGGGAAGGGAGCGGGCGGATTCCGGGAGATCTATTCCAGCGGTGATCTCGTGCAGATCGAGGAACGGCTGCATGGCCACCGAGTCGCGGCGGTGCTTCACGAAGTCGGCGGTGCTCGGCACATGGCCCGCGACCCGGTCGACGGCCTCCGCGTAGTACGTCCACAGCCAGGCGACCGTGTCCCGGCGGAACTGCCGCACCCAGCGCGGCGAGCGGCCCTCGCAGGTCCGGGCCATCAGACCGTCGAGTGCGTGCTCCATGGAGCCGTTCGGCGCGCGCGTGCCGTCGAGCACGTCCACCAGTCGGGAGATCGCCTCCTCGCACATGCGCGGGTCGCGTCCGGCCGGTCCGTCGTCGAACTCGTCGTCGACCAGGAACGCCCAGAACAGCCACTGGCAGAAGAGGTCGAGGTGTTCTTGCGAGGCGGCCGGGAATATGAGTGATATCCAGAGCTCGGGGCGCGTCCGGATCATCTTTTTCTGAGCCACGGGGGACAGTACGAGATCGTTGGATTCCGCCCACTCCCAGGCGGCCAGTCTGGTCTTCTGGATGCCCGGATTGCAGCCGGTGCTCTCGAATGGCATGCGAAACTCTGGAAGCGTAATTTTGCTCATGGTGCCCCTCGTCTGAACGCTACGGACAGGGAATGGGGATGAGTCGAATTCGCGAATCACTGCGGGGGTGGTGAATGGCCGGTTCTCGGAGGAGCTCATCGCTGTCCTCTTTCCTCCGCCGTGGCCGGACATCGGAGCCGGGCCGGGGCCTCGGCCGCGGACCGTGCCTCGACACCGATTGCGTCACCACTCGTCACGTCCAGTGAACCCCTAGAGGGGTGGTGGAGGGAAGCTTTTTGTGACCGAAAGTGCATGATCGACGTGAACGGATGCTCGCTTGTGAGCAGTTGGTGGGCTGTTGGGTCGAATGGAGGGGACAGCCGGCGGCGCGAAGTGTCCGGTTCGCGTGTGAGCGACACGGCGACACGGCTGCAGCCCGGCGCCGGAAGGGCAGGCGCAGCCGGTGTGCGGTATGCCGGAGTCATGAACTCGCAGCGGCTTCTGCACTCGCTCCACGAGTCCCGGCGGCACCCGCGGGCATTCCTCATGCTGCCGTTCGCCCTGATCGCCACCGTGACCGTGGTGGACATCATCGCGCCGCCGGACGTCCACCTCGGGCCGTTCCTCCTGGCGGCGCCCGCTGCGGCGGCGTCGTTCGCCGGCCCCCGGATGACTGCCTTCGTGGGAGTGGTCGCGGTGCTTGCGCAGTCCCTGGTGGCCGCTGTGCGCACCAGCCTCAACGACCTCAACCACACCTACCAGATCATCGCGCTCTTCCTCGTCTCCGCGCTCTTCACCGTCTTCGCCCATCTGAGGGAGCAGCACGAGCGTGAGGTGAACCAGCTCCGGGCGGTGGCAGAAGCGGCACAGCGCGTGCTGATGCAGCCGCTGCCCACGCAGATCGGCTCGCTGCGCATCGCCTCGGTCTATCTCGCCGCGGAGGCGGAGGCCCAGCTGGGTGGTGATCTCTACGCGATCGCCCGTACGGCCGACGGCACCCGGGTGATCGTCGGCGACGCCCGGGGCAAGGGACTGGACGCGATCGGCGAGGCCGCCGGCGTCCTGGGCGCGTTCCGGGCCCTGGCCCACCGGGAGGCACGGCTGTCCGATCTGGTGGGCCATCTGGAGGACGGGGTCACGGTGAACCGGGGCGGAACCGTGCAGCGCGAGGGGGAGGACGAATCCACCGCGGAAGCCTTCGTCACCGCGGCCGTGCTCGACATCCCCGACGCCGCGTCCGAGCTGCAGCTGGTCAGCTGCGGCCATCCACCGCCGCTCCTGCTGCGGGCGGGCCGGGTGTCCGCGCTGGAGGTGGCGGAGCCCGATCCGCCTCTCGGGCTCGCGCCACTGCTCGTCACCGAGTTCACCACGGAGACCTTCACCTTCGACATCGGTGACGTGCTGCTCCTGTACACCGATGGCGTCGTCGAGTCCCGTGACTCGGAGGGCCTCTTCTATCCGCTGTCCGAGCGCATCGCGTCACAGCACGGGCAGGGACCTGAGTCCCTGCTGACGTATGTGCGCGCCGATCTCCTCCGCCACGCGGGTGGGCGACTGGGCGACGACGCCGCCATGGTCGCCATCGAACGTCTTCCGCACGCGGCGGCGCCGGCCGACTGAGAGAGGCTGCCGCTGCCGGACGAGGACCCCGTGAGCGTGGTCGGCGTCCGGCACCCACCCGGACGTGGACCCCGTCGGCGGTGTCCTTGTCGACCGCCGACGCGGGCCACGGCGGCGCGCCGGCCGGCCACGGGGCCCGATCGGGCCGCAGGGGAGGGCGCCCCGGTTCAGCCCGCGGGCAGCGCGGCGACGAGCGCGGCCACGAGAGCCGCGCGCTCGGGCATCCGGGCGAGGTCGACCCACTCGTGCTCGGCGTGCGCGCCGCCCCCGACCGCGCCGAGGCCGTCCAGCGTCGGGGCGCCCGCGGCCGCGCACAGGTTGCCGTCGGAGATGCCACCCACCGCCGCCGACCCCGGCCACGCAAGGCCCAGCAGGTCCGCGCAGTCGCGGGCCACGGCCAGCGGCCCGCGGGCACTGGCCTCCTCCAGGGGCGGCCGGTTGATGCCCCCGGTTATCTCGAACGGCAGTTGCGCGGTCTCGGCCACGAGACGGCGCAACGAGCTGTCGACCTCCTGCTGGGCCTCCGTGTCGGGGGCCCGGACGTCGACGACGACATGTGCGTGGTCCGGGACGGTGTTCTGCGTCGTCCCCGCGCCGGCCATCGTCGGGGTGACCGTGACCTGCCCGTCCGCCGTGGTGAGGGACTCCAGCCGGACGACGATCCGGGCGAGGTCGATCAGCGCGTTGCGGCCCTTGCCGGGTTCCAGTCCCGCGTGCGCGGCCTGACCCGTGACGTGGATGTCGTAGAACGACCAGCCCTTGCGCGCATGCTTGAGGGCGCCGTCGTCCGCCGCGCCCTCCAGTACGAGCGCCGCCCGTGCCCCGCGCGCCCACTCGGTGGCGAGCGCACCGCCGCAGGGGGAGCCGATCTCCTCGTCGGCGGTGACGAGGAAGGCGGCGGCGGGCTCCTCCGCGCAGACCTCCCGCAGGCGCGCCAGCGCGTACAGGCCCTGGATCAGGCCGGCCTTCATGTCGAAGACGCCGGGGCCCGTGGCGCGTGAGCCGCTCACCAGGAACGGGCGGCGTTCGAGCGTGCCCAGCGGCCACACGGTGTCGAAATGCCCCACGAGCAGCACCGGTGGCCGGTCGGACGGGCCCGTCCGCCACAGCAGGCCGCCGGGCCGCCCGGTGGCGTCGTCGTCCGGCAGCCGCACGGGCTTGCCGCCGAGCAGACGGGTACCGATGTCGGCCAGCACCTCGCGGCACGCACGCAACGCGTCGAAGTCCGCGGACGGAGACTCGGCGGAGACCAGCCGCTCCAGGTCCGCGATCATGGACGGCCCTTCGGCGGTGAGCCGTCGGAGCAGGTCACGCGGATCGGGTACGTAGGATGCTGACACAGCGGGACTCCTTTGCATCGGTATCGCCGAAGAGGGACGCCTCAGCAGGATCTCCCCTCCTGCCGCGTGGCGGTTTGTGCCCCTCCCCAAGCTTTGGAGCTGATTTCCGGTGGTCGAGCACAACGACGGGCCGTCGCTGCCGTCCGGCCCCGCCGCGCCCGCGGGCCCCGACACCCTGGTGACCCTCGCAACGGTCGTGGACTGCCTCGGACCAGGCACCGTCGCCGTACGGGCCGCCCCGCGCGGGATGGGGATCCCGGTCCGCTCGCTCGCCGTCCACGAGGGACCGGTGGGAGAGGGGCGGCAGGAGGACGTGCCGCCCGACGGACTGCTGCTGGGCATCGGAGCGGGAGGAGACCTGCCGGGCCTGGTCCGCAGGGCGGCCGAAGGCGGCGCGGGCGGTGTCGTCGTCAAGGACGGCGGGGACGAGACCGCGTACCGCGGGGCCGCGGCCCTCGCCGAAGCACACGGTGTGGCGGTGCTGGCGCTGGCGGCGGAGCAGCAGTGGACGGAGCTGATCGGGCGGCTGCGCGCGCTGCTCGCCGTGCCCGTCGGGCCGCGCCCGGGGCACGCCGCGGTGCTGGGCCGCAGACACGACCTGGTGAGCCTGGCCAACACCCTCGCCGAGCTGGTGCACGGCTCGGTGATGATCTTCACGCCGGGCCAGGAACTGCTCGCCGCCTCCCGGCTGGGCCCCGGTGACGACGAGATGCGGCGGACCGCGGTGCTGGACCAGCAGGGGCCCGCGGGGTACCGCAACCGGCTGGCTCAGCTGGGCGTGTACCGACAACTGTGGTCCGGCGCCGGGGTCGTCGACGTGGTGGCCGTACCCGAGCTCGGCGCCGGGCGCCGGCTCGCGGTGGCGGTACGTGCGGGGACCGAGAACCTGGGCTCGATCTGGGTGGCCGAGGGCGCCGAGCCGCTGGCCGGCAACGCTGTCACGCTGCTGGCGGACGCCGCGTCCGTGGCCGTCGGCGTGCTTCTCGGCCTCGGCCAGGAAGAGGTGGCCCGGCGCCGTCTGAACGAGGAACTGCTCGGCCGCGCCCTGCTCGGCGACGTCGATCCGGGCCTGGCAGGGGCCCACCTCGCCATCGCGCCCGGCACACCCGCCCTGGTGATGGCCGGCGACCTCTCCGGTCAGGACGCCGACCTCGGCCCCGCCGACCTGCACCGGGCCCGCGAGGAGGCCCTGCGCCACCTGGCCGGCTACCGATGGCGCGCGCTGGCCACCACCGGGCCGTCCCGGGTCGTCATCGTCCTGTTGGGCCCGGTGGACGGGGACGGTGTGCTGCGCGCCGCCGAGGGCGTGGCCGCGGCCGTGGGCGAGGCGGTCGGGGTGCGGCCCCGGCTCGGGATCGGTCCGTGCGTGGCCCATCTCGGCGAGCTGCCCGCCAGCCGCATGGAGGCGGAGCTCGTGGTGCGCGCCCTGGCCCGGCGCGGCGAGATCCGCAGCGCCCGGCTGGAGGACGTACGGGGCACCGCGAACCTGCTCCTGCTGAGCGAGGCCCTCTCGGCGGACCGACGGCTGCGGACGGGCCCGGTGGACCGGCTGCGCGAGCACGACCGGCGGCGCGGTACCGACTACACGGCGACCCTGGCCGCCTATCTGGACGCCTTCGGGGACACCGCCCGGGCCGCCCGGACGCTGAACGTGCACACCAACACCCTGCGATACCGGCTGGGCCGGGTGCGCGAGCTCACCGGACTCGACCTGAGCGATCCGCACGAGCGGCTGAACGCCGCAATCCGGCTCTTCGCACTCGGACCGGACACCGGTCCCGGTACATGAGCACAAGATGTCGGCGAAAAGTTCGTGCAGGACCACAAACCGTGAACGTGCCCCCGCTTTGCACACTGCTGAGCACGATCCGGTGTTCGGCACCGGCCCCTGACCGTTCGGTGCATTGCATGGAGGTGACAGATGGACGCGGACAAGAGCTACCGGCGCCCCTCGGCCCGAAGAGTGGCGACGACGACCGTCGCCGTGCTGTTCATTACCTGGCTGATCGACTACATCGACCGGCTGGTGATCACTCTGGCTCTGCCCGACATCGGTGAGGAGTTCCACCTCGGCACCACCTTGCAGGGCCTGATCCTCACCGCCTTCTTCATCACCTACGCGCTGATGCAGATACCGGGCGGCATCCTGGCCGACACCAAGGGCGCCCGCCGCACCATGGTGATGGCGGCCGGCGGCTGGACGATCTTCACCGCGGCGAGCGGACTCGCACGGGGACTGGCCTCGATGATGGTCGTCCGCGCCGTCTTCGGCGTCTTCCAGGGCATGTATCCCGCCGCCTCCATCAAGGCGCTCAGCGAGCGGACGACCCCCGAGCAGCGGCTGACGGCCAACGGCGTGATGTCCGCCTCCAACCCGCTGGGCTCGGCGATCGCCCCGGTGGTCGCCGCCCCGCTGATCGTCGCCTTCGGGTGGCGCGGGGCGTTCTGGGCGGTGGCCGTCCTCGGCCTGCTCATGGTGATCGTCCTGTGGAAGGGGCTGCCGCGTCCGCTGGCCGCCTCCGAGCAGCAGGAGCAGGCCCAGGCCGTCCCCACGCAGGTGCCGCTGCGCCAGGCACTCCAACTGCTGAAGTCGTCCATGATGTGGCGCTTCACCCTGATGTTCTGCGGCTTCAACATCATCGGATGGGGCCTGGTGTCCTGGGTGCCGTCCTACCTGCGCGAGAGCAAGCACGTCTCGCTCACCGGGGCCGGGCTGCTGGCCGGCGTCCCCTGGGTCGCGGCCGCGATCAGCATGATGGCGGGCGGGTACGTCTTCGACCGCTTCCTGCGCGGAAACCACCGACGGGTGGTGGTCCCGGTCATGGTGGCCACGGCCGGACTGCTGGCGCTGATGGTGCGGGCCGAGACGGCGACCGAGTTCATCGTCTGGGAGACCTGCGGCACGCTCGTCATGTACCTGGCCTACATGCAGATCTTCGGCCTGCCGCTGCGCATGCTGCCCGTCGAGTACGCCGGCGTCGGGGGAGGCATGGTCAACTTCGGCGGCCAGCTGGCCGGTGCCGTCTCCCCGTTCGTGATGGGCTTCCTGGCCGAACGGTTCTCGTACGGAGTGGCCTTCTCCTTCCTGGGGGTCGGCGCGGTCCTCGCGATCGTGGGCGCGCTGGTCACCCCGCAGACGCCGGAGGCGTTCCGCGCGGGTCTCGGCCGCCATCTGAAGACCCAGGACGTCGCCCCGGCCGTCCTGGTGGAGACCGCATGAGCGCCGACAGCCGGGCCGGACGGCTCAAACAGCTCGCCCGGGAGGCGATCGAGGGCTGCCGCGAGAGGCTGCTCGCGGTCAGCGACGACCTTCAGCGTCATCCGGAGACCGGGTTCCGCGAGCATCACGCCGCCGCGACGGTGGCGGGATGGTTCACGGAACTGGGCCTGCCGTTCGAGAGCGGACTGTCCGTCACCGGTGTCAAGGCGCGGATGACGGGGCGCTCGGCAGGCCCTGCCGTCGCGGTGCTGGGCGAGCTGGACGCACTGGTGCTGCCGGGGCATCCGCTCGCCGACCCGGTCACCGGGGCGGCCCACGCCTGCGGCCACCACGCGCAGGTGGCCTCGATGCTGGGCGCCGCGGTCGGCCTGGCCGCCGTACGGGAACACCTGGACGGGGACGCGGTCTTCTTCGCGGTGCCGGCCGAGGAGAGCGTGCAGCTGGAGTGGCGGCGCGAGCTGGTGCGCTCGGGCGAACTGCGGCACCTGGTCGGCAAGGCCGACCTCATCGCCCGCGGCGCATTCGACGACGTGGACATGGCGATGCTCTGCCACACGGCCGGGCAGGGCGCCCCGCCGCTGAGCGTCGGGGACAGCCACAACGGCTCGGTGGTCAAGAAGGTGCGTTTCACGGGGCGGGCCAGCCATGCCGGTTCGAGCCCCTGGCACGGGGTGAACGCGCTGAAGGCGGCGACGTTGGCGATCAGCGCCATCGACGCACAGCGTGACACCTTCCGTGACGAGGACGCGGTGCGGGTGAACGCCGTCGTGGTGCACGGCGGCGACGCACCGACGGCAGTTCCCGACCGGGCCGAACTCGAGATCGTGGTGCGAGCCCGCAGCCTGGAGGCGCTCCGCGGCGCGTGCGCCGCGGTCGACCGGGCGGTGCGGGCCGGAGCGCTGGCGCTGGGGGCCGTCGTCACGACCGAGAGCACCCTCAACTATCTGCCGCACCACCAGGACCCCGCACTCGTGGAACTGGCGCGGGCCAACGGCGCCGCACTGCTCGGCCCGTCCGCGGTGGCCGCCGGCCGGCACCGCGGCGCCTCGACCGACATGGGTGACCTGGGCGAGGTGATGCCGGTGCTGCACCCGTTCGCCTCCGGCGCCACCGGTGACGCGCACAGCGTCGACTACCAGGTCACCGACCACGCCTCGGCCGCGCTGGATCCGGCGGTGCTGATGGCGTGGTGTGTGATCGATCTGCTGAACGACGGCGCGGGCACCGCCCGTTCCGTCCTCGCGGCACGGGGAGCACGCCGCACGACGGCGCAGTACGCGGCCCTGCGGGCCGAGTTCGACGCCCTGACCTGTTACGACGGAGCCCGCGGCGAAGAGCGCGGGCCGGAAGGAGAGCTGTGAGTACTGCTGGGACCGGCAAACCGAGGCGTGTGCTCGTCACGGGAGCGGGCGGAGGCATCGGCGCGGCGATCGCGAGGCGGCTGCACGCCGACGGTGCGCAGGTGATCCTGGCCGACCTGCGCGCGGACCGGATCGGCCCCGTAGCGGCGGGAATGGCACGGCCCGAGGACGCCGTGCCGCTCGAGGTGGACCTGACCGACCGCGGCGCCCTGCCCGCGTTCGTCGACACGGCATGGGACGTGTGGGACGGTCTCGACATCCTGGTCAACGCCGCCGGCCTCTACCCCAGCGCTCCCTTGCTGGAGATGACCGACGACCAGTGGGACGGCGTCATCGACGTCAATCTCTCCGCGGTCTTCTCGCTGTCCCGGGCCTTCGCCCGGCGACTGGTCGCCGCCGGGGCGGGCGGGCACATCGTCAACATCAGCTCCGGGGCGTCGACCCGGGCCCGGCGTGGCGCGGCCCACTACTGCACCTCCAAGGCCGGGCTCGACATGCTCACCAAGGCCTTTGCCCTGGAGCTCGCCGAGCACAGCATCCACGTCAACGCCGTTTCGCCGGGCTTCATCGAAGTCGACAGCGAGGTCAACCCGCTCGGGGCCGACTACGTGCGGTCGATCCGCGGCGGCCAGCCCTGGCCCCGCGCCGGTGTGCCCGAGGACATCGCCGGAGCAGTGGCCTATCTGTGCGGTGACGACGCCGGCTGGATCACCGGCGCGTCACTGACCGTCGACGGCGGCGCGGGCACCGGCAACGCCGCCCTGCCGCTGAGCTGACCGGAAGGAACCCCCCCATGACCAGCGGCTACGTCTGCGTCACCTTCGACTTCGACGCACTCTCCTCCTGGATGGCCCGAGGCCAGCTCACGGCCACCCCCCGCTCGCGCGGGGAGTTCGCGGCGGTCGCGGTGCCCCGCCTGCTGCACACCCTGGCCGTCCGGGGAATCACCGCGACGTGGTTCGTACCCGGGCACACGGCCCTGACGTATCCGGAGCTCACCCGCGAGATCATCGCGCAGGGCCACGAGGTGGCGGTACACGGCCACGCCCACGAAAACGTCGCCGCGCTGCCGCCGGCCGAGGAGCGCGCGGTGCTCCGGCGCTCGCTGGAGGCGCTCACCGACGTCACCGGACTGACCCCACGGGGTTTCCGGGCTCCGGCCTGGGACCTGTCCGACGCCTCGGTCGGTCTGCTCGCCGAGCACGGACTGCTCTACGACAGCAGCCTCATGGGCCACGACCACGCGCCCTACCTGTGCCGCACGCCCGACGCCGTGGACGAGGACGGGGTGCGCTGGGGCGACCCCACCGAACTGGTGGAGATCCCGGTGGCCTGGAGCCTGGACGACTTCCCCCACCTGGAGTTCCTGAGGACCCCGTCGGGACTCATGCCGGGCCTGCGCGATCCCGCGGAGATGTTCACCCACTGGACGCGCGATCTCGACTACATGCTGCGTGACATCGACCGCGGCGTCCTGACGGCCACCATGCATCCCGAGGTGATCGGCCGTGGCCACCGTCTCCTCGCACTGGAGGAGTGGCTCGACGGACTCGCGGACCGGGACGTCACGTTCGCCACCTGCGAGGACATCGCAGCCCTGACGCGCTCCGGCGCCCGGCTGGGAGAGTACCGGCCCGCCTGACGCCCCGCCGGCCGTCGCAGTCCCCACCGTCCGGCGGGACGCGTTCCGGCGACGGCCGCCCTCCGGCGAAGCCGGCCGGCGGCAGACCCGGAAGCCACTGGAACAGCCCTCCGGCGTGACCGTCACAGGCTACGCCGGAGGTGCTCCGGACCGTCCGCCCCGAGTACGGGACCACGCCTGCCCGGTGTCAGTTGTTGCCTAACACTCGATGATGTTCACCGCGAGCCCGCCCCGCGCGGTCTCCTTGTACTTCACGCTCATGTCCGCGCCGGTCTCCTTCATGGTCTTGATGACCTTGTCGAGGGAGACCTTGTGGCTGCCGTCGCCGCGCAGGGCCATCCTTGCCGCGGTGACCGCCTTGACCGCCGCCATGCCGTTGCGCTCGATGCACGGGATCTGGACGAGACCGCCGACCGGGTCGCAGGTCAGACCGAGGTTGTGCTCCATGCCGATCTCGGCGGCGTTCTCGACCTGTTCGGCGGAGCCGCCCAGGACCTCGGCCAGCGCGCCCGCGGCCATCGAGCAGGCGGAGCCGACCTCACCCTGGCAGCCGACCTCGGCACCGGAGATCGAGGCGTTCTCCTTGAACAGCATGCCGATGGCGCCCGCCGCGAGGAGGAAACGGACGACGCCGTCCTCCTTCTCGGCCTCGGTGGCGCCGCCCGCGGCGAAGTTCATGTAGTAGTGCAGCACGGCCGGGATGATGCCGGCGGCGCCGTTGGTGGGGGCGGTGACGACGCGGCCGCCCGCGGCGTTCTCCTCGTTGACCGCCATCGCGTAGAGGGTGATCCACTCCATCGCGTGGGCCTGCGGATCGCCCTCGGCCCGCAGCTGGCGCGCGGTGTTCGCGGCGCGACGGCGGACCTTCAGACCGCCGGGCAGGATGCCCTCGCGGGACATGCCGCGCGATACGCAGGCCTGCATGACCCGCCAGATGTCCAGCAGACCGGAGCGGATCTCCTCCTCCGTCCGCCACGCCCGCTCGTTCTCCAGCATGAGCGAGGAGATCGACAGCCCGGTTTCGCGGGAGAGCCGGAGCAGTTCGTCGCCGGTACGGAAGGGGTGCTTCAGGACGGTGTCGTCGAGGACGATCCGGTCCTCTCCCACCGCGTCGTCGTCGACGACGAAGCCGCCGCCGACGGAGTAGTAGGTCTTCTGCAGCAGGGTGGCACCGTCGCGGTCGAACGCGGAGATCGTCATGCCGTTGGCGTGGTAGGGGAGTGCCTTGCGCCGGTGCAGCACCAGCTGCTCGTCGGCGTCGAAGGGGATCTCGTGCATGCCGAGCAGGTTGATCCGGCCCGAGGCACGGATCTCGGCCACCCGGTCGTCGGCGGACTCCACGTCGACCGTGCGGGGGGATTCGCCCTCCAGGCCGAGCAGGACGGCCTTGGGCGTGCCGTGGCCGTGCCCGGTGGCGCCGAGGGAGCCGAACAGCTCGGCGCGTATGGAGTCGGTGTGGGCGAGCAGGCCCTCGTTCTTCAGGCGGCGCGCGAACATACGGGCCGCGCGCATCGGGCCGACCGTATGGGAGCTGGACGGGCCGATACCGATCGAGAACAGGTCGAAGACCGAGATGGCCACGGGGAGACTCCTCAGGGGTTGGTAGACGCCGTTGTCTGCCGGGTGGTGCGGTTCGGACCGGTCGGTCCGAAGAACAGCGGGACAAGGGATGGGGCACCGCGCTCACTGAACAGTGTGCGCGGTGCCCCGCCCCCATGTGCAAATCTGCTGGTCCGGACTACTTCAGGCCGGGGTACAGCGGGAACTTCTCGGCCAGCGCGACGACGCGTGCCTTGAGGCTGTCCGCGTCGTAGGACGGCTTCAGCGCGGACGCGATGATCTCCGCGACCTCGGTGAAGTCCTCGGCCTGGAAGCCGCGGGTGGCCAGGGCCGGCGTACCGATCCGCAGACCCGAGGTGACCATCGGCGGCCGCGGGTCGTTCGGGATGGCGTTCCGGTTGACCGTGATGCCCAGCTCGTGGAGGCGGTCCTCGGCCTGCTGGCCGTCGAGCTCCGAGTTGCGCAGGTCGACGAGGACCAGGTGGACGTCCGTACCGCCGGAGAGGACGGAGACGCCGACCTCGGTGACGTCGGGCTGCACCAGACGCTCGGCGAGGATGCGGGCACCGTCCAGGGTGCGCTGCTGGCGCTCCTTGAACTCCTCGGTCGCCGCCACCTTGAACGAGACCGCCTTGGCCGCGATCACGTGCTCCAGCGGACCACCCTGCTGGCCGGGGAAGACGGCAGAGTTGATCTTCTTGGCGAGCTCCTGCGTCGACAGGATGACGCCGCCGCGCGGACCGCCGAGGGTCTTGTGCGTGGTGGTCGTGACGACGTGGGCGTGCGGCACCGGGTTGGGGTGCAGACCCGCGGCCACCAGGCCCGCGAAGTGCGCCATGTCGACCATCAGGTACGCGCCGACCTCGTCCGCGATGCGGCGGAAGGCGGCGAAGTCCAGCTGACGGGGGTACGCGGACCAGCCGGCGACGATCAGCTGCGGCTTGGACTCCTTGGCGAGGCGCTCGACCTCGGCCATGTCCACGACGCCGGTCTCGTCGACGTGGTACGGGACCACGTTGTAGAGCTTGCCGGAGAAGTTGATCTTCATGCCGTGGGTCAGGTGACCGCCGTGGGCCAGGCTCAGACCCATGATCGTGTCGCCCGGCTTCAGCAGCGCGAACATCGCGGCGGCGTTGGCCTGCGCGCCCGAGTGGGGCTGCACGTTCGCGGCCTCGGCGCCGAAGAGCGCCTTGATCCGGTCGATGGCGATCTGCTCGACCACGTCGACGTGCTCGCAGCCGCCGTAGTAGCGGCGGCCCGGGTAGCCCTCGGCGTACTTGTTGGTGAGGACGGAGCCCTGGGCCTCCATGACCGCGACCGGAGCGAAGTTCTCCGAGGCGATCATTTCGAGGGTGGACTGCTGACGGTGGAGCTCGGCGTCGACAGCGGCGGCGACGTCCGGGTCCAGCTCGTGGAGGGAGGAGTTGAGAAGCGACATCAGGTGGTCCCTTGGGGTCTTTAGTTGCCGGAGAACTCGGAGTACTCGTCCGCGGAGAGCAGGTCCTTCGGCTCCTCCGCGACGCGCACCTTGAACAGCCAGCCGCCCTCGAAGGGAGCGGAGTTCACCAGCGACGGGTCGTCCACGACGTCCTGGTTGGCGGCGGTGACCTCACCGGTCACCGGCGAGTACAGGTCGCTGACGGACTTGGTCGACTCCAGCTCGCCGCAGGTCTCGCCCGCGGTCACCGTGTCACCGACCTCCGGGAGCTGGGCGTAGACGACGTCACCGAGCGCGTTGGCCGCGAATTCGGTGATGCCGACCGTGGCCACACCGTCCTCGAGGGCCGACAGCCACTCGTGCTCCTTGCTGTAACGCAGCTGCTGGGGGTTGCTCATGACCTGAATTCTCCTGTACGCGGGGGAGTGCTGATGAACGGTGGTCTTACGGTGTGAGACGCGACTGCGTCACTTCTGGCGCTTGTAGAACGGCAGGGCCACGACCTCGTACGGCTCGTGAGTGCCCCGGATGTCCACGCCTACGCCTGCGGTGCCGGGCGCGGCGTGCGCGGCGTCCACGTACGCCATGGCGATCGGCCGGCCGAGTGTCGGGGACGGCGCGCCGGAGGTGACCTCGCCGATGACCTGGCCGTCGGCCACCACGGAGAACCCGGCGCGCGGCACCCGGCGGCCCTCGGCGATCAGGCCGACCAGCTTCCGCGGCGGGGCGGTCTCGGCGCGCTCGGCGGCGGCCTCCAGCGCCTTGCGGCCGACGAAGTCGCCCTCCTTCTCGAACTTCACGACCCGCCCCAGACCAGCGTCGAACGGGGTCAGCGCGGTGGTGAGCTCGTGCCCGTACAGCGGCATGCCCGCCTCCAGGCGCAGCGTGTCGCGGCAGGAGAGACCGCACGGGATCAGGCCACGGGAGGCGCCGGCCTCGGTGAGCGCCTGCCAGAGCTGCTCGGCGTGCCCGGGGGCGACGAACAGCTCGAAGCCGTCCTCGCCGGTGTAGCCGGTCCGCGCGATCAGTGCGGGAACACCCGCGACGGTGCCGGGCAGGCCCGCGTAGTACTTGAGGCCGTCCAGGTCGGCGTCGGTGACCGAGGCCAGGATGGCGGGGGACTCGGGACCCTGGACGGCGAGCAGTGCGTAGGCGTCGCGGTCGTCGCGCACCTCGGCGTCGAACCCGTCGGCGCGGGCGGTCAGCGCGTCCAGCACGATCTGGGCGTTCCCGGCGTTGGCGACGACCATGTACTCGGTGTCGGCGAGCCGGTAGACGATCAGGTCGTCGAGGATCCCGCCGTCCTCGGCGCAGATCATGGTGTAGCGGGCGCGTCCGGTGGCGACGGTCCCGATGTTGCCGACCAGCGCGAAGTTCAGGAGCTCCGCCGCCTGCGGACCGGTGACGGTGATCTCGCCCATGTGCGACAGGTCGAAGAGACCGGCCTTCGTGCGGACCGCGTTGTGCTCGTCGCGCTCACTGGCGTACCGCAGCGGCATGTCCCAGCCGGCGAAGTCGGTCATGGTCGCGCCCAGCGAGCGATGCAGGGCATCGAGGGCGGTGAGACGGGGGGCATTGCTCATCGGTGTGGCTCCCAGGGCATGACGACGCGGAAAGTCCCTCCCCATCTGTCATCGGAACCTGAGAGGTTCGCCGAGAGACCCCTGAAGGGTTCGGCTTGCACCTTGGGTGGAGTCGCCGGGCGACTCGCTTTTCAGATCTGCCTCGTCCGCGCGGTACGGGGCCTGAGAGATTCAAGGGAGGATCTTGCTCCTTCGGCGCCCGGCACTCTAGGTGACCGGAACTCTCCCGCGCGGATTCAAGCGGCCTTTATGCAGTTGGCGGGGTCATCATCGCACGCGTTGCGGAAGAGTGGGGCGTCGGTACCCCACGGGTGAACGGACCGCCGGAACGGTTGTCTCGCATTACCTTTTCTTTACACTTCTTGGGCAGATGTGGGTGACCGACAGGGGGAGGGCGATGAGGTTGCAGCGGTACGCGACGACCGCGGGGCTCGCGCACGGCGCGATGCCCGCGCAGGCGGGCGCACCCGCCCGGGAATTGCTGGGTACGCACGCACCCGTCGTACGGGATCTGCGCGAACGGGCCGGGCGCAGCCCGCGCGCGCTGCATTTCGCGACGGGGGACGTGGTCGTGGTCTCCGGTCTGCCCGGCAGCGGCAAGTCGACGCTGATCCGGCGGGTGGTGACGGTACGGTCCATCGATTCCCAGGACGCCCGGGACCGCTGGGCGCGGCGGATGCCCCGCTTACTCCCGTACGCCGTCTACCGTCCACTGGTCCGGGCCGCCCACTACTGGGGCCTGTGGAGGGCACTGCGGTCCGGCGAGTCCGTGGTCGTCCACGACTGCGGCACCCAGTCATGGGTACGGGGCTGGCTGGCCCGGGACGCCCGCCGGCACGGCCGCGTCCTTCATCTGGTGCTTCTCGACGTCTCACCCGAGGTGGCGAAGGAGGGCCAGCGCGAGCGCGGACGCGGAGTCTCCGGGTACGCCTTCGCCCGGCACCGCGGAGCCGTCGGGCGGCTGCTGCGCGACACCGAGGCCGGCGCCCTGCCGCTCGGCTGCTCCTCGGCGGTGCTGCTGGACCGGGAGGCGGCCGCGATGCTGACCCGGATCACGTTCGCCGAGACATAGCGTCCCGGCCGGCGTCAGCGCGGAGGGGCCCGCCGGAGTTACTGTTCTGCGGCAAGCCGTGGGGTGAGAAGGGGAAGCAGCGCAGTGGACATTCCGGCACCGGTCCATACCCATCCGCAGGGCGGATGGCCGGCCAACGAGCTCGAAGAAGTGCTGGCCGCCTCGCTCGGCAGCCCGGAGGCGGGCGGCCGGCTCGTCGAGGTGCTCGGCCGTAGCCACCTGTGGGTACCGCTGCCCAGCGGCGGCGGTCCCGATGCGCCGTCGCTCGATCTGCCGACGGTGGAGATCGAGGGCGCCGCGTACGTCCCCGTCTACAGTTCCGAGCAGCAGTTCCTGCAGTGCGTCGGCACCCATATGTCCTTCGCGGTGGCGCCCTCCGTCGAATTCGCCCGAGGGCTGCCGCCGCAGCTCGGCATCGCGGTCAACCCCGGCGGCGCCGTAGGGATGCCACTGCCGCCGCCCGCCGTCGCCGAGCTCTGCCGCGCCGGACGTACCTCGCTCGACGGTCCTGCCTCCGGCGGCCGGGTCCGGCTGTACGAGCCGGACTGGCAGGAGGAGCCCGTCGACTTCCTCGCGGCCGCGGCCGGTGAATTCGAGGAGAGCGGCGTCGTGCGCACCGCCCGGCGGTCGCTGGCCAGCATCGAGGGCGAGGAGCCCGTCCTCTTCATAGGTATCGAGTTCTCCACCTGGGACGGTGCCGGACGCAACGCCCCGATGGACGCCCTGGGCCGTGCGCTGGGCCGTGTCGCGGTGCCCTGGCCGGTCAATCTGGTCCTGCTCGACGTGGCACAGGACCCGGTCGCCGACTGGATGCGGGCCAGGATCCGGCCGTTCTACCAGCGCGCGGGGGAGTAGCGGAGTGTCCGGGCACGCGCCCGGTTGCGGGCGTCCGGGGAGCGACACCGCCGGTCCGTGGCGTCAAGTCGGTGTCAGGGGCGCCGCATAAGCTGGTTTGATGGCCAGTGGCTCGGCCGTCCGGCCGCACCCGTGTGCCCCGGGAGCGGCAGGCCGACACAGTGGATCGAAGAGGGGCGGGACCCAGGGTGAGTGCGTCAGGCACCGCGGCGGCCGGGCAGATCGAGCACATGCTGCGACAAGTCACGCCCGGGCGCTACGACGCGTACGAAGCACTCCTGCAGGCGCTCGCGGGCGGCCGGATCTGGATGCTGCTCTGGCACGGCCGGGCGGGCTCGCCCGACGCCCAGTACGGGAACATGGAGATCGACGGGCTCGGCTACGCCCCCTGTGTGACCTCCGCCCAGGAACTCTCCGCCAGCGGCTGGAACCGGTCCCATGAAGAGGTCACCGGAGTCGACATCGCCCGCGCCCTCTTCCCGGACCGCTGGGGCATCTGGCTCAACCCGCACGCCCCGGGCGGCGGCGTCGGCATCCCGTGGCTGGATCTGCGCCGGATCGCCACCGGCCTCGACCGGATGCCCGCAGGGCCGCTCCGGCTCACCGAGCCGGCCATCGAGATCCCGCAGTTCTACGCCCTGCTCTCGCAGAACGCCCACCACACCCCGGCGATCCGCTCGCTGCGCCGCGCCTGGGTGCAGCCCGCGCTCGGGGTCCCGTACCTCGCCATCGGTCTCGATCTCTACGACACGAGCCAGACCTCCGTCGACGCGGTGCGCGCGATGATGCAGCAGTCGATCGGCGCGGTCCCGGACGGGCTGCCCGTCTCCACCGTCGCGATGTCCGACGAGTACGACCCGGTCGCGATGTGGCTCCGGGCCAACGCCCGGCCGTTCTACGACCGTGAGGCACACGCGGCTCCGGCGGGCCCCTCGCAGGCCGCGCCCGGTTACGGCTACCCGCAGGCCCCTCGCGCGTACTGAGGAACGCCCGGCGGGAGAGCGGCCGGCTGCCCCGATGCCGACGGTGGACCCGGCGCCGTCCGTCCCGGTGTGCTCACGACCGGCTGTGGTCCGCGCGGCTTGTGCGGCACATGGGACCTGGTGGTGCACATGTCCCCTCCTGGTGGCCGACGGACATAAAGCGGCTTTGAGGGCTTACATGCCCTATTCGAACTCAACTTCCTTGTGTCCGACGGTTGTTCACCTGCGTCCGGATAACGGATCAGTCCGTCATCATCACGGTTAGGCATCCATTCACCGTCAAGTCTGGCTACAGATCAAGGCGCCGATGAAGACTCCCGCAACAGGGATGCTCCGGTCCCTGAACGGATATGGACTGATCATGCCGCTACAGCGGTAAGTGCGTACCGGCCACCGCCGGTTGAGAGGGGTCCCTGCCACGATGACGGCACCATTGCACGAGCCGACCGCGGAGGCGGCCCCGACCGCGGGATTCGAGGCCGGTGTCCCGGGGAAGGCGGTGCAGGGCCGCTCCCTGGGCCGTATCGCCTGGGAGCGCCTGAAGCGTGACAAGCTGGCCCTCGCCGGGGGCGTCGTGGTGCTTGCTCTGGTGCTCGTCGCCCTGCTCGCCCCGCTGATCACCCATCTGGTCGGACAGTCGCCCGACGTGCACCACGAAGAGCTGATCGACCCTCTCTTCTCCACGCCCACCGGCTCGTTCGGCGGCATGGGCTCCGAGCACCTCTTCGGTGTCGAACCGGTCAGCGGCCGCGACATCTTCGCCCGCATCGTCTACGGGGCCCGGGTCTCGCTCCTGGTCGGCTTCCTCTCCGCCGCCGTCGCCATCGTCCTGGGTACCGTGCTCGGTGTGCTGGCCGGCTACTTCGGCGGCTGGCTGGACGCCCTCATCAGCCGTCTGATGGACATGCTGCTCTCCTTCCCGCAGCTGCTCTTCATCATCGCGCTGGTCTCCGTGATGCCGAACGAGATGGTCGGCCTGACCGGCAGCGGGGTCCGCCTCTTCGTGATGATCCTGGTCATCGGCTTCTTCGGGTGGCCCTATGTCGGCCGCGTGGTGCGCGGGCAGACGTTCTCCCTGCGCGAGCGGGAGTACGTCGACGCCGCTCGCAGCCTCGGGGCCGGGCGGCTGTACATCCTGTTCAAGGAGCTGCTGCCCAACCTGATCGCGCCCATCATCGTGTACGCGACGATGATGATCCCCACGAACATCCTCACCGAGGCGGCCCTGAGCTTCCTGGGCGTCGGCGTCAAGCCGCCCTCCGCTTCCTGGGGTCAGATGCTCTCGTCCGCCCTGAGCTACTACGAGTCCGACCCGATGTACATGATCATCCCGGGTCTGGCGATCTTCATCACCGTGCTCTCCTTCAACCTCTTCGGCGACGGCGTACGCGATGCGCTCGACCCGAAGGGCTCCCGCTAAAGCCGTACCCGGAGCCTGTGCACCGCACAGGCCGTTCTACACACGGAGGATCCGAATCGTGACTACCCAACGGACCACTCGGCGGGGCAAGCAGGCCGTGGCCGCTGCTGCCGTGGTCGCGGCGCTGCTCTCCACGGCGGCGTGCGGCGGCGGAGACGACGAAGGCAAGGGGAACGGCAAGGTCGCGGCGGCCGGCTTCGACGCCGCCAACAACAAGATCGCCAACGCCTCCGCGAAGAAGGGCGGCACGCTCAAGTTCGCGGGTGTGCAGGACGCCGACTCGTGGGACACCACACGTGGTTACTACGGCTTCGTGTGGAACTTCATGCGCTACTACAGCCGTCAGCTGGTCACCAGCAAGACGGAGCCGGGCAAGACCGGTTCGGAGCTCACTCCCGACCTCGCCACCGCGCGCGCCAAGATCACGGACGACGGCAAGACCTACACGTACACCCTGCGCGACGGGGTCTCGTGGGAGGACGGCAAGCCGATCACGTCCCAGGACGTCAAGTACGGCATCGAGCGCCAGTGGGCGCAGGACGTGCTGTCCGGTGGTCCGGTCTACCTGCGTGACATCCTCGACCCCAAGGGCGAGTACAAGGGTCCGTACAAGGACACCTCGAAGGACAAGCTCGGCCTGAAGGCCATCGACACGCCGGACGCGAAGACGATCGTCTTCCATCTGCCCGCCGCGAACAGCGACTTCGAGGAGATCCTCGCGCTGACCTCGTCCTCGCCGGTCCGGCAGGACAAGGACACCAAGTCCAAGTACGGCCTCAAGCCGTTCTCCTCGGGCCCGTACAAGTTCGAGTCGTACTCCCCGAACAAGTCGGTCGTCCTGGTCCGGAACGAGAACTGGAAGCAGTCCTCCGACCCGGTCCGCAAGCCGCTGCCGGACAAGATCACGCTGAACCTGTTCTCCAACGCGGACGACATGGACAACCGCCTGATCGCCGGCGACTTCGACCTGGACATCAACCAGACGGGTCTCTCCCCGCAGGGCCGTATCAAGGCCCTCAAGGAGCACAAGGCCAACCTGGACAACCCGGTCTCCGGCTACGTCCGTTACGCGTCCTTCCCGCAGATCGTGAAGCCGTTCGACAACATCCACTGCCGCAAGGCCGTGATCTACGGGGCCGACCACAAGTCGCTCCAGACCGCGCGTGGCGGCCCGGTCGCCGGCGGCGACATCGGCACCAACATGCTGCCCCCGTCGGTGCCGGGCTCCGAGGGCCAGAAGTACGACCCGTACGGCACCGCGGCCAACGACGGTGCGGCCAACACCGCGAAGGCCAAGGAGGAGCTGAAGGCGTGCGGCAAGCCGAACGGCTTCAAGACCACCATCGCCGTGCGTAACAACAAGCCGGTCGAGGTCGCCACCGCCGAGTCGCTCCAGGCCTCCCTGGACAAGATCGGCATCAAGGTCGACATCGACCAGTACGACGGTTCGCAGGGCTCGGGCATCATCGGCAACCCGACCGTGGTCAAGAAGAAGAACTACGGAATCATCATCATGGGCTGGGGCCCGGACTTCCCGTCGGTCCAGGGTTACGGCGCGCCGCTGTGGGACAGCAAGTACATCCTCGAAAGCGGCAACAACAACTTCGCGATGATCAAGGACAAGGCGATCGACGCGAACTTCGACAAGTTCACGACCGAGCTGGACGACGCCAAGAAGGCCCAGATCGCCACGGAGATCAACCACCAGGTGATGGAGGGCGGTTACTACCTGCCCTTCGTCTTCGAGAAGTTCATCAACTGGCGCTCGTCGCGGCTGACCAACGTCTACACCACGGACGCGTACAGCGGTACGTACGACTTCATCAGCCTGGGCGTCACGAAGTAACCACCCCACCGGCACACCCGCCGTACGGTACGAAAGGCAGGTGAAGGCCGGAGCGGTGTGATCGCGGGCCATCGGACGACCTCCGGTGGCCCGCGGCCGCCGCCGGGCCGAGAGCAGTGCTCACATACCTCATAAGGCGGCTCCTCGCCGTCGCAGTAATGCTGGTGGTCATCGTCGTGGTGGTCTTCTGCATCTTCTTCCTCATCCCCAAGTGGGCGGGGGTCGACCCGGCCACGATGTACGTGGGCAAGACGTCGGATGCCGCCGCCGTCGAAGGCGTACGGCAGAAGCTCCAGCTGGGCGAGCCGATCTACGTCCAGGTCATGGAGTTCTTCAAGGGCATCTTCGTCGGGCGCACCTACTCCGCGGGCGGCGACGTCACGCAGTGTCCGGCGCCCTGCTTCGGCTACTCCTTCCGCAGCGAGCAGGCCATCTGGCCGGTGCTCACCGACCGCCTGCCGGTGACGCTCACCCTGGCCATCGGCGCGGCCGTGCTGTGGCTGCTCTTCGGTGTCGCGGCCGGCGTGCTCTCCGCGCTCAAGCGGGGCACGCTGTGGGACCGTTCGGCGATGGTGGTCGCCCTCTCGGGCGTCTCCCTGCCGATCTTCTTCACCGCCATGCTCTCGCTCGCGGTCTTCGACTACGGCCTCGGCTGGATCAACTCCGGCTTCGTCCCGTTCGGGGACAGCGTCGGCGGCTGGTTCCAGGGCATGGTGCTGCCCTGGGTGACGCTCGCCTTCCTGTACGCGGCCATGTACGCCCGTATCACCCGCGCCACCATGCTGGAGATCATGGGCGAGGACTACATCCGTACCGCCCGGGCCAAGGGGCTCAGCGAACCGGTCGTGATCGGCAAGCACGCCATGCGCTCGACGATGACACCGATCCTGACCATGCTCGGCATGGACCTCGGCGCACTCATCGGCGGCGCGATCCTCACCGAGACCGCCTTCAGCCTCCCCGGCCTCGGCCAGGCGGTGCTCAAGGCGATCAGCGAACGCGATCTCCCGGTGATTCTCGGCGTCACCCTGATCACCTCGCTCGCGGTGATCATCGCGAACCTCGTCGTGGACGTCCTGTACGCCGTGATCGACCCCCGAGTGAGGCTCTCATGACCGAGCTGAGCAAGAGCGGAGCGGCCGTGGGCGAGCCCGCCGTCTCCGCGTCGCCCTCCCCCCGTGCCTTTCTCGACGTACGCGACCTGAAGGTGCACTTCCCGACCGACGACGGTCTGGTCAAGTCCGTCGACGGACTCAGCTTCACCCTGGAGAAGGGCAAGACCCTCGGCATCGTGGGCGAGTCCGGCTCCGGAAAGTCCGTCACCTCGCTGGGCATCATGGGGCTGCACACCGCCGGCCAGTACGGCAAGCGCAAGGCCCAGCTCTCCGGCGAGATCTGGCTGGACGGCACGGAACTGCTCTCCAGCGACCCCGACGAGGTACGCAAGCTGCGCGGCCGCGACATGGCGATGATCTTCCAGGACCCGCTGTCCGCGCTGCATCCGTACTACACGATCGGCAAGCAGATCGTGGAGGCGTACCGGGTCCACCACGACGTCGACCGGAAGGCGGCCCGCAGGCGCGCGATCGAGATGCTCGACCGCGTCGGCATCCCGCAGCCCGACAAGCGCGTCGACAGCTACCCGCACGAGTTCTCGGGCGGTATGCGCCAGCGCGCGATGATCGCGATGTCGCTGGTCAACAACCCCGAACTGCTGATCGCGGACGAGCCGACGACCGCCCTGGACGTCACCGTCCAGGCGCAGATCCTCGACCTGATCCGGGACCTGCAGACGGAGTTCGGCTCCGCGGTCATCATCATCACCCACGACCTCGGCGTCGTGGCCGAGCTCGCCGACGACATCCTGGTGATGTACGGCGGGCGCTGCGTGGAGCGCGGACCGGCCGAGAAGGTGTTCTACGAGCCGCGGCACCCCTACACCTGGGGTCTGCTCGGTTCGATGCCGCGTCTTGACCGTGAGCAGACCGAGCGGCTCATCCCGGTCAAGGGCTCCCCGCCCTCGCTGATCAACATCCCCTCGGGCTGCGCCTTCAACCCGCGTTGCTCGTACGCGGATGTACCCAAGGACGACGTCACCCGCACCGTACGGCCCGAGCTGCAGGAGGTCGGCAGCCGGCACTGGGCGGCCTGCCACATGTCGCAGGAGCAGCGGGAGCGTATCTGGACCGAAGAGATTGCGCCCAAGCTGTGAGCGAGGACAAAGCCGTGACGAGCGAGGACAAGGGCGTGGACGTCCCTGCGCAGAGGTCCGCGGGCGGTGGCGGCGCGGGCCAGGACGCCGCCTCCCGCGAGGTGCTGCTCAAGGTGACCGGGCTGCGCAAGCACTTCCCCATCAGGAAGGGGCTGCTGCAGCGCAAGGCCGGCGCGGTGAAGGCCGTCGACGGGATCGACTTCGAGGTGTACTCGGGGGAGACCCTGGGCGTCGTCGGTGAGTCCGGCTGCGGCAAGTCGACGATGGGCCGGCTGATCACGCGGCTCCTGGAACCCACCGACGGGAAGGTCGAGTTCTCGGGCAAGGACATCACGCATCTCGGCGTCGGCGGCATGCGCCCGATGCGCCGCGACATGCAGATGATCTTCCAGGACCCGTACTCCTCGCTGAACCCCCGGCACACGATCGGCACGATCGTCAGCGCCCCCTTCAAGCTCCAGGGCGTCACGCCCGAGGGCGGGATCAAGAAGGAGGCGCAGCGGCTCCTGGAGGTGGTCGGTCTCAACCCCGAGCACTACAACCGCTATCCGCACGAGTTCTCCGGCGGCCAGCGCCAGCGCATCGGGATCGCCCGCGCGCTCGCGCTCAATCCGAAGCTGGTGGTGGCGGACGAGCCGGTCTCGGCGCTCGACGTGTCGATCCAGGCGCAGGTCGTCAATCTGCTCGACGACCTCCAGAGCGAGTTGGGTCTCACGTACGTGATCATCGCCCACGACCTCTCGGTCGTCCGGCACGTCTCGGACCGGATCGCGGTCATGTACCTCGGCAAGATCGTCGAGCTGGCCGACCGCGAGTCGCTGTACAAGGCGCCGATGCACCCCTACACCAAGGCGCTGCTGTCGGCGGTGCCGGTCCCGGACCCGAGGCGCCGGTCGGTCAAGAGCGAGCGCATCCTGCTCAAGGGCGACGTTCCGTCACCGATCTCGCCGCCGAGCGGCTGCCGCTTCCACACCCGCTGCTGGAAGGCGACGGAGGCCTGCACGACGCTGGAGCCGCCGCTGGTCGCGCTGAAGACCGGGCACCAGGTGGCCTGCCACCACCCGGAGAACGCGGCGGACCAGCTGCCGGGTGACACCGTGCTGGCGACGGCGCGCGAGGCGGTGGAGATCGTGGCCCTGAAGAAGGAGCCGGACGCGGCCCCGGCCGGGACCCCCGAGGGCGCCGGAGCCACGGCGGAACCGGAGGACTCGTCGGACTCCGGGGATGCGGGGGACAGCGCGAAGGGGTAGTACCGGCACAATTGCCCGGTGCTCAACGAACTGTTCACGCCCTCCGTCCAGCATGCGCTCGACATCGTCGGAATCTTCGTCTTCGCGATCTCCGGCGCACTGCTCGCCGTACGCAAGAACTTCGATGTCTTCGGCATCGCGGTCCTCGCCGAGGTGACAGCGCTGGGCGGGGGGCTGTTCCGAGACGTGATCATCGGGGCGGTCCCGCCCGCCGCCTTCACCGATCTCGGCTACTTCCTCACCCCGCTGCTCGCCGCGGGTCTGGTCTTCTTCCTGCATCCGCATGTCGAGCGGATCCAGGTCGCCGTCAACGTCTTCGACGCGGCGGGCCTCGGGCTCTTCTGCGTAGCCGGAACCGTCAAGGCGTACGACTACGGTCTCGGCCTCACCGCGTCGGCGGCCCTGGGCCTCGCCACCGCGGTCGGCGGCGGTGTGCTGCGTGACGTACTCGCCAATGAGACGCCCTCGCTGCTGCGCTGGGACCGCGATCTGTACGCCGTGCCCGCGATGGTCGGCGCCGTCATGACCGTGCTGTGCATCCGGTTCGGCACACTCACCGCCGTCACCAGCGGCACCGCCGTGGTCACCGCTTTCGTCCTGCGGCTGCTGGCGATGCGGTTCCACTGGCGGGCCCCTCGCGCCTACAACCGCTCCTCGGCCACCGCGGAAGAGGGCTCCGCGGCCACCTGACCGGGGCGGTGACATCGCACCGCACCGAAAAAGCTACCGCTCAGTAATACATTCGGTGTACGGTGCATGCCATGGCACAGGCAGCTCAGGCAATCATCGGAGACAGCGAGTTCGACCGCGACACCGCTGTCACTCTCCGCGCGGAGGGCGTCTACGACGCCGAACTCTCCGCGGGCTGGACGATCTTCAACGCCGTGAACGGCGGCTACCTGCTGGCCATCCTCGGCCGCGCCCTCGGCGAGGCGCTGCCGCACCCGGACCCCTTCTCGGTCTCCGCGCACTACCTCACCGCGTCCGTCCCGGGCCCCGCCGTGATCCGCACCCAGGTGGTCCGGGCCGGCCGGACCCTCTCCACCGGCGAGGCGTCGCTCTTCCAGTACGCCGAGGACGGCACCGAGATCGAGCGCATCCGGGTCCTTGCCACCTACGGCGACCTGAACGCCCTCACCGACGAGGTCCGCACGTCGGCCCGGCCGCCGGCCATCGCCCCGATCGAGCAGTGCTTCGGCGCCGAGGACGGTCCCGCACCGCTGCCCGGCGGTTCCGCGATCACCGAGCGGCTCAGCATCAAGCTCGACCCGGCGACCGTCGGCTGGGCCGTCGGCGCGCCGTCCGGCAAGGGCGAGATGCGTGGCTGGCTCGGGCTCGCCGACGGCCGCGACGCCGACCCGCTCTCGATGCTGCTCGCCGTCGACGCCATGCCGCCCACCGCGTTCGAGCTGGGGCTCAAGGGCTGGACGCCGACCATCGAGCTCACCACCCACATCCGCCGCCGGCCCGCCCCGGGGCCGCTGCGCGTCTCCATCACCACCCGCAACCTGGCGGGCGGCTTCCTGGAGGAGGACGCGGACGTCTGGGACAGCGCCGACCGGCTCGTCGCCCAGTCCCGTCAGCTGGCCCGCGCCCCACGCGTCTGAGCCGGGGTCGGGCGGTGCGGTATCCGCCCCGCCGACCCCGGGAACGCGCCCGCCTGATGCGGGCGCCGGGGCCTCGATGCGGACGTCGCCCGACCCGCCCCGAGGAACCTCACCCGTTCGCGATCAGCCGGCCGGCATCCGGCCCGCCCCCGTCCGCGGCCTCCTCGGGGCGGAACCCCTACGCCGGACCGACCGGGTCCCGACCGGTCCGGCAGTCCTGACCGTCCGTGCCGTCGAGCCAGTGGCGGCGGCCGAGGGCGACCAGCCGCAGCCGCCTCCGGGCGATCCCCGCCACGCGGCTCTCGTCCGCCGGGCCCGCGTCCAGCATCGCCGAGGCCGTGATCACCATGTGGTCGACGTAGAGACCGCCCAGCATCAGCAGATCCTCGTCGCTCCAGCCCCGCGACTCCGGTTCCGTGCCGAGCGCCGCGGCGACCTCCTCGGCGAACAGCTGGAGCTGGGCCGCTATGGCCTCGCGGACCGGGCCGACCCCGCCGTGCTGTTCGCGGGCGATGAACCGGAAGTGGGCGGGCTGTTCACGGACGTGACGGATGATCAGTTCCACGCTGCGGTCCAGCCGGATCTCGCTGTCGCCCGTCTCGGCGAGGATCGCGCCGATCATGCCGTGCAGGCTGTCCAGGGTCTCCTCGACGAGCGCCACGCCGAGCGCGGCGGTGTCCTCGAAGTGCCGGTAGAAGGCGGTCGGCGAGACGCCCACCGCCCGGGTCACCTCACGCAGTCCCAGGCTGCTCAGGCTCTGGTTCTGGAGCAGCTGGAGCGCGGCGTCCAGCAGTGCCTGGCGGGTCTTCAGCTTCTGGGTCCGGCGGATGCCGACGGTGTGACTCATGCCATTCAGTAAACAACTGTTCTCTGGAGTGGGGAAGCGCCGTGCGGGTCTAGACTGACAAGTCAGTGAACACTCGTACTCTCAAATGCTCGTCAAGAGCGACGGAGAGCGCTCGCAGAAAGGCCGGACATGATCGTCCTCGTTGCCGCACTGCTCCTGCTGGGGGTCGTCCTCGGAGCGGTGGTCCAGATCCCGCTCCCGCTGACCCTCGCCCTCGCCGCCGTCATCGGCTGCTGGCTGCTGATCTTCGCGGTACGTGAGCGGCTGGGCGCGCAGCGCCGGTCCCACTGAAGCCCCGCGTGCCGCACCCCCGCGTTCGCGTTCCCCGCGTTCGAGCCCGCCACTTCGAGCCCACGACAGAGACGAAGGAGCCCGCACCATGACGCTCACCGCATTCGCCCGCCGCACCCACGCCGACACCGGGACCCGGGAGGACGACACATCCCCCGCGAGCCGCGGGAGGAGCACCCGCGACGCCGACGGCCTGGCCGTCGCCTCCTTCGTGCTCGGACTCGTCGGCCTCCTTGTGATGAACATCCTGCTCGGCCCGGTCGCCATCGTGATGGCGGTCATCGCCCTCGCACGCTCCACCGCCCGCCGCGGCCGCGCCCTCCTCGGACTCGCCCTCGGTGTCGCCGACCTCGTCGTACTGGCCTTCCTGGTCGCCGGTAACGGCACCGTCTCCTGGGGCTTCGGCGGCTGACCCACGGCGTTGCGCGACGCCGCTCCCGGCCGGATCGGGCTCCGGGCCGGGGCAGCCGGTACGGCCGCCGTCATCCGTGCGCGGGTACCTGACCGCGATGCGCCCGGCATACGCCCCGCCGCAGGCTCGTAGAATCGAGCCCACCATGGCTTACCTCGACCACGCCGCGACCACCCCGATGCTCCCGGAGGCGATCGCGGCGATGACCGCGCAGCTCGCCGTCACCGGCAACGCGTCCTCACTGCACGCCGCCGGGCGCCGGGCCCGCCGTACCGTCGAGGAGTCGAGAGAGACCCTCGCCGACGCCCTCGGCGCGCGCCCCAGCGAGGTGGTCTTCACCTCCGGCGGCACCGAGGCCGACAACCTCGCCGTGAAGGGCCTCTACTGGGCCCGTCGCGACGCCGATCCCGCCCGTACCCGCGTACTCGCCGGCCCCGTCGAGCACCATGCGGTGCTGGACGCCGTCGACTGGCTCGCCGAGCACGAGGGCGCGACCGTCGAATACCTTCCCGTCGACGCCTACGGGCGCGTCCACCCGGACGCGCTGCGCGAGGCGATCCTGCGCAACCCCGACGATGTCGCGCTGGTCACCGTGATGTGGGCCAACAACGAGATCGGGACCGTCATGCCGGTGCGTGAACTGGCCGCGGTGGCGAACGAGTTCGACATCCCGATGCATGCCGACGCGGTGCAGGCGTTCGGTCAGCTGGAAGTCGACTTCAGCCGCTCGGGACTGGCCGCGATGACCGTCAGCGCACACAAGATCGGCGGCCCGTTCGGCATCGGCGCGCTGCTGCTCGGACGTGCGTACAGCCCCGTACCCGTGCTGCACGGCGGCGGCCAGGAGCGGCACGTGCGCTCCGGGACCCTCGACGTGCCCGCTGTCGCCGCCTTCGCGGTGGCGGGGCGGCTCGCCGCCGACAGGCGCGAGCAATTCGCCCGGGAGGTCGGCGCACTCCGCGACGAGCTGGTCGCCGCGGTGCTGGCCGCCGTCCCCGACGCCATCCTCGGTGGTGACCCGGCCCCCGGCGGCCGGCTCCCGGCCAACGCCCACTTCACCTTCCCCGGCTGCGAGGGCGACTCCCTCCTGCTGCTGCTGGACGCCCAGGGCATCGAGTGCTCCACCGGCTCCGCCTGCACGGCGGGCATCGCCCAGCCCAGCCATGTGCTGCTGGCCACCGGCACCGATCCGGACCTCGCCCGCGGCACACTGCGGTTCTCGCTCGGCCACACGTCGACGAAGCAGGACGTCGACGACGTGGCACGGGCGATCGGCCCGGCGGTGGAACGGGCGCGGACGGCAGGGCTCAGCTGAGGAGCTCAGGCCCGACCGGTGCGCGGTGAGGGGGACGGGCCGGAAGCCGCCGCCCGTACCAGCTTCATGTACCGGTCCCAGTCCCAGTGCGGGCCGGGATCGGTATGGTCCGTGCCCGGCACCTCCACATGCCCGATGATGTGCTCACGGTCCACCGCGATGCCGTACCGCGCGCATATCGTCGCCGTCAGCCGCGCCGACGAGGCGTACATCGCGGCCGTGAAGTCCTGCGGACGGTCCACGAACCCCTCGTGCTCGATGCCGACGCTGCGTTCGTTGTACGACCTGTTCCCGGCGTGGAACGCCACATCCAGCTCACGGATCATCTGCGCCACATGGCCGTCCTTGCGCACCACGTAGTGCGCCGCCGCCGCGTGACCAGGGTCCTGGAAGACCCTGACCGCGCCCCGGTAACTGCCCTGGGTGACATGGACGACGATCCGGTCGATGTCGTAGTCGGCGGGGCGGTCCGCCCGCCGCCAGTTCGCCGGGGACGCCGCTATCCACTCCGCCCCCGCGTAATCCAGCTCACCCGGTTTCCGGGCCTTGTCCACCCCGGGCAGCCGCCACCAGGCGTGCTCCAGCTTCTGCCGCGCCAGCGCCGCCGTGCCGACAGCCGTGACGGCGGCCCCGATCAGCAGCCCGCGCCGGCTGATGCCGTGCCCGGAACCGTCCCCCGCGGAGCGTCCGGCGCCCGCCGTCCCCTTGGTCCCCATGTGGTCGACAACGCATATCCGTGAGCGTTCGGTTCCCGTCGCCCCGTACCCTGGTGGAGCTATGACTCAGACTTCCCAGCGCCCCCTCCGCGTGCTCGCCGCCATGTCCGGCGGTGTCGACTCCGCCGTCGCCGCGGCCCGCGCCGCCGAGGCGGGCCACGACGTGACCGGTGTGCACCTCGCCCTCTCCGCGAACCCGCAGTCGTTCCGCACCGGAGCGCGCGGCTGTTGCACCATCGAGGACTCCCGCGACGCCCGCCGCGCCGCGGACGTCATCGGCATCCCGTTCTACGTCTGGGACCTGGCGGAACGCTTCCGCGAGGACGTCGTCGAGGACTTCGTCGCCGAGTACGAGGCGGGCCGCACCCCCAACCCGTGCCTGCGCTGCAACGAGAAGATCAAGTTCGCGGCGCTGCTCGACAAGGCGCTGGCGCTCGGCTTCGACGCCGTCTGCACCGGTCACTACGCCACCGTCGTGCTCAACGAGGACGGCAGCCGTGAGCTGCACCGCGCCTCGGACATGGCCAAGGACCAGTCGTACGTGCTCGGCGTCCTGGACGAGAAACAGCTCGCCCACGCGATGTTCCCGCTCGGCGACACCCTCACCACCAAGGACGAGATCCGCGCCGAGGCGGAGGCCCGCGGGCTGGCCGTCGCGAAGAAGCCCGACAGCCACGACATCTGCTTCATCGCGGACGGCGACACCCAGGGCTTCCTGGCGAGCCGGCTCGGCGGCAAGGCGGAGGGCGACATCCTCGACGAGTCCGGCACGAAGCTCGGCAGCCACGACGGCGCCTTCGGCTTCACCATCGGCCAGCGCAAGGGCCTGCGCATCGGCCACCCCGCGGCCGACGGCAAGCCGCGCTACGTCCTCGACATCTCGCCGGTGAACAACACGGTGACGGTCGGCCCGGCCGAGGCCCTCGACGTCACCGCGCTGACGGCGATCAGGCCCCGCTGGTGCGGCACGGCCCCGGCCGGCCCCGGTACCTACACCGCCCAGCTCCGCGCCCACGGCGGCGAGACCGAGGTGACCGCCGAGCTCGTCGACGACACACTGAACGTGACCTTCACCGAGGCGGTACGGGGCGTGGCCCCCGGCCAGGCGGTCGTGCTGTACGACGGCACGCGGGTGGTCGGCTCGGCGACGATCGCGACGACGGTGCGGCGTAGCGCGGCCGGGGCCGCGGCCGGCTGACCCCGCAGCCCGGGGCCCGACGGCTCACGGCGCCGGGCTGATGTACACGTCCTTCGCGAAGAACTCCGCCAGGACCGGGGCGATCACCTGGGGTGCCGGCTCGCGGATCTGCCCCGTCAGGGTGCGGTGGCGGGCGCGCGGAACCGCGTCCGTGAGGGCACGGGTCGCGAGCCGTGCCGGCGCGGTGCTGAAACCGCCGCAGACCACCATCGTGCGCGCCGTCACGGAGGCGAGCCGCGCCGCGGGCACCGAACCGTCGCCGAGCAGCGCGTCGTCGTACGCCAGCGTGTGTGCCACCGCCTCCAGGGCCGGCCACAGCGGGGCACGCCGCATCCGGGCCACCGTGTCCGGGGCGACGCCCGTCAGGGACAGGAACAGCTCGACGGCGTCGCCGAGGTTCCCGGCGGAGAGCAGCCGGTGCAGCCGGGCCGTGCAGACAGCCTTGAACATCAGCCCCGCGGGCCCGGGGGTGTACGGCGGCTCGTAGACCGCGAGCAGGTCGATGGGGAGCCCCGACGCCGCGGCCTCCAGCGCGAGGGCGCCACCGGACGACATCCCGAAGACCGAGGCCCGGCCCCCGATCCGTGCGATCAGCGCGGCCAGGTCCTCGACCTCGCGCTCGACCGTGTACGGCGCGCTGTCGCCACTGGATCCACGGCCGCGGCGGTCGTACGTCACGACATCGAACCGCGCCGACAGGAGCGACGCCAGCGGGGCGTCGGTCGCCGCCGTGCTCAGCGCTCCGCCGACCAGGATCACGGGCGGCCCGTCACCCTGGCGCCGGTAGGCGATCAGAGTGCCGTCAGCGGAGAGAGTCTTGTCCATGCCAGGGTGGACCGCGGTGCGCGGCCGAACTCATCGCTCCACCCGAGAAATTTTTGAACTTTTTCAATTCCGCAGGTCGGAACCGCTCCTGACGATCAGGCGGATACCGTCTCGGTGTCGTAGAAGCAGAAGTGGTCCTTGATCGCGGCAACTTCGGGCTTCGGATCCGGATAGGCCCAGACGAGATCGGCCGCGCCCGGCAGCGACCAGTAGGAGGCATCTCCCTTGAACGGGCAGTGCGTGTGGCTGTCCGACGCGGTCAGCAGCTCCGTACGGACGTCCTCCGGCGGCAGGTAGTAGCGGACCGGACAGCCCGTCTCGCGCAGTACGAGCGGGCGGCGGCTCTCGGCGAGCAGCTGTCCGTCGCGCACCACGCGCACATGCTCGGTGCCCGGCTCGACGGTGATGAGGTGTCCTGTGGTCGAGGTCATATCTGGTTCAGCCGTCCCGTACGCCGATTTCTTCCCCCGCTGCGGGGAATACCGGTGCCGGTGCTTACGGTGGACGCATGAACATCTGCGTCTTTCTCTCCGCCGCCGACCTAGACGACCGCTACACCCGCCCCGCCCGTGAGTTCGCCGAACTGCTCGGCCGCAGCGGGCACACCCTGGTCTGGGGCGGATCGGAGAGCGGGCTGATGAAGGTCGTGGCCGACGGCGTGCAGGAGTCGGGCGGGCGGCTCGTCGGGGTGTCCGTGGAATTCATGGCCGACCAGGCCCGGACCGACGCCGACGAAATGGTCATCGCGCGGGACCTCGCCGAGCGCAAGGCCCTGCTCCTGGAGAAGGCCGACGCCGTCGTGATCATGGTGGGCGGCATGGGGACGCTCGACGAGGCCACCGAGATCCTGGAGCTGAGGAAGCACGGCAAGCACACCAAGCCGGTCGTCCTGCTCAACACCGCGGGTTTCTACGACGGGCTGCACCAGCAGTTCCTGCGCATGGAGGAAGAGGGCTTCCTGCCGCTCCCCCTCACCGAGCTGGTCTTCTTCGCGGAGGACGGCGTGGGCGCGCTCGCCTACCTGGAGGAGTGGTCCGGCCTGCAGTAGCCGGGCGGACGGATGCGACGATGGGCCCATGTCCACTCACCTCATCACCGGTGCCGGTTCCGGCATCGGCGCAGCCGTCGCACGCCGTCTCCTGGAGCGGGGCGACGAGCTCGTGCTGCTGGCCCGTGACGCGGGCCGCGCCAAGGAGCTCGCCGCGCTGCACCCCGGCGCCCGCACGCTGGTCGGCGACCTCGGCAACCCGGACCGGCTCTCCTGGGCCTTTGCCCAGCAGCCGCTGCCGGAACGGATCGACTCGTTGCTGCACATCGCGGGCGTCGTGGAGCTCGGCCCGGTCGGCGAGCTCACGCCCAAGGCGTGGCACTTCCAGCTCAACGCCAATCTGGTCGCCCCCGCCGAGCTGACCCGGCTCTTCCTGCCGCAGCTGCGCGTCGCCAAGGGCCATGTCCTGTTCGTGAACTCCGGCGCCGGACTCAGTGCGAACGCGGAGTGGAGCGCGTACGCCGCCAGCAAGCACGGCCTGAAGGCGCTCGCCGACTCGCTGCGTCAGGAGGAGCACGCGAACGGGGTACGGGTGACCTCCGTCTACCCCGGACGCACCGCCAGCCCCATGCAGGCCAAGGTCCACCAGCAGGAGGGCAAGGAGTACGACCCCTCGCGGTTCATCGACCCGGAGTCGGTGGCCACCACGATCCTGATGGCGATCGATCTGCCGCGCGACGCCGAGGTCAACGACCTGACGGTCCGCCCCGGGCTCTGACGGCGAGAACGCTTCCGGGCACCGGTCCGGACCACCCGCGCGCCCGGGACGGTGCGGTGCCGGCGCACGGCCCGCGCCGGCACCGCCCCGTCCCGGGCCTGCGGCCCGGCCCGTAGGCTTTCCGCGTGAGCGAGAAGAGCAAGTTCAGCGGGTGCCGTGCCACCGGGATCGGATCGATGCCCGGAGGAGACGCGCGGGAGGCGGCCAAGACCGTCACCGGGTCGTTCGGGGACGGAGAGGGGCTGCCGTACCTGGCGGAACTGCCCGCACGCGGCCCCGGCGCGGACATGATCGGGCGGACCATCGGACTGCTCGTCGACATGTACGGCCATGTCGAGCCCAGCGGCTGGCGGATCAGCGACCGCCCGGGCCGCGACACCCGCAGGGCCCGCTCCTGGCTCGGTGAGGACCTCGACGCCCTGGAGGAGTTCACCCAGGGCTACACGGGACCGCTGAAGGTGCAGGCGGTCGGCCCCTGGACGCTGGCCGCTGCGCTGGAGCGACGTGGCGGCGAGGCCGCGCTCGGCGACCCGGGTGCCTGCCGCGATCTGGCGGGCTCCCTCACGGAGGGGCTGCGCGACCATCTCGCCGACGTACGGCGCAGGATGCCCGGCGCGCAGGTGATCCTGCAGCTCGACGAGCCCTCCCTGACCGGCGTGCTCCACGGGCAGATCCGCACGGCGAGCGGCTACCGCACCTACCGGGCCGTGGACCGGCAGGTGGTGGAGGCGACCCTCCGCGATGTCCTGGCGGCGAACGGGGACGGTGCCACCGTCGTCCACACCTGCGCCCCCGCCGTGCCGTTCGCGCTGCTGCGCCGGGCCGGCGCCGACGGTATCTCCTTCGACTTCTCTCTGCTCACCGAGCGTGAGGAGGAGGCGATCGGGGAGGCGGTCGAGGGCGGGACGCAGCTCTTCCTCGGGGTGGTCCCCGGCACCGACCCGGCTTCGGACGCATTGTCGGACCCGGGCGGTAGCGTCATGGGTGTCAGGACGCTGTGGCGCAGGCTGGGGCTGAATCCGGGGACTCTCGCCGAGTCGCTGGTGATCACTCCGTCGTGCGGGCTCGCGGGTGCGTCTCCCGCGTACGCACGTGCCGCGCTCGCCCACTGCGCCCGGGCCGCGAGATCGCTCGCAGACAACCCTGAGTGACGGGGATCGGGTAACGGGAGGACGGGACGATGGCCGGCGGACAGCAGAGAGAAGTGCCCGCGGAGGCACTGCAGCGGCATGCACTCCTCGCCGAGCAGATCGAGGAGCACCGTTTCCGGTACTACGTGAACGACCAGCCGATCGTCAGCGACGCCGAGTTCGACGCACTGATGCGCGCGCTGGAGGCCCTGGAGGACGAGTACCCGCAGCTGCGTACGCCCGAATCGCCGACCCAGAAGGTCGCGGGCCCGTACCAGACGGAATTCACCTCGGTCGAGCACCGCGAGCCGATGCTCTCCCTGGACAACGCGTTCGACGACGAGAAGCTGGCGCTCTGGGCCGACCGCGTCGCCAAGGACGTCGGCGGACCCGGCTACCACTTCCTGTGCGAACTCAAGGTGGACGGCCTCGCGGTCAACCTCACGTACGAGAACGGGCTGCTGACCCGAGCCGCGACCCGCGGTGACGGCGGCACCGGCGAGGACGTCACGCCCAACGTGCGCACGATCGCCGAGATCCCGCACCGGCTGAAGGGCGAGCGGATTCCGGAGCTGGTCGAGATCCGCGGCGAGGTGTTCTTTCCGATGGAGGCCTTCGAGGGGCTCAACGCCCGGCTGGTGGAGGCCGACGACAAACCGTTCGCCAACCCGCGCAACGCGGCGGCGGGTTCGCTGCGCCAGAAGGACCCGAAGGTCACCGCAGCCCGCCCGCTGCACATGGTGGTGCACGGCATCGGTGCCCGTGAGGGCTTCGACATCGACTGCCTCTCGCACGCCTACGAGCTGCTGCACGAGTGGGGTCTGCCCACCGCCAGGTACAACAAGGTCGTCGACTCCCTCGACGGAGTGAGGGAGTTCATCGCGCACTTCGGTGAGAACCGGCACACCGTCGAGCACGAGATCGACGGCGTGGTCGTCAAGCTCGACGAGATCGCGCTGCAGGGGCGGCTGGGCTCCACCTCGCGCGCCCCGCGCTGGGCGATCGCCTGGAAGTACCCGCCGGAGGAGGTCAACACCAAGCTGGTGAACATCCGGGTCGGCGTCGGGCGCACCGGCCGGGTCACCCCGTACGCGCAGGTCGAACCGGTCGAGGTGGCGGGCTCCGAGGTCGAGTTCGCCACCCTGCACAACCAGAACGTGGTGAAGGGCAAGGGTGTCCTCATCGGGGACACGGTGGTGATCCGCAAGGCAGGCGACGTGATCCCCGAGATCCTCGGCCCGGTCGTCGATCATCGGGACGGCACCGAGCGGGCGTTCGTGATGCCGACCCACTGCCCCGAGTGCGGGACGGAGCTGCGGCCCACGAAGGAGGCCGACATCGACGTCCGCTGCCCCAACGCCCGCTTCTGCCCGGCACAGTTGCGTGAACGCATCGCCTATCTCGCGGGCCGCAAGTGCCTGGACATCGACCACTTCGGCTATGTCGCGGCGGCAGCCCTGACCAGACCGCTGGAGCCCACCGAGCCGCCACTGCGGGACGAGAGCGACCTCTTCGGGCTGACGATCGAGCAGCTGCTGCCGATCCGCGCCCATGTCCTCGACATGGACAGCGGACTGCCCAAGCGCGATCCGAAGACCGGCGAGGAGAAGACCGCCCTGGTCTTCGCCAACCAGGACGGCGAACCGAGGAAGAACGCCGTGGCGATGCTGGAGTCCGTGGCCGCGGCCAAGGAGGCCCCGCTGGCCCGGATCCTCACGGGGCTGTCGATCCGTCACGTGGGGCCGGTCGCGGCCGGGGAACTGGCCCGCCAGTTCCGTTCGATGGACCGCATCGAGGCGGCCACCGAGGAGGAACTGGCCGCGGCCGACGGCGTCGGCCCCGTCATCGCCGCCTCGGTCACCCGGTGGTTCGCCGAGGACTGGCACCGGGAGATCCTGCGCAAGTGGCGGGAGGCGGGAGTCCGGATGGAGGACGCGGGCACGGGCGAGGACGAGGCGCTGCGCCCGCTCGAAGGGCTCACCGTCGTCGTCACCGGCACGCTGGCCGACCACACCAGAGATGGCGCGAAAGAGGCCCTGCAGAGCCGGGGGGCCAAGGTGACCGGTTCCGTTTCGAAGAAGACCTCCTTCGTGGTGGTCGGCGACAATCCCGGCTCGAAGTACGACAAGGCCGTCCAGCTGAAGGTTCCGGTTCTGGACGGTGCGGGCTTTTCCGTCCTGCTCGAACAGGGGCCTGACGCCGCACGCGAGGCGGCTGTGCCGGTCGCCGGACCGGCCGAGGAGTAGCGCACGGCGGTGGCACCGGACGGGGTCGGCACCGGGACGCGGTGGACCGGAGGCCGCGACCGGGCCGTCCGGTTCACCCGTTCGGCGCTTACCAGATCCAGCAGATGCTGACGGGTGGTCGGATCGCATTCGGGCAAGAGCTGTAGAGCGCTGCCCGTAGGGGCGTTTCGCGGCCTACTGTTGAGACGTGCGCCTGCGGTGCCCCGGCTGTGTGACGGTCCGTGGGCCCCGGTGGCGTGGGAGCGGGACGAACAGGTGACATCGGCACCGCCGGCTGTGAGAGGGACGGAATGAAACCGACCGAGAGCGCCGCACCGGTGTCGCGGCTGCAAGGTTTCCTCGGCCTCACTCCCAGAGTGGGCGCCGTCGTCATGGTGATTGCAACCGTTCAGCTCGCGACCGGTTTCTACGGGACCTTGAGCGACGGACAGGCGCTCTTCCCGGCCGGTGCGGCCGGCTGGTCGCTCGCCGTCCTCACCGGGATCATCGTCGGCCATCTGGTCGCCCTCGGGCGCGACCGCTGGTGGGGCGGGACCGGCTCCGGCGCCGCCCTCACCCTGGCCGTCCTGCTGCTCTACGGGTGGGTGGCCGCCGGCCTGGTCAGCCTGGTCGTCGTCGTGCTCGTCGGCGTGGCACGAAGACATCGCTGGTGGCAGGGGCTGCTGCACGGGGCGGTGGACATCCTGGGGGTGGGTGCGGCGGCGCTGGTGCTCGCCCTGTTCGGCGAGGTGCAGAGCGTCGAGTCGCCCTGGCGGCCACTCGACTGGGGTATCGGCTCCGTCCCGGAAGTCCTCCTCGCCGCCGCCACCTACCTCCTCGTCACCCGGGTGCTCCTCTGGTACGCGCGGGCCTCCCAGGGTGGCGGGCTGCCGACCATCGCGCGCACCGCCCTGCTGCGGCAGGGGCTGGTCGCGGTCGCCCTGCTCGGGATCGCCCCGCTGATATGCGTCGTCGCCATGGCCGCCCCCGTACTCCTGCCGCTCTTCGCGGTTCCGCTGATCGCCCTGGACTCCACCCTCTGGATCGCCCGCGCCCGGGCCGAGGAGCAGCTGCGGGACCCGCTCACCGGACTGCCCAACCGGCAATGGCTGCTGGAACGGATCTGGACGGCCCTGGAGGACGCCGAGAACATCGGCGCCAGGTCCGCGCTCGTACTGATCGACCTCGACCGGTTCCGGGCCGTCAACGACACCCTGGGCCACCTGGCGGGGGACCGGCTGCTGCTGCAGATAGCGGACCGCCTGCGACTGGCCCTGCCGCGCGGAGCGGAGGCCGCCCGGCTCGGCGGCGACGAGTTCGCCGTACTGCTCCCGACCGCTGACTCCACCACCAGCGCGCAGCGCGTCGCCCGCCACCTGGTCGCCGAACTCTCCTCACCACTGGACCTCGACGGCCTGACGCTGGTGCTGGAGGCGAGCGCCGGAGTCGCCGTCTTCCCCGACCACGCGCCCGACGCCGAGGGGCTGCTCAGACGCGCGGACGTGGCGATGTACCAGGCCAAGCGGGACCGTACCGGTGTCGAGGTGTACGAGTCGAAGCGGGACAGCAACACCCCCGACCGGCTGGGGCTCCTCGGAGACCTGCGGCGTGCGCTGGACGCCGGCGAGGTGGAGCTCCACTACCAGCCGAAGGTCCGCTTCGACGGTCAGGTGGCCGGACTCGAAGCGCTGGTGCGCTGGGTGCATCCGGAACGGGGCCGGGTCCCTCCGGACGAGTTCATCGCCATCGCCGAGTCGTCGGGTCTGATGCCTCACCTGACCGAGTACGTGCTGGAGACGGCGCTGGCACAGGTCGCCCGGTGGCGGGCGCAGGGACTGTTCGTCCCGGTGGCGGTCAACGTCTCGCCGCGCGACGTCCACACCCCCGGTTTCGCGGGCGGCGTCGCGGCCCGGCTCGCCCGGCACGGTGTCCCGCCCGGCTCCCTGCAGCTGGAAATCACGGAACACGTGCTGCTGGAGGATCCGCAGCGCGCCGCCGACACCCTCGCGGGACTGACGGCGCACGGCGTGAAGATGTCGCTCGACGACTTCGGTACCGGCTACTCCTCCCTGGTCCATCTGCGCCGGCTGCCGGTGAGTGAACTCAAGATCGACCGCTCGTTCGTGGCCCGCCTCGCCGTCGACAACGAGGACGCGGAGATCGTCCGCTGCACGATCGACCTGGCCCACTCGCTCGGACTGCTCGTCGTCGCCGAGGGCGTCGAGGACGACGAGACGTGGGAGCGGCTGCGGGACCTGCGCTGCGACGCGGTGCAGGGATGGCTGGTGGCCGCCGCGATGCCGCCGCAGGAGACGACGGCCTGGCTGCGGGCGCGCGGGGAGCACGGATGGCGGCGGCCCGCGGAGCTGGAAGCGGCGGCGGCCGCGGCCGCCGCGGGGGGCACGGAGCTGGAGCAGCTGCCGCCCGGGCGGGCGGTCCGCTCCCGCCCGGCGGCCACCTGAACGGCCGGACGGCCGACGGCAGGCCCGCCCCGGACATCCGGTTGCCCGCCCGTCGCCCGGATCCCCCGCGGATTCCCTGCGAACTTCCCCTGCGGATCCTGCCTGCGGCAGCGAGGGCACCGCACCTCGACGGATTCCCTGCCTACGGGCCCGACCGGCCCCGGAACGCGCAGGGCGGAGCCCGGCCGGAGCCGGGTGTTCCATGGGTGGCGGCTCCGGCCGCGGCGGACCCCATAGGATTGGTGCCAAAACCCACACACTCACCCCTGAGGATCGCTGCATGCCTGGCATCACGCGCGAGGAGGTCGCCCACCTCGCACGGCTGGCGCGTCTGGAGCTGAAGGGCGAAGAGCTCGATCACTTCGCCGGTCAGCTCGACGACATCATCGGCGCGGTCGCCCGCGTCTCCGAGGTCGCCGACCAAGACGTACCGCCGACCTCCCACCCGCTGCCGCTGACCAATGTCATGCGCGCGGACGAGGTCCGTCCGTCGCTCACCCCCGAGCAGGCGCTCTCCGGCGCCCCGGCCCAGGAGCAGCAGCGTTTCAAGGTGCCGCAGATCCTGGGGGAGGACTAAAAGTCATGACGGACATCAGCACCATCATCAAGCTCACCGCCGCCGAGATCGCCGCGAAGATCGCTTCCGGTGAGCTCACGGCCGTCGAGGTCACCGAGGCACACCTGGCCCGGATCGACGCGATCGACGAGAAGGTCCACGCCTTCCTGCATGTCGACCGTGAGGGCGCGCTCGCGCAGGCCCGTGCCGTCGACGCGAAGAAGGCGGCCGGCGAGAAGCTCGGCCCGCTGGCCGGCGTCCCGCTCGCGCTCAAGGACATCTTCACCACGAAGGACATGCCGACCACCGTCGGCTCGAAGATCCTCGAGGGCTGGGTCCCGCCGTACGACGCGACCCTGACCAAGAAGCTGAAGGCCGCCGACGTCGTCATCCTCGGCAAGACCAACATGGACGAGTTCGCCATGGGGTCCTCCACCGAGAACAGCGCCTACGGTCCGACCGGCAACCCGTGGGACCTCACCCGGATCCCGGGCGGCTCCGGCGGTGGCTCATCGGCCGCCCTCGCCTCGTACGAGGCCCCGCTCGCCATCGGCACGGACACCGGCGGTTCCATCCGCCAGCCCGCCGCCGTCACCGGCACCGTCGGCGTCAAGCCCACCTACGGCGGCGTCTCCCGCTACGGCATGGTCGCCTTCTCGTCCTCCCTCGACCAGGGCGGCCCCTGTGCCCGTACGGTGCTGGACGCGGCCCTGCTGCACGAGGCGATCGCCGGACACGACCCGCTGGACTCGACGTCGATCGACGCCCCCGTCCCGCCGGTCGTCGAGGCGGCCCGCAACGGTAGCGTCGACGGCATGCGCGTCGGTGTCGTCAAGCAGTTCTCCGGCGAGGGCTACCAGGCCGGCGTCGTCCAGCGCTTCAACGAGTCGGTCGAGCTGCTCAAGTCGCTCGGCGCCACGGTCGTGGAGCTGGACTGCCCGTCGTTCGACCTGGGCCTGTCCGCGTACTACCTGATCGCGCCGTCCGAGTGCTCCTCGAACCTGGCCCGCTTCGACGCCATGCGGTACGGCCTGCGGGTCGGCGACGACGGCACGAAGTCCGCCGAGGAGGTCACCGCGCTCACCCGCGAGGCCGGCTTCGGCGACGAGGTCAAGCGCCGCGTGATCCTCGGTACGTACGCACTCAGCTCCGGCTACTACGACGCGTACTACGGCTCGGCGCAGAAGGTCCGCACCCTCATCACCCGGGACTTCGAGAAGGCTTTCGAGCAGGTCGACGTGATCGTCTCCCCGACGACCCCGACCACCGCCTTCCCGATCGGCGAGCGCGCCGACGACCCGATGGCGATGTACCTGGCCGACCTGTGCACGATCCCGACCAACCTGGCCGGCAACGCCGCCATGTCGCTCCCCTGCGGTCTGGCACCGGAGGACGGCCTGCCGGTCGGTCTGCAGATCATCGCCCCCGCCATGAAGGACGACCGGCTGTACAAGGTCGGCGCCGCCGTCGAGGCCGCCTTCGTGGAAAAGTGGGGGCACCCGCTGCTGGAGGAGGCTCCGTCGCTGTGAGCGCAATGACCAAGGCCAAGGGCTTCAAGAAGTCCAAGACCGGTACGTACCTGTCCATCGGCACCACCGCCTTCGGTGCGGTCAGCGTCCTCAAGCAGGTCAAGAGGGCCCGCTCCGAGCACGACACGCTCCGACTGGTCGACGCCGTCGTCTCCGCCGCCGCCATCGCCACCGGCATCGCTCTGCTCTACCGAGAGCTGAAGCGCCTGGGCGACGACGACGTACTGCTGGGCTGAGAGGGAAAGTTTCACCGTGACTGTCACTGACCTGGTGCCGTACGAGGACGCCCTCGCGACGTACGACCCCGTCATGGGCCTCGAGGTCCACGTCGAGCTCGGCACCAAGACCAAGATGTTCTGCGGCTGCTCCACCGAGCTGGGCGCCGAACCGAACTCGCAGACGTGCCCGACGTGCCTGGGCATGCCCGGCTCGCTCCCGGTCGTCAACGCGATCGGCGTCGAGTCCGCCGTCAAGATCGGTCTCGCGCTGAACTGCGAGATCGCCGAGTGGTGCCGCTTCGCCCGGAAGAACTACTTCTATCCGGACATGCCGAAGAACTTCCAGACCTCGCAGTACGACGAGCCGATCGCCTTCGACGGCTATCTGGACGTCCAGCTGGAGGACGGGGAGATCTTCCGGGTGCAGATCGAGCGCGCCCACATGGAGGAGGACACCGGTAAGTCGCTGCACGTCGGCGGCGCCACCGGCCGTATCCACGGCGCGTCCCACTCGCTGCTCGACTACAACCGTGCGGGCATCCCGCTCATCGAGATCGTCACCAAGCCGATCGAGGGAGCCGGCGCGCGCGCCCCCGAGGTCGCGAAGGCGTACGTCGCCGAGCTGCGTGAGCTCATCAAGGCGCTCGGCGTCTCCGAGGCCCGCATGGAGCAGGGCCAGATGCGCTGCGACGTGAACCTGTCGCTGCGCCCCAACGGCACCGAGACGTTCGGTACGCGTTCCGAGACGAAGAACGTGAACTCGCTGCGTTCCGTCGAGCGTGCCGCCCGTTACGAGATCCAGCGCCACGCCGCGGTGCTGAACTCCGGCGGCAAGATCGTGCAGGAGACCCGGCACTTCCACGAGGAGGACGGCTCCACCACGGCCGGCCGCATCAAGGACAACGCCGAGGACTACCGCTACTTCCCGGAGCCCGACCTGGTGCCGGTCGCCCCGGCCCGTGACTGGGTCGAGGGGCTCCGCAAGGGGCTTCCGGAGCTGCCGCGGGTACGCCGCAACCGGCTCCGTGAGGAGTGGGGTGTCTCCGAGTTCGACATGCAGTCGATCCTCAACGCGGGCGCGGTCGACCTGATCGTCGCCACGACCGAGGCGGGCGCTCCTTCGGACCAGGCCCGCAAGTGGTGGATGGGCGAGCTGGCCCGTCACTCCAACGAGAGCGGCACCCCCCTGGACGAGCTGGCGATCACGCCGGCGCAGGTCGCCCGGGTGACCGAGCTCGTCGCCGCCGGTGACCTCAACGACAAGCTGGCACGCCAGGTCATCGAGGGTGTCCTCGCGGGCGAGGGCGACCCGGACACCGTCGTCGAGAAGCGCGGCCTGAAGGTCGTCTCGGACGAGGGTGCGCTCGGCGCTGCCGTCGACGAGGCCATCGCCTCGAACGCGGCCGTCGCGGACAAGATCCGCGGTGGCAAGGTCGCGGCGGCGGGCGCGCTGGTGGGCGCGGTCATGAAGGCCACCCGCGGCCAGGCGGATGCGGCCCGCGTCCGAGAGCTGATCCTGGAGAGGCTCGGCGTCGAAGGCTGAGCCCTTCCCGCCGCTGTACGCAGTGAGGGGGGGGGGGGACCGGAGGACCGGGGGGCCGCCCCCGGATTGGTTTTAGGGCGGCCGGGGGAGGGATGCGCAGAAAAACCAAAACGGCCGCAA